>JANMAM010000188.1:0-18905 GCA_031359795.1 Gemmatimonadaceae bacterium
AGAGCTCGCCGTGTCACGGGCCTCCTCGATGCACCGCGCGAACTGAGCGACGGCCTCCATCGCCGAGGCTCCACCCATCGACGATCGCCGGTTCCCGCGGCCGTACCATTCGACGAGCACCATCGACTCGTCCGTTTCGTAGGAGCGCGCACTGTCCGTCACCGGCTGGTCGTGCGCGCTGAGCCGGAACGTACGGTGTCGGCCCGCCGAATCGGCGTCTCCCGGGAAATACTCGACGACGAACCCGGCCGGTGCGGGGCGCGCCGCGGCGGGACACTCCGACATCGGCAGATCCGCGAGCGCGGCCGGAAAAACGGGCTGCGAGTCCGCCGTCACCCGCACGCGCAGCAGGCAGGCCGCAATCGCCGCGACCTGCCACCGTGCATCCCGTCGTGCAGCCTCGCGCCGCTCGGTCGCGGCAACGGCTGCCATGCGGGCGCGATACGGCGCGTTCGCGCGGGCGACCATGGCAGTCGCAGCGAACCAGCCGATCCCCGCCACGACCGCGCCTAACGTCAGACGCGGGCCGCGCCTGGCCAGCTCGGCGAGCGAGAATGGCTGACGCGCGCTGTAGAAGCAGAGAATGAAGATCGGCAGCTGGAGGACCGACGCGAACCCCATATCCTGCATCTCGTGGCTGCCGGTGAGAGAGCTGAGACAGGCCGCGAGTCCGAAGAGAAACCCTCCGAGCAGCAGGAACGTCGCGACGACCGCCGCCACCCGCCGTAATCCGCCCACGATCAACGCGATCAGCAGGATGTGCGGAACGAACATCCACGCCGCGTCGTTACCGACCGGTCGGCTCGCTCCCGACTGCGCCGACGCCATCCCGTACAGGAGGAAGAGCGTGAACGCGGACAGCAGAAGTGCCGAGCTTTCGAGCATCGTGAACATGCCGCCGAGGCCGCCAGCGTCGGCGGTGGTCGCTCCGCGCGCAGGCGGCATCCGGCCGTGTGAAATGTCACGTTCGCTCATACTGTCCAGACTCGCGCGCGTCAGCGAGCGTCACGCCGGGCATACATCACCCTTACACGCCCGATGCTGCGCACTGGCAACATGGCAACCGCCGCCGCAATATCCTTGGCAAGGCTGACACTCGAACGTTCCCCAATCATCACGGAGAGACTACCGATGGCGAAGTCGCCACGTGTTTCGCTCGTCCCCCGTTTCGGCCGCTTGCGCGGCGCGCTCGCGCTGGCTGGCCTCGTCGCCGCGCCGTTCGCGTTGGCCCTTGCCCAGAAGCCGGCGCCGCTCGCCCTCGACAGCTACACGCTGCCTAACGGCCTGAAGGTCATCCTCGCCGAGGATCACCCCGCGCCGGTGGTTGCCGTCGACGTGACCTACAACGTCGGCTCGCGGAACGAGACCGCCGGCCGCACCGGGTTCGCGCACCTCTTCGAGCACATGATGTTCGAGGGCTCGGCCAACGTGAAGAAGGGCGAGCACATGGGAATGCTCGAGACGGCCGGGTCGGCCGGCTACAATGGAAGCACGATCGAGGATCGTACGAATTACTACCAGCCGCTCCCCTCGAATCGCCTCAATCTCGGACTCTGGCTCGAAGCCGACCGTATGCGGTCGCTCGACATCACCGAGGAGAAGTTCAAGAACCAGCGCGAAGCCGTGAAGGAGGAGCGCCGCCTCCGCGTCGATAACCAGCCGTACACGAAGGTCATCTTCGAGGATGGCTACAAGGCGATCGACGCTACGAACTGCTACGCCTACTCGCATTCGATCATCGGCTCGATGGCCGACCTCGACGCCGCGACTACCGATGACGTGCGGCAGTTCTTCAAGACCTACTACGCGCCGAACAACGCGACGCTCGTCGTCACCGGCGACTTCCAGCCCGCCGAGGCGAAGCAGCTCATCAGCCAGTACTTCGGCGACATCCCTCGCGCGGCGCCGGCGCCGCTCACCACCTGCACCCCGAACTTCAACGCCGGCGCCCGCCGCGAACGCGTCCTCGACACCAAGGCGACCCTGCCGGCGGTGATCAAGTTCTACACGGTTCCCTCGTACGACAGCCCCGACTATCCGGCCCTCGAGCTGCTCGCGACCATCGTCGGGCGCGGCCAGAGCTCGCGCCTCAACCGCAGCCTCGCCCGCGAGCAGAAGGTCGCGTTAGGCACCCAGGTCTTCGTCAATCCGTTCGGCCCACGGCGCGGTCCTGGCTCGTTCGTGTTCCTCGCGATCGCGAACAACGGCGTCGCGATCGACACCGTCGACACGAAGTTGAGCGAGCAGATTGCTCAGCTCGCGACGAGTGGCGTCAGCGCGGAAGAACTGACCAAGGCGAAGAACGCCTGGCGTGCGCAGGCGATCAATGAGCGCTCGCGCGCTATCTCCCTCGCCCAGGCGATCCAGCGCGCCACCCTCTTCCTCGGGTCGCCCGACCGGCTCGACGCCGACTTCGACCGTTATGGCGCCGTCACCGCCGCCGACCTGAAACGCGTCGCTGCGCAGTATCTCCGCCCCGAGAACTCATACACCTTCATCGATTCCGCCGAGGCCGCAAAGTGATGACCATCCGCCCTCAGCCTGGGACCAGGCGCACCACGCGCCGGTCGCTCGCCCTGATCGCCGCGGCCACCTTCGCCCTCGGTGTGGCGCCGGCGATCGCCGCTGCCCAGTTCCCGACCACGCCGCCAGCTGCGGGGCCGATCAAGCCCGCGCAGCTACCGCCGACGCACGAGACAACCCTCCCTAACGGCGTGCGGCTGCTCGTCGTCGAAAGCCACAAGCTGCCGGTGCTCTCGATCAACATGGCGTTCCGCGCCGGTGATTTCACCGACCCGGCCGGAAAGGAAGGACTCGCCACGCTCACCGCCGTTCTCCTCACCAGGGGCGCTGGCAGCCGCACCGCCGAGCAAATGAGCGAAGCGATCGAGAGCGTCGGCGGAAACCTTGGCGCCGGCGCCGGCCCCGACGTCCTCGCGGTCACGGCAAATGGCATGTCCACCGATGCGGAACTGATCTTCGGCCTCGTTGGCGATGCACTCGCGCGCCCGACCTTCGACCCAAAGGAACTCGATCTCGCGCGGACGCAGACGCTCTCCGCCCTTCAGCTGCAGAATTCCAACCCCGCCGCGATCGCCGCGCGCATCTTCAATCACGAGCTGTACGGATCGCTCCCCTACGGAAAGTCGGAGAGCCCGGCGAGCGTGCAGGCGATCACTCGCGACGACATTCTCGGTTTCCACCGCACCCGCATCAGGCCGCAGGGCGCACTCCTCGTCGTCGCGGGCGACATCGACCTCGCCACCGCGACACGCCTCGCCAACGCGGCGTTCCAGGGCTGGACCGGCGCCCCCGCGCCGTTGCCGGCGCTAGGAGCGCCGCGCGCTCGCAGCAGGACGCAGATCGTGCTCGTGAATCGGCCGTCGTCGGTGCAGGCGAACATCCTCGTCGGCTATCCGACCTTTGTGTCGAGCGATCCGCGTCGCTACGCACTCACCGTCGCCAACCGCGTCCTCGGCGGCGGCGCGCATGCCCGGCTCTTCACGATCCTCCGCGAGCAGAAGAGCTGGACATACGGCTCGTCGTCAGCGGTGGCTGACGTGCGCGGCGTCGGTGATTTCACCGCATCCGTCGCGGCTCGGAACGAGGTCGCGGATTCGGCGCTCGTCGAGATCCTCGCGCAGCTCAAACGGATTCGCAACGAGCCAATCTCCGCGCGCGAGTTCGAAGACGCGAAGAACGCGATCACCGGGAGCTATCCGCTCGGCCTCGAGACCGCGCGACAGCTCGCGAACGCGATCGCCACCGCGCGCCTTCTCGGGCTCCCCACGAATTATGTCACCACGTATCGCAACCGGATCGCTTCGGTCACTCCGGCGAGTGTGCAGGCCGCGCTCCGGCAGCTCGTCACGCCTGACGGCGCAGTGATCGTCGTCGTCGGCGATGCAGCGGTGCTTCGCGACCGACTGGCAAAGGTTGCCCCGGTGCGCGTCGTCGACCCTAACGGCGACGCCATCGTCGCCGCCGCCACCCCGGCCAAGCGGATCGGCGTGTCGATCGATGCCTCAAAGCTCGTCGCCGGTCGCGACAGCTCAGCCATCATCCTTCAGGGCAACCCGTTCGGAAGTGCAGTCAAGATCCTCGAGCGGGGGCCCGGCGCGATCACCGTCACCGAACGCGCCGTGCTCGGCGCGATGATGAGTCAGTCGACCACGCTCACCCTCAGCCCCACCGGCGAAGTGCGTGCGGTCATGCAGACCGGCACGATGCAGGGGCAGGCGACGAAGATCGACGCGACCTACGCCAATGGTCGCGTCAAGGGAAGCGCCACCACCGCCTCGCAATCGGGTCCGAAGAGCGTCACCTTCGACACGACCGTTGCCCCGGGAACGATCGACGAGAACGCAATTACCGCGATCGTCCCCGGGCTCCCCTGGTCGAAGACCGCAGCCTTCAGCATTCCGGTCTTCTCGCCCGGCGAAGGAATCTCCAAAACCTTCAACATGCGCGTCACCGGCACCGGGAGCGTCACAGTCCCCGCCGGTACGTTCGACGCCTACACTGTCGAGATGACTGGCGGCCAGCTCCCGCTGATGTTCTACGTGACCACCGCCGAACCGTATCGGATCGTCAAATCTGCTCCCGTTGGTGCACCTATCGAGATCGTACTGGTGAAGTAAGGTCCTCCCTGGTCGATTGCCCCGCGCGACCACCAGTCGCGCGGGGCAATCGCATTAGTAACGCTGTTTCGCGCAGCGTCACCTTCGCCACCCCAGCCCGATCGCTAGTTTTCGATGTATGCCCCGCCGATCCTTTGCCCGTTCGTTGCGCGTCGTCACACTGCTGATCGCCGCCGCTCCGCGCCTCACGTTCGCACAGGTCAGCGCGCCCGCCGATTCCGTCCCTCGGCCCGTCCTCGATCCCCCACCCATCGCTCGAGAATTTCGCGGCGTCTGGGTCGCATCCGTCGCGAACATCGATTGGCCCTCGCGCGTCGGGTTGACCACCGCCGAGCAGCAGGCCGAGCTCCTCACGCTGCTCGACAGTGCAGTTTCGCTTCGGCTGAATGCGGTGCTCCTCCAGGTCCGCCCCGCGGCCGATGCGCTGTACGCCTCGAAGCTCGAGCCCTGGTCGGAGTTTCTCACCGGTGTCGAAGGTCGGGCGCCCTCTCCATGGTACGATCCGCTCGCCTTTGCCGTGCGTGAGGCCCACGCGCGCGGGCTCGAGCTCCACGCCTGGTTCAATCCGTACCGCGCGGGAACGCCGGCGCAGAAGTCGCGGCATTCGGCGAGCCACGTGTCGCGCACGATGCCGTCATCGGTGAAGAAGTATGGGTCGTACCTGTGGATGGATCCGGGCGAACCCGCCGTGCGTCGCCGCACGCTTCGCGTCGTCCTCGACGTCGTCCGCCGTTATGACATCGACGGCGTTCACCTCGACGATTACTTCTATCCATACCAGGAGTACAATCGCCGCGGTGCCGTGATCGATTTCCCCGACACCCGAAGCTGGAAGCGCTATCGAAGCAGCGGCGGGCGGCTCGATCGCGACGATTGGCGTCGTCATAACGTCGACCTGCTCGTTCAGGAGCTCTATGTCGGCATCCACAACGTCAAGCCGTGGGTGAAGTTCGGCATCAGCCCGTTCGGCATCTGGCGCCCGGGTAACCCGCCCTCGATCACCGGCTACGATGCATACGCGCGCCTCTATGCCGATTCGCGCAAATGGCTGCGGAATGGGTGGGTGGATTATTTCACGCCGCAGCTCTACTGGCCGATCGCGCAGACCGCGCAAAGCTATCCGGCGCTGCTGTCCTGGTGGGTCGGTGAGAACGTGAAACAGCGGCACATGTGGGTCGGCAACTACACCAACAAGGCCGGCGCGAATGGCGAGCGCGGATGGCGCGCCGATGAGATCCTCGCGCAGATCCAGGTTACCCGCGCCCAACCCGGCGCTGGCGGCAACGTGCACTTCAGCGGCCGCGCGTTCCTCGAGAATCCCGACTCGCTGCACGAGAAGCTGCGGGCGATGCCCTACGCCGAGCTTGCGCTTGTTCCCGCGACCCGATGGCTCGCGGGCAATCCACCCGCCACCCCCCGGGTCGCGATCCAGCCCGCGAGCGTGATCCCACCGCCCGGGGGCGGCGCCGACAGCCTGCACGCCCCCGCGAAGCTCGTGCTGCGCCCCGCCACGAGGACGCGGCCATTCCTCTGGACCGTACGTGCGCGCCCCGACACGGCCAGCGCCTGGACGACCACGATTCTCGCCGGCACGGCGGAGGACATTCCAACGCCGGCCCCCGGGAGCGAGGTCGTCGTCACTGCCGTCGACCGGCTCGGCAACGAGAGCGCCCCGGCGCGCCTGACGCTACCCGCGGCGGCGCCTTGAGACGGCGGCCACGCTTGAGCCACCGAGGAGACGCTGATGGCAGATGAACGGGACAAGACAGCTACTGACGCGGCCGCGGCCGGCGGAGTCCGGATCGACAAGTGGCTCTGGGCGGCGCGCTTCTACAAGACGCGTTCAATGGCCGCGGACGCCGTCACGAGCGGAAAGGTCGAGCTCAACGGCGATCGCACGAAGCCGGCAAAACCGGTGAAGAGCGGAGATACCCTCCGCATCCGCCAGGGTGTCTTCGAGCAGATCGTCGAAGTGAAGTCGCTCTCGGAGAGCCGCGGCCCGGCCAAGGTCGCCCAGATGCTGTACGCCGAGACCGCCGCGAGCGCGGCAGCGCGCGCCAAGCTCGCCGAACGGATGCGCTACGAGATGCCACCCGGAACCGACACCGGCCGCCCCTCGAAGAAGGACCGCCGCGACCTGAGCCGCATCCGCAAGCGTTAGGCCCTTCCGTCGCCTCGCGCAGCTCAGGTTTTCGCCACCCCGCCTCTCGCTGCTTCGTGCAGCGCCGTCGGTTTTCGCCACCCCGCCTGTCGCTCCTTCGCGCAGCGCCAATCTCGAACCCCTGGAACATTCCCAGCCCCCAACTACTTCACTACTGAGAGATCTGTGTGTTGTCCCACCTGATTGTCGAGCCCGGCCATGAGCTTCGAAACCGATACCCAGACACTCGACGTCGAGCAGGCCGCCGCCTCGCGCCGGTCGATTCGGGTCTACAAGCAGGAGCCCGTTCCGCGCCAGGACCTCGACCGCATCTTCGAAACTGTCCGCCTCGCGCCGTCGGCCTTCAACGTCCAGCCCTGGCGCTTCGTCGTGATCGCTGACCCCGACCTCAAGGCGCGGCTCGCTGTCGCCGCGAACGGGCAGAAGCAGGTCGTCGGCGCTCCCGCGCTGATCGTGCTCTACACGGACATGCGGGGCGCTCTCGAGAACATCGAGGACGTCATGCACCCGGGAATGCCTTCGGAAAAGCGCGCGGCCGGTGCGGCACGCTTCCGTGCCTCGTGGTCGACGAAGACTGATGCCGAGCGCGAGCAATGGGGCGCAGCACAGGGCTACATCGCCGTCGGCTACCTGCTGCTGGCGGCCGCGTCCCTCGGCTATGCAACTTCCCCCATGCTCGGCTTCGATGCGGCAAAGATCAAGGACATCCTCGAGCTGCCGCCGCATGCAGCCGTGCCGGCGATCATCTCGATCGGCCGTGGCGATGAAGAAGGCTCGACGCACCACCGGCATGCGGTCGAAGCGCTCGTCACCTACCGATGACCACGCGCCGAGGACAGATGAGCGCTGAAACCAGCAGCGTGGACGTGGCACCGTCAGGCATCCACCACGTCACCATGATCGCCGGTGACGTCCAGCGGAACGTCGACTTCTACGCCGGCGTGCTCGGCATGCGACTGGTGAAACGGACCGTCAACTTCGATGATCCCGGCACCTATCATCTCTATTACGGCGACGAATCGGGTAGTCCCGGTACGCTGCTCACTTTTTTTCCATGGCCCGGCGCGAAGCGCGGCCGGGAAGGCGCGGGGCAGTTCGCCACGGTCGCGCTGGCCGTTCCCGGCGCGTCCCTCGGCTTCTGGCTCGAGCGCTTCGTTAGGCAGGGGGTCGCTCACGAGGCGCTCACGACGCGGTTCGGCGAACGCGTGATCGGCATTCGCGATCCCGATGGGCTGCGTGTCGAGATCGTCGGCTCCGATGCCGCCGCTCTCATCGACGGGTGGGCCGAGGGCCCTGTTCCCGCCGAGCACGCGATCCGCGGCGTGCACGCGGTGGTGCTATGGACGGCAGACTTCGCAACCACGGCGTCGATGCTCGAGGGCGCATTCTCGATGCGCCGCGCCGAAGTCGAGGACACCACGACCCGATTCGTCCCCGCGGCTCCGGTCGCGTCGGGCATCGGCACGGCGCTCGACGTTCGCGACGTGGCGGGCTTCCGGGAGGGTGCGCAGGGTGTTGGCACCGTCCACCACGTCGCCTGGCGCGTGCCTGACGACGCCGCGGAAGTCGCGCTGCTCGAGCGCGTACGCGCGTTCGGGCTCGGCACCACCGGCGTCGTCGACCGCCAGTATTTCCACTCGGTGTACTTCCGCGAGCCTGGCGGGTCGCTGTTCGAGATTGCGACCGACACCCCGGGCTTCGCGATCGACGAACCGCTTGCATCGCTCGGGTCGTCGCTCGTTCTCCCGCCCTGGCTCGAGCCCGAGCGCGCGCGAATAACCGCGACGCTGCCGTCGATCGAGCTCCCGTCGGAGCGCATCACTCCGGTCACAGCCTTTGTATGACCGGCGCAGCGCCCGATCAGGCGGCACTCGCCGCATACGTTCATCGCTGGGTACCGGGCAGCGCCGAGATCGCCCTCCTGCTGCATGGCACTGGTGGAAACGAGAACGACCTGCTTCCCCTCGCTGGCGAGCTGATGCCCGGGGCAGCCGTGCTCTCACTCCGCGGGAATGTTTTCGAGGGCACGATGCCTCGGTTCTTCCGCCGTTTGGCAGAGGGCGTGTTTGACGAGGAAGATCTCGCCCTGCGCACGACGCAGCTCGTGGCGTTTGTCCGCGCCGCAGCGGCGGCCTACGAGTTCGATCTGGGCAAACTGACCGCGATCGGCTTCTCCAACGGCGCGAACATCGCGGCGAACGTACTGCTCCGGCATCCCGGCCTCGTACGTCGTGCGGTTCTCTTTCGCGCGATGGTTCCATCCGCGGGCGCCCCCGCGAAAACGGGCACCGGCACGCGCGTCTACATCGGCGCGGGGCAGCGCGATCCGATCATCGCGCCTCCGAACGTCGAGCGGCTCGCCGCATTGCTCGAGCAATCGGGCGCCAGGGTGACGCTCGATTGGCGAATCGCGGGACATGGCCTCACCGCCGAGGATGTCACGCACGCAAGGGCCTGGCTCGCGACGAATTGACGATTGGCGGGTATAGAGACGCTTGCCTCACGGTGGGCACTCACTAATCTTGCCGCATTCACTCGTTGCCACACACGCACGCCAGCTGGTGAGTCATGGCCGCCGACATACGCTCGATGTGGGACCGATTCTCCCGGCGGCCCGGTGGGCGCTGGATCTTTTCATTGGCGCTTGGCCGGATGGTGCCTTACACGGGCAGCATCAGGCCTCGCGTTCTGGCGCTGAGCGAAACGGGGGCGCGCATCGAGATGCGCGATCGGCGCGCCGTTCGCAATCACCTCCGCTCCGTCCACGCCATCGCGCTCGCCAACCTCGCGGAGCTGACCACCGGGTTGCCCCTCGCCTATGCAGTCCAACCGCGCGGCCGCACCATCCTCGTCTCACTTACAGTCGAATACCTGAAGAAGGCGCGCGGAACGCTCACCGGTTCATCGACCTTCGTCGCGCCGCACGCCGATCGAGACGAGGAGATCGAGATCCCCGTCGAAGTCCGCGACGAAGCGGGCGATGTCGTCGCACGCGCACGCGCACGCTGGCGGGTCGGTCCGGTCAAGCCTCGCGCATGATCCTGAGGTGCAAAGCTGCCGCGGCGCTGCTGACCGCGGCCTCTGCTGTCGCGATCTCCCGCGCAGGCGCGCAGCACGAAGGGCATCGGCAGGAACAGACCGCTGGCGCGATCGTGTTCGGGGTCGGTGCGAGTGCGATCGCGGTCGGGACGCAGGTCGATCCCGGTGTCAGCGGCCGCCAGCTTCGCGAGGGCTACCTCACCCAGCCGATGCTCCACGCTCATGCCTCTGCCTGGCGGGGAACGTTAGGCGTCCAGGCGATGATCGATTTCGAGGGTGCGACCCTGAAGCGCGGCGAGTTGGCGCCAGGCGCGTCGGGCGAAGGCTACGTGGATCGGCGTCATCCGCACACCTGGGTTCACGAGCTGGTCGCCTCGGTGTCGACCCCGCCGTTGCATGGCGCGGCGCTCTCCATCTCTGGCGGGAAGGGGTTCGCCCCGTTCGGGACAGACGACCCGATGGTCCGGCCGCTCGAGCGGTTTCCCGTCAATCATCACCTCGCACAGATCCTCGAGCGGGCGGTAGTCGTTGCCGCCGTGCGATGGCGGCCGCTCATCATCGAGGCCGCCACCTTCAATGGTGATGAGCCCGAATCGCCGACCGACGCGCCTAACGCGGCAAACTTCGGCGACTCGTGGGCAGGGCGGGTGACCCTGCGTCCACT
The DNA here is from genome assembly GCA_031359795.1 of Gemmatimonadaceae bacterium. GTDB lineage: Bacteria > Gemmatimonadota > Gemmatimonadetes > Gemmatimonadales > Gemmatimonadaceae > JABFXC01. The sequence goes on from JANMAM010000188.1 coordinate 10,505, forward strand.
CGACGGGTTCGAGCTCCAGGTGAGCGACGCGTTCGTGAACTCGCCCGAATCACCGGGCGGTCACGCTCCCGACCACCGGCAGCGGAGCGGATCGATCCGCGTGGCGCAGCGGACGCGGGCCGGCGACGTCTACGCGCTGGCGGAATGGGCGACAACCCACGTCTCCAAGGACGGACGCGACGCCGGGCGCCTCGGCACCGCGCTCGTCGAGGCCTCGCTGTCGCGTCGCAGCTGGACTGTTGCCGGACGATACGAGCGTTCGGTTCGTCCTGAGGAGGAACGTCTCGCAAACCCGTTCCGGACACCATTTCCGACGGCTGAGGTACAAATTCTTGGACGGACAAGGTTCGACATCGCGACCGCCACCGTCTCACGACCCTGGAGGCCGCTCGGGATCGAGTTCGCACCGTTCATCGAGATTTCGTTGATCACACCGCGCGCGATCGCCCTTCCGGCCGCGTTCGTGCCGAACGAGTTCTACGGGCGCGACCGCATCAGCACCATTTCGGCCGGCATTCGTTTCTCCGCCGGTGTACCGCATCGCCGCGCCGGACGGTACGCAGTAGCCAACGCGCCGGACACAGACGTTAGGCATCCATCTTCCGACCAACACTGAACGCGTATGAGCGCTCGCCAATTCTGCTCCGCCTCCGGTCGCGCCGCCGTCGCGCTCACCGCACTCGTCGGTCTCGCTGCGTGCAAGGACGCCACGAAGCCCAGGCCTCGCTCCGCCTCGGTCGCCATCCCGGTGCTCGGACAGGGGGTCGCCCTCGATCGTTACACGGCGGAGCTGAATGTCCGCGGAAACTACGCCTACACATCGACGTGGGGAACGCGCGGACCCAATCGCGGCAACGCGGTGAAGATCTGGAATATCGCCGCGAACGTTCCGGTGCTCGTCGATTCCCTGATCGTGGCGCCGTACACCCCCGGGGCCCCGGGGGTCACGACCACTGGCGATGTACAGGTCAGCGACGATGGGACGCTGCTCGGGGTCGCGACTGAACGATTCGGCGGATCGTTCGCGCTCTACTCACTTGCCGATCCCGCGCACCCGACGCTGGTCTCCCAGTTTCACTCGCCCGATACTGACGCTGGCGTTCATACCGCCGAGATCGCCCGCGTTGCGGGGCGCCTCTACGCATTCCTGAGCATCGACCCCGGGCAGGGCGGGGAGCCGGCCCGGCTCGTCGTCCTCGATCTCGGCAATCCTGCGCAGCCGGTGCAGGTGCTGGCTCGCGTCATGGGCGAGCCGTTCGTGCACGACGTGTTCGTCCGCGACAACCTGCTCTTCACCGCACTCTGGGATGGAGGGCTGAGCATCTGGGACATCGGCGGCACGCGTGGCGGCACTCCGGCCAACCCGGTCTTCATCTCGAACGTGCGGACGACGGGCGGCGAGGTGCATAACGTCTGGTGGTTCCATGATCCAGCCAGCGGGAACAAGCAGTACGTATTCGTCGGGCAGGAAGGACCGGCGAGCCTGTTCAGCCAGACCTCCGGCGACATCCACGTCGTCGACATTTCGACGATCACCGCGCCTCGCGAAGTTGCCTTTTACACGCTCAGTGGCGCGGGCACACACAACTTCTCGGTCGATGAAGCGAGCGGCGTGCTGTACGCCGCGTACTACAACGGTGGAGTTCGCGCGATCGACGTCCGCGGGGATCTTGGGAGCTGCAGCGGCGCCGCACGACTTTCGGACGGGCGCTGCAACCTGGCCAGCCGCGAGCTCGGTCATGCGCTCGAAACGGGCAATTTCATCTGGGGCGTGCAGTGGATCGGCAACCGGCTCTACGCATCCGACATGCTCCACGGCATCTGGAGCCTCGACGTCACGAGCCTGCGGCGCTGATCGCGTTACGCGCGTCACAATCAGCAGTCCATCGTTCGCGACGCCGCCCGCCTATCTTTCTGCGGTCGCACTCTCCTGCTCACCGCGTCCGCGGACCGTAATGCGCATTCGCCTCATCGTTGCCGCAGCCACGGCGTTCCTCCCCCTCGCATCATCTTCGGCGCAGCAGCCCGCGGCCACGCGGGCAAAGCGCGCGTTCACGCCAGTCGATTGGTACCGTCTCACGACGTTGAGCGCTCCCGCGCTCTCGCCTGACGGCATTCGCGTCGCCTTCACCGTCACCACGGTGCGCGAGGCCGAGAACAAGCGTCACAGCGAAGTATGGGTTGCCGGGACCGGCAGCGGGGAGCCGCAGCGCTACACCTCGCCTTCGACCGAGAGCAGCAACCCCCGTTGGTCCCCGGACGGTGCCTACCTGTTCTTCACGTCCAACCGCCCGGGCGGCAAGGGGACGACGTGGGCGCTCCGCATGGACCAGCCGGCGGGAGAAGCCACCCAGCTCGATGAGTACCCGAGCGGATCGGTTCCGAGCGACCGTCGCTTCGCCATCTGGACGGATACAGTTGCCGCCGACACCACCGCCGACTCCACAAAGACCAAGGATCCGTTCTCGGCGATGGGTGCGACCGCGCGTCCCCCCTTTGGCGCGATCACTCATCCAGTCGACCCGAAACGTTTCGACGGACGTCACATCGTCGAGTCGAGCTACAAGTCGAACGACCGGGGCTTCCTGCCTAACCGCTGGCTGCCGCGCAACTACAACGCCTCACAGATCTGGGTGCAGAAGTTCGACGGCTCGCCGAAACGGAAGCTCACCAACACCGCGTACTCGCACCGTCGCGCCGTCGTCTCCCCTGACGGAAAGTGGATCGCGTTCGTTGCCGACCCACGCCTTCGCTCCGACTCGGCGGTTCAGGCGGAACGTGATTCGCTGGCGAGGCTTCCCTACGACAGTGCGCGCGATGAGCGCGTGCGCAACGATGGGGACGTCTATGTCGTCGCGGTCACCGGCGGCACGCCGCGCAAGGTTGCCGAGTTGCCGGGCGAGGAAAACGCGCTCGCCTGGTCGCCCGATGGGTCACGGATCGCCGTCATCGCCGCGCCCGCACAACCGAAATCCGCCCGCATATTCACGCTCGACGTTCGAAGCGGCGCGGTCGTCAACGTCCTCGGCAATTGGCAGTACGAGCCGTCGAACATCTTCTGGCTCACCTCCGGCGAGCTGCTCTTCGACGCGGAGCTGGGTGGTCGGAGTGCGATCCATCGAATCGCCGCGGGTGGCGGTGCTCCGACCGAGCTCGTCTCCGGCCGGCGTGTGATCAGGGCGCTGACCTCCGACCCCGGCCGCACGCGTCTCGCCTGGATCTCATCGTCCATGGACACGCCGATGGAGCTCTTCGTCGCCGACATCGACGGGCGCAATCAACGGAAGCTCACCTCGTTCAACGAGAAGGTGAGCGGCGAGATCGCGTGGTCGAACGCGGATCGCTTCACCTACAAGTCCGTCGGCGGTCGCGAGGTGGAAGGGTGGTTGATGAAGCCGTTCGGCTACCAACCGGGGAAGAAGTATCCACTGGTGCTCTATATTCATGGCGGACCACACTCGTCGTACGACGAGGGATGGTTCGACGAATTCCAGAACCTCGCCGGCGCCGGCATGTTCGTGCTGTTCACGAATCCGCGCGGCTCGTACAGTTACGGCGCGGACTTTACCTACGCGACCCGCGGCCGCTGGGGTTACGAGGATTACGAGGATCTGATGAAGGCCGTGGACATCACTGCCGCACGGCCGGATGTCGACAGCACGCGCATGGGAGTGACCGGCGGCTCCTACGGCGGTTTCATGACTGCGCTGATCACCACGCGCACAAATCGGTTCAAGGCGGCTGAGACCGATCGGATGATCAGTAACTGGCGCTCGTGGTATGGCAGCACCGACGTGCAGTTCCTCACCGAGTTCGAGTTCTATGGAAAGCCGTGGGACAATCCCGCGCTCTACGATACGCTGTCGCCGATCCGCTACGTGAATCGCGTCCGGACGCCGACGCTGATGGTCCAGTCGGAGGAAGACTTCCGGACGCCGATGGGCGACGCCGAGCAGTGGTTCATGGCCCTGCGGAAGCAGGGCGTCCCGGTGGAGTTCGTTCGGTACCCGCGCTCGACGCACGAGCTATCCCGCAGCGGCGAGCCGTGGCTCCTCGTCGATCGGCTTGGCCGGCTCCGGCAATGGTTCGGATACTGGCTCGCCGAGCGGCCGCCGGTCGCCACCCGCTGATCGCCTAACGGTCGTCCGGTGGTCTTCGCGCAGCTCGCCCGACTCTGTTTCGTCGTCCTCTGTTCCGGCGACGGCTGTCGTGGTGCACCCGCGTCCAGCGATTCGATGGTCGTCGTCCGTACCTCGGACACGACCGTCGTTGCCGCCTGCGACGCGCTCGCGCAGGGCCGCGCCTGGCGCGCCAGCCGCGCGCTCGCGCCGGTCATGCGCGATCCGCTCCGGCGCACCCCGGACGTCGTGCTCCTCGCCGCCACCGCCGCCGCCGAGTGGCGCGGATGGACCGAGGTCGATTCGCTGCTCACCGGTCAGTCCTGGGTCGACACACTGCAGACGGGGCGCGCCCGCGTTCTCCTTGCCCGATCGGCGCTCGAGCAGGGAGATGATTCGCTGGCGCGCGTTCACGCCGAGGCCGCCGTCGCAAGCGCGGTGGACGCCCGCGAGCGTGGGCGCCGGATGGTCATCCTCGCCCGCGCCCTCGACCGGATCGGCGCGCGGGACAGCGCGCGGGCATCGTATGTCCGCGCGTCGCGCGGGCTGCCCGAGATCTCCGACTGGCTGATCCTGCGAGCAGCCGCGCTCACCCCCGGCCCCGACCGGCGACGTCCGCTCTACGAGATGCTCCGTCTCCCCGCGGCGATCAACCGCGGCGCGCGCGTCGAAGCGCAGGCCCTCGAGGCGGTCGATGGCGATCTCCGGCTCGCCGCGCGCCAATATCGCGAGCTCGGTGCCACCGCCCAGGCACTGCGCCTCCGCGCGATCGCCGCCCGCACCGGCGCCGAGCGCAATGCCGTTAGGCGCGAGCTCGTCGCGATCATCGCCGCGTCGCCCGGATCACCGTTCGCGAGCGAGGCCATCGCCGTGCTCGACGAGCGCTACGGCCGGCTTCCGGCTGCGGACAATCTCATCATCGGCCGCAGCCTCGCGATCACCGGTCCCTTTCCGCGCGCGGTCGCGCTCCTCAAGCGCTCCGTCGCCTCGCGTCGCGCGAGCACTGCCGATCGCATGCGCTACGCCACCGTGCTCCGCCGCAGCAATCGCCACCGTGCCGCAATCGTCGAGCTCGCGAAGATCACCGCGCCGCGCGCAATGGCCGCCGACGCCGCGCTCCTTCGTGCGCGCTCGCTCCTCGAGCTCGACCGCGATCGCGCCGCAAAGGCGCTGCTGCGGACGATCCCGAAACGCTTTCCGCACGACACCGCCGCCGCCGCCGGCGCGCTCTACCTGCTCGCTGACCTGGCCACGGACGAGAAGCGCGACCTTCCCGCGCGGGACGCGATGCGCGATGTCGCGAAGCGCTACCCGACGAGCAGCCTCGCCCCCGCCGCAACCTTTCGGGCCGCGCTCATCGCCTTCGTGCACGGACGCTCCGCTGTCGCCGCCAACGAGCTCGATACGCTGATCGTTCGATACGACCGGAGCAGTGACGCGCTCGCCGCGCTCTACTGGTCGGGACGCGCCTGGGAGCGGCACGGCGACAGCGCTCGCGCGGTCGTCCGCTGGAATCAGATCCTCGCCCGTGATCCACTTTCGTACTACGCCGCCCAGGCGGCTCGCCGGCTCGGTCAGCAGCCGTGGGCGCCGCCGCCGGCCGAAGATGTCTTTCCGGTCGTGCCCGCGGTTGACAGCATCTTCCATCGGACCGATCAGCTGATGCGATTGGGGATGGACACCGAGGCACGGCTCGAATTCGACGAGGCGCTTCGCACTGCGCCGGGATCGACCGACCGGCTGCTCGCCACCGCGTCTGCGTTCCGCGACCGCGGCCTGACCACGCGAGCGATCAACCTCGGCTGGAAGGCGATTGCCCGCGGCGAGCGCGATGCGCGCGCCTATCGCCTCGTCTACCCGCTCGTGCTCGGCGATGCGATCGTCAGCGAGTCACGACTCCGCCGCGTCGATCCCGCCCTCGTATCGGCGATCATCCGCCAGGAGTCGAGCTTCAACCCTGACGCGACGAGCGGGCCCGGTGCCCGCGGCCTCATGCAGGTGATGCCCGTGGTCGGGAAGGCGATTGCTCGCGGACTCCGCTATCCGTACTGGAATCCCGACCTGCTCTACGAGCCCGACGTGAACGTCGAGCTTGGAATCGCTCACCTTCGGGCGATGCTCTCCGGGCGCGACCCGATCCGCGCGCTCGCCGCCTACAACGCGGGCGATGGGCGCGTCGCGCGCTGGTCGAAGAAGGCAGGCGCTGGCGACGCCGAGATGTTCATCGAGCGCATTCCCTTCGTCGAGACGCGCGACTACGTGCGGGTCGTGCTCCGGAATCGCGATCTGTACCGCGCGCTCTACTTCACGAGCACCGAACGTTAGGGCGCGATTCAGTCGTGTCCGCCGCCGCGGCGGTTCTGCTTGCGCTCCGAGTTCCGCCGCTTCTCATCGAGCCGCTTCTGCCTGGCGGCTCGCGAGGGTTTGGTCTTCCGCCGCGGCTTCTCGCGATGCAGTGCCCCGGCCACCAGCTCCGCCATGCGCGCTTCGGCGGCCTCGCGGTTCTGCAGCTGGCTCCGTCGCGCGCTCGATACGACACGGAGCGACCCGTCGGCATCGATCCGCGTCGGCAACTTTTCGATGATGCGCCGCCGCGTCGCGTCGTCGAGCACGCGGCTCTGCAACACGTTCCAGCGCAGCTCGATCCGGGTGCTCGATGTGTTCACGTGCTGCCCCCCGGCGCCGCCGGCCCGCGACGCGCGCGCCTCGATCTCCGTGCGCGGAATCGTCAGCGACGGGCTCACTGCGATTCCGGCCGTGGCCGGGGTCTCGCCGATCCCGGCGCCGCCACCTGCCTGCTCGGTCACTCGCCGCTCCCGTCGTTCGCCACTTCCTGCTTCCGGCCCTTCGCCGGCCTGCTGCGCGCTGGCGCCACGCCGCGGATCACTCGCACCGCGGCGACGCGGCGACCGTCCATCGCGATCACCTCGAGCTCGCCGCCAGGGTAGGGAACGCGATCCGCCATCACCGGCATCCGTCCGAGCCGCGCAAATGTGTACCCGCCTAACGTCGTCCACTCGCCCTGGGGGATGGGCAGGCGATGATCGTTCCGCACGTCCACCAGCGACATCGTTCCCGCCAGCTCGAGTACTCCGTCCGTCTCGATCGAGTCCCGCTTCGCCGCGTCGTATTCGTCGGCGATGTCGCCGATCACCTGCTCGACCAGATCCTCGAGCGTCAGGATTCCCGCCGTTCCGCCGTACTCGTCGAGCACGATCGCCATGTGTGCGCGCGTCCGCCGCACGTCATCCAGCACACGCTCGGCAAGGCGGGAGTCGGGGACGTAGAGTGCCTCGCGGACGAACCGGCGCAGGTTGAACGGCTCCGCTCCGGGCGCCTCGAGCCAGAAATCCTTGGCGAGAAAAACGCCGATCACGTTGTCCAGCGTCTCTTCGTAGACCGGATACCGGGAGTAGCGCTCACGGCGCATCAGCGCCCTCAGGTCATCCTCGCCCATCTCCACGTCGAGGGCGCAGATATCCGTCCGCGGTCGCATCACGTCGCGCGCCTTCTTGCTGTGAAAGTCGAACACTCCCGCCAGCATCGCCGTGTCACCGGCGTTGAGCGCGCCATGCGCGCGCGACTGCATCACGAGCAGCCGCAGCTCATCGGGCGAGTGGGCGCGCTCCGATTCGCTGACTGGTCGCATCCCGGCCAGCCGGAGCATCAGTGCTGAGGCCCCATTCAATACCCAGATCGCCGGCGTCGTGATGGCCGCGAACGCCATCAGCGGCCGCGCCACCCAGCTGCTCACCCCCTCCGGCCGCGACAGCGCCAGCGACTTGGGCGCGAGCTCGCCGATGACGATGTGCAGGAACGTTATGATCGAGAACGCGATCACCACCGCCGCGCTGGTCCCGGCGATCGCACTGCTGATCCGGGTCCCGAAGAGCGCGAAGAGGCGCTCCAGGGTACCGGCCACCGCTGGCTCCCCGATCCAGCCGAGTGCGAGCGATGCGAGCGTGATGCCCAGCTGCGTCGCCGAGATGTAGCGGTCGAGGTGCCGGAGCGCGCGCTGCGCGGCGCGCGCTCCGCCATCGCCCTTTGCCACCATCTCGTCGATCCGGCTGCGCCGTGCGCCGACAAGCGCAAACTCCGCCGCCACGAAAAACGCGTTCGCCAGCACGAGCAGCAGCACCGCTCCGAGGCGCCATGCAATTCCACTCGCGTGCAGGTCTGCCGACTCTGGTCCGCTGATATCTCCTCCGTAACGCCGGTGGGGGTTGGTCGTCCCCCTCTATGGCGAAATGCGTCTGGCGAAATGCCAGACTTGACCATATAAC
>JANMAM010000225.1:0-14413 GCA_031359795.1 Gemmatimonadaceae bacterium
GTCCGGACCGCGGATGATGCCCGAGCTGAGAAACAGTCCTTCGATGTAGTTGCGCCGGTAGAACTCGAGCGTGAGCTCGACCACTTCGTTCGGGGTGAACCGCGCTCGGCGCACGCCGCTCGACTTCCGGTTGATGCAATAGCTGCAATCGTAGATGCAGAAGTTGGTCAGCAGGACCTTGAGCAGCGACACGCACCGTCCATCCGGCGTGTAGCTGTGGCAGATCCCCATCCCCTCCGTCGAACCGAGCCCGGTCGCACCGGCTCGGCGCCCTTTCGAGCCGCTACTCGCGCACGAGGCATCGTATTTCGCCGCATCGGCGAGGATGGCGAGCTTTTCCTGGACGTCCATGCTGCAGCTGCTCCGGTGATCGCAGAGCTACCGAAGATATGCCGAAGTACGGGCGCCCGCAACGGTTGTTGGCGAGTTGGGGAGAGGCTCGACGGTTGGCCGCGCGCTGGTCGTGATTGTGCAAAGCGTCCCCGCCTCTCGCGCACAGCAAGGAAGCAACTCATTGGAGGACGGGGCGATGGCGAACAGGTCGAAAAACATCAAGCAGATCGCGGAGCTGATGCGCGATCTGGATTTCTGCATGCTCACGACGCGGTCTGGCGACGGCCAATTGCGGGCGCGGCCGATGTCGAACAACGGCGAAGTGGAATTCGACGGCGACGTCTGGTTCTTCAGCGCGGCCGACAGCCGGAAGGTTGAAGACATCAGCTCGGATCCGGTCGTGGAGCTCAGCTACGCTGACACGAAGCGCTTTGTCTTCATCTCGATGAGCGGCGAAGCCGAGATCATTCGTGACGTGGAGAAGAAGCGCGAGCTCTGGGTGGAGGAGCTCGAGCGCTGGTTCGACGGCGGCCCGGAGAGCGACGAGATCGTGTTGATCAAGGTGAATCCGAGCCTCATCGCGTGGTGGAGCGGCGAGGATGGAGGGGAGGTCAGCCTGGACTGACGGGCCGCTACCGCGTTAGGCTCCGTAGGGAGCGCAGGCGACGATCACGGCACCACCTCCTGGCGCCCGGAGCGGAGCGGCACCGTGCGTCCCTGCCACTCCAGCCGGCCGGTCACTCCCGGCGGCAGCGTCACGATCGCCCTCAGGCCGTTGGCATTCTCGCGCGTCAGGCGTACCTCGATGTCACCACGCGCGTGGGGTACGCGCCCTTCGGCGCGGGTGAGGGGTCCAAGGTGGGGCGCGACGATCACCGTGCGGAATCCCGGAGCCCCGGGCCGCACGCCGAGCACCGTCGCGAGCAATCCGTAATTGGGGTGCGCGCTCCAGGCGTGCGAATCCGAGCGCGTCGGCTCGGGCGCCTCCGGCGTGGTGGTCAGTCCCATCGCGAGCATCGCACGCCACGGCGCCAATTGTTCGACGTAGCGGTCGCCAAGTCCGGCGGCGCGCAGTGCCTCCAGCCGGTAGAAGTCGAAGTAGTAGCTGGCGCGCACCAGCGTGCTGTCGGCGAGCAATCGCGCGCCTAACGCTTTGGCGCCGGCCGCCGGAACAGCGCCGGCCAGGATCGCCAGTGCGTTGGTCTGCTGGCTGTACAGCGCCGAGTCGGGCGAGTCGCGAAAGAGCCGACGCTGCGGGTCCCACGCGCGTGCCCGGACCGCCGCGCGAAGCGAGGTGGCACGCGCCCGGTAGCGCACTGCCAGCTCCCGCGTGCCTAACGCATCCTCGAGCTCGGCCCCGCGGTCGAGTGCGTAGATGTACTGGAGCGTGACCGCCGTCGAGTGACCGGTCTCGGCACCCGGCGGCGCGCCACGCTCCCACGCGTCGGTCCAATCGACGAAGCCCCACCAGGGAAGCGCGCCGACGAGACCCGTCGAATCCACCCGCTGATCGAACCAGGCGAGGACACCGCGCGTTCCAGGGATGTAGCGGCGCACGAATGCTGGATCGTCGCGCAGCATCCAGTAGTCGTGCACCATCGCCACCCAGAGCAGCGAGAACGGGGGGATGTACTGCGGCAGCGCGGACGGATAACGGCTGGCGGTGAGGCCGTCAGGCGCACGTGATTGGTCGAATTGCGCGATGGCGTTGCGCACCAATCGGTCGTCACCTGCGACATACAGCGAGATCAGCGCCTGGATACGCGTGTCGCCGATGTACTGCAGCTGCTCGTAGTAGGGCGTGTCGAAGTACGTTTCCCACGCGCAGAGCCGCGCCGTCCGCCAGTTCATCGTCCAGACGCTGTCGATCCACTCTGCGTCGCTCGTGAAGTGGCCGCGCTCCTGATACGGGTAGCGGGTGGAGACCCCGTGGACGTCGTGGATACGGAGCGGCGCGTCGGCCGTCGCGATCTGCAGCTGCACATAGCGCCAGGTGCGGAACCAGAGCGTCCGGAAGCGACGCCGGCCACCGCCATCGAACGTCAGGGAGTCGCGCACGCCGACAATGGTCTTTCCATCGATTGCGTTGCGGTTTCCCTTGATGCCGCGCGTGTCGCGCAGCCCCTCCGCGTAGGTGATCGCCATCGCGCCGCCGGCACCGCCGCTCGTCTCGAGGGTCAGGTAGGCGTTGGTCAGCTCGGCCTGGTCGAGCAGGAGCGTGGCGCGCGTGTGCGCTGGCACCACGAGGTCGGTTTCGCCGCGCAGGACCCCATCGTTAGGCACCACCCCCGCCGTGCGGCGGATCGAGGCAAAGCGAATGGTCGTTTCCTCCATCGGCGGAATGGTTCTGGCCTCGAGCTGCCAGGTGGAAACCAGCCCGTATGCATCGGTCCCACTGCGCTGCGCGGTCTCGAGGGCGCCAGCCGCCCGCCATGCGGCGTCGGCATAGTCCGCCCGTTCCCATCCCCACGGGTGGCGACGAGCGTCGACTATCTCTCCTGGCGGCGCGGCGTAGTAGCCGCCCGTTGCCGGCCCCATCACCGGAAGCGGCGCATAGCTCGAGTCGCGTAGAACCTTCCACTCGTTCAGGCCAGTGTTTGCCGCGGTTTCGGTCTGACCCGCCCCTTGCAGCAGAAACGCGGTGCGACGGCTGTGCTGCCCGACCGGACGATGCGCGCCCCAGTTCCAGACGGTTGCTGCTAGTACGTTCCGACCGGGCTGGAGATACGGTGCAAGATCGACCGTCTCGTAATGCCAGTGCATGAGGTCGGACCGCTGTGGCCCCGACGACACGAGCTTCCCGTTGACGAAAAACTGGTAGCGGTTATCCGCCGAGAGATGCACGACGAAACGGGCCGGTCGCGCAGGGAGAACGAGCACGCGCCGGAAGTGGAACACGCCGAACTCGTCGCCCGGCGCAGCGGTGTCGGCGACCCAGCGAGCAGCGTGCGCACCGCCGATCCCCCGATCCTGTGCGGCGGCAGTCGTCGCGATTGCGGCGATCGCGCACAACCCGACGATCAGGCCATCCGTCGCGCGGCGCGTGCGCAAGAGTGAAGGATGACCCGTGATCATCGGAAAAGCTTGGCCGCGGCCGGGGCGCCGGTCAAGCACGGTCGCTTGCGGGGAGCGTCTCCAGCTATTCGCCCGTATCTCGATGCGGCGCGGCGACTGGCTTCGATTGCGGCGAACCGCGTTCGCGGAGCCAGATCGAGAACATCACGAGCAGTCCGATCGAAAAGAACTCGCTCTGCCAGTTCTGGAACGACTCGAACCAGAACCGACTCGTCGCCATGTATCCCAGTGTCGACACGACGCGACCGCCATGCGTCGCCTGCTGGTCGTTGTATTCATGCGCGCCCCCGGCCGCGTGGGCCACGAACGACAGCGCGAAGAGCGTCAGGAGCACGATGCTGAGCGAGTGCTCGTATAGCGCGAGTGTCAGTCGGCCTCGGCGCACAGGCCAGGGCGCGTCAGGATCGTCGCGTGCCTCGCGGGGATCCTCATCCACCTCCTCCGGCTCCTCTATGCGCTTCGACTCCGACGAGCCGCGTTGATGGAGGAACACGGTGAGGAGCACGAACAGTCCCATCTGCAGGAATTCAGACTCCCAGTTCTCCGCCGTGGCCTCCACGAACGCTCCCGAGGTCAGGTATTCCCCGACGCTCGCCGCTGGTTGACCGTGCAGGCGCTGCTCGTCGTTGTGCGTCGCGCGCCCGGTGATGACCTGGCCGGCGAATGACAGAAGGAAGAGCGCGAACATGACGACCGTGAGCCCGTTCTCGAAGAGGAAGCGGGATACTCCGCTCCGTCGCGCGAGCGCCGCAGTTCGAGCAACTGAGGCGCGCTTTGCCTGTCCGCTGGCGCGTGGTTCTTCGTCGGCCTGGAGCTGATGCGTACGCTGATGCGTACGCTGATGCGTACGGCTGGCCTTCTTCGCTGAGCGCTCGTCGAACGCGGGCGGCACCGGATCCTCCGGGTGTGAGACCGACGCTGCGAAAGCAAATCACGTTCCTGATCGTGCCAGTTTTTTCAACACTGACCGTGGTACTCGTATCGCAGTGCCGCCACGTCTCGCACCCTCGCGGCATGCTTCCCGCTCTTTTCCCGGCCCTGTCAGGAAAACCACTCGTCTTGAGAACCGCGAATGCGGGTGCCCATGCCCCGTGTGTCAATCGCGCCAGCCGCACTGTCTCCGAGGCACCATGCGTCGTCCCCCGCGCAATCGAACCTACTCATGCTCGGGCTCAGCCACGACGCCGCTCATCGCGTTCGCCCTGCTGGCGTGTGGCGGCGGCGGAGACGTTACCCCGCCGCGCCTCACCCCTCCCCAAGCATGCACGGGAGGCCTTCAGCTCTCGTTGGGGGAGCTCCACCCACTGAACGCGGCGGAACGGGCATCGCTCTGTGTCGGCGCCCCGTCCGGCGCGGCCGCCGAGTACGTGCTGATTCCGTTTGGCAACTCGACCGTGGCCGCCACGATGGTGCCGGTTACGATCAAGGGAACCAAAACAGAAGCGCCAGTTGCGCCACTCACTGCGCCACTCGCTTCGTCGCCAGCCGTCGACAATAGCGGTTCGCAATTCCAGCCGCTTGCTCAAGGTGGCTTGTCGATCGAGGATGCGTTCCGACGCCGCGAGCGACTCGAGGTGCCATTCACCTCGTTGCGCGGGCGACGCGCTCGTGCTGCAGCACCGCAGTCCAGGCTCTCTGGCATCCCGGCCACGCCTATCGTGGGATCGATCGTGCAGCTGAACACGAATCTCGATCAGAATCTCTGTACTGCGGCGAAGACCCCGCGCGGAGCACGAGTGGTGGCGGTGCTGCCACGTACCCTCGTCTTCGTCGACACCCTGTCGCCAGCCGGAGGCTATTCCGACGCCGAGTTGGCGGCGTTTGGCCAGGCGTTCGATACTCTTGGATACGGGGTCGATACACTGAATTTCGGCGCGCCGAGCGACGTAGATGGAAACGGACGGGTGGCCATCTTTTTTACGCCGAGCGTGAACGCTATTCCGGGACCGCCCGGCGGATTCGTCGGCGGCCTGCAAACAGCCCGGGACCTGTTCCCGGTGGCCAACTGCGTGGCCAGCAACGAGGGGGAAATTTTCTATCTGCCGACGCCGGATCCCGACAAGACGATCAACGGCAACTACCCGAGCAAGGCAAACCTGGCGCGGGGGGTGCTTTCAACGCTGGTGCACGAGTTTCAACACCTGATCAACGCCGGGCGCCGCATCTACGTCAACAACGCCTCGGCATATGAAGAAGTCTGGTTGAACGAAGGGCTCAGCCACATCGCCGAGGAGCTGCTGTACTATCGGGTGTCCGGGAACAGGCCGAAGATGAACATCGACCTGCCCCTTGCGCGCTCGAGCCAGGCACAGCTCGACGCGATCAACGCCTACCAGATCCAGAACCTCGGTCGTCTCAGCCTGTACATGGCCGCACCCGAGACGCATTCCCCGTATGCGCAGAATGATGACCTCGAAACACGTGGCGCGACCTGGCAACTGCTCCGGTACGCCGCCGATCGAAAGGGGGGCGAGGAGCGGAATACGTGGTTCGCGCTCGTCAACAGTACGACTGTCGGCCAAGCCAACTTCAATGCGGTGTTCGGGAACATCATCGGCATGACGCGCGACTGGGCGGTTGCACAGATCGCCGACGACGCGGGGCTTCCCGTGGCCGCCATCTACATGCATCCCAGCTGGAACTTCCGGTCATTGCTCCCTGCGTTGAACAGCGGGAAATTCCCCCTCCTCACCCGCCCGCTGGCGAGTGGAACTCCAGTCGAGATCACTCTGCGCGGTGGCGGGGCAGGATACGTGCGCTTCCGCGTGCCGGCCGGAGTCGCCGCGTCTGTGGAATCGTTGTCTTCGGGTCAACCGGTCCCGGCATCGGTGGACCTGATGCTGTTGAGAACACAGTGATCGTTCGTCCCCTGCTCGCAGCCGGCGCGTTGCTGCTCTGCGCGCACTGGGGCCTCGAGGGTTGTCATCGGGGTCGGAAGAGCGACGCCACACAGGGCGCGACACCGGATTCGCTGATCGGCGTCGTGTCCGTTACCGGAACGTCGTTCGAAAAACGCCTGACGTTGCGCACCGGCGACGGCGCGCGCACTGGCTCAGCGAAACTCACCCTAACGCTTTCGGCAACGCCCGCCGATTCCTCCGCGATCTCGCGTCTCGGAGGCGCCGAGATTGTCGTCCGGGGCTCGCGTAACGGCACGCGGTTCCGCGTCGCGAACTTCGCCGTGCTGCGCGTCGACGGGGCACCGGTAACCGATGGGGTCGTGCTGCGCGACGGCGCGCGGTTGGCGCTTCAGGGCTCCAAGGGCCGAGTCGATCTCGGCAACCCTCCCGCGGCGCTCCGCGCGATGGTCGGGGCACGGGTGTGGGTCGGCGGGCCGCTCGATACCGGACCGAATACGTACGGCGTGATTGTTCCGTCACCGTAGTCGAGGACAGGTTGCCGCGCGGTGTCAGGCAGGCGGGGCGCCGGCGAAGATAGTATCGGCGTCCAGCGTCCGGCGGCGCTGCTTTTCGCTCCCGACGCTGGTCGGCAGCGCGGCGGCGATGAATGCCAGCAGCGCGATGTCCCGCGACAAGTCCCGCGACAACTCCCCGCTCTAGTTGTGGGTTGCGTGCCGTGCGCCGGCGCCCGTGAGCCTGCGATGACGAGCTGGATGCTGATCAGATGGAGCATCGAGTACGGGCGTACGAATTCGTTGCAGAGCTGGTACGGACCGGGATGATGGGTGAGGCGTGCCACACGGTCTTGTCGGCACCGAGCAGTTGACTCGATGGAGTGCCGGACCGCCGTACGCCAATCGCTCGCGCATGTACGCGAGCGCGGCGGCGGTGACGGTGAGTGCGTTGACCGTGCTCTCGGCGTCGTCCGGCGGAGCTCCAACGTCGTGGGCTGGACTCAACCGCAGCTTGACCTGAGCAAAACGCGCGTCACGGTCCGTAGCACTGGCTGCCTTTGGATCGCGCCACACTTCAACCCGGACCAGTCGGACGTGATCGAAGAATGCCCGTCGCCGCAGCGCTTCTCGATACTGCATCGGCGAAAAGTCGGGAATTTCGAACGCGGTAATTTCACGACACGTGGAAGGCCCTGGCAGCGACAGCTCGCGGGACGACAGCGTCAGCGACATGTGTCGTCTGGAGTTGGAGGCTGCCGCGAACGAACCGGCGCCTGTCGGCTGCGCACGAGGCTCGAAAGATGGGACCGCGGTCCCATGCGGTGCCCGGCCGCTGCACCGAACGTTAGGTGCAGCTCGAGAATCTTCACCGTGCCCGTTTGCCGACTCGGCCGCGGTCGCCGGCCCCTCCCGTAGCGCGACTGTACACCCGCCTCTCGATCGCGTAGCTCCGCGCCGCGGAGGCTGCACGGAGCATCCGACCGTACCGAACCCACCCCTGAGGAGATGTCTATGCGCCCGCTTTTGCCTTCCCGTCCCGTCTACGTCGCCGCCGCCATCGCGGCGCTCATTACGGGTTGCACCGATGCCCGCCACATCACGGAACCCACCAGCCCCGTCCCCATTGTGGCCTCGCAGGACGAGTCCGCAAGCGCTGGGACCGTGGTGGACGTTGCCGACGTTGAACAGCTCTATGCCGCGGTCAATGACCCTGCCAATGCCGGCGCCACTATTCTCCTCGCTCCGGGCACGTACATTCTCTCGGCCAAGGGTGTGTCCGGCGTCGTCAGGCCTAACGGCGGGCGTGTCGAGCTGCAGCAGGATATGTCGATTTCCGGAGTCGCCGACGATCGGGCTGCGGTGGTGATCGACGCGGCATCCCTGCCGGCATCTTCGTTCCCCATGTCATTCGGGCGCACCGGCGTGATCAGAATCGGACGCGGCAGCAATGCTGTCGAGTGGCTGACCATCGCCGGGAACCCGCTCGCCGCTGCCGCGATCGAAACCGATCTCGGAAGCACGCTCGACGCGTCGGTCAGAGTGGCCCACGTGGTGGCCGGCAACAGCGCACGTGGCGTGGACGTGAGAAACGTCGGTGCAGCCATGGCCGGCCGCCGGCTTCACGCCGAAATCACAGACGGTGAATTTTTCCGCGGCGTGCAAGGTATCCGCGTCGCGAACTTCGTCGGCGCGCATGGCGGTCAGATCACCGTCGTGATGAACGGGAATCGGGCATACGAGAACGTCCTCGGGTGTATCCTCGAGAATAACCGCTCCAACTTCGCTACCATCCATGTCCGTTCGAACGGCGATCGCTTCTACGACAACGGGTACGGATGCCAGATCGGCGGTGGTTTAGCGTCCAGGGCAGTGGCCAATTCCAACTCCACGATACTGGAAGCCCATGGGACTGCCTTCATCGACAACACCCGTACGGAGTTCTTCAATAACACGGGGCAGGACTTTGGGACCCAGTTTGCGGGCGTCCTGGTCGTCGGAGGCGACGTGCTGTCGTCGACCGCAACCGCATCGCACAACACCGTTGTCGTGAGGCTTTGGGGCTGCAAAGTCACCGGAAACCAGCGCCTTGATTTCGAAGCCTGGGGTGCGCGCTCCTCTGATCCGTCGAGAGTTGCCGGTGTCGACAATCACGCCATCATCGAGCTGCACGGAGTCAGCAAGAAGATCGATGTGGTGGGCGGCAACAGTTCGCCTGCGGATCCCTCCGGCACTAATACGCTCACGGTCATTCGTTGACTGGCTGCCGTCGCTGAATGAGAGCCGCTCCCAGATGATGCAGGTGAAACGGGTCAAGGCGGCAGTCGGACTCGGCTCGTGTCAACCGTGTCCGACTGCGCCGAGACGCGAACCCGTTGGACAGTGAATGAATTTGGAGGCAAGGCCGCCGCGAGTGCCTCCGGCACTTCCCCCCACGGGTTCCAAGGGTCTCCCGCAAGACAAGAAGCGCGGCAGCCGCAGTCCACTCCCGCACATACTCCCGCACGGGGGGTCGCGCGACCAGCTGCGCCTTGCGTACCCGAGTTGTTGGCCCACTCGAGTGGCCAGGGGCGGAATCGAACCGCCGACACGCGGATTTTCAGAACGGTGAGCACCGCGATCGGGATGGCTCATAGGTCCGTAGCCTGCCAAGCCTTCTCCAATCTACCCGAACGAACTGCGGGAGACGCCAACTCCCGCGACAAGTCCGAAGGGCTCCATCGGTCAGTTCCCGGATCACGAGTCGATGCACGTCGCGAACGACGGAACGATCTACGTACCGTGGGCGCAGTTCACCGGATCGTCTGGGCACTCTCCGATCTACGTCGCGACGTCGCACGACGACGGCCTGTCGTTCTCGGCGCCGGTCCTCGTCACCAGCGGGTCGGTGCACAGCGACCAGGACGCGCGCCTCGTGACCGACCCGGCCACCGGCTACGCGTACCTCACCTTCGACAACTCGATCCGGGGCGGAAAGGGCACGGCGATGTTCGTCAGCGTCTCGAAGGACCGGGGCGCGTCGTTGGAGCGCGCCAACGTGTCGGGTGCACAGTTCCGCGGCCCCGGCTCGTACCCCGTGCCCGCTTTCGATCCGACGACAAAGCGGCTCTACGTTGCCTGCACGGACATCGTCGGCGGACGCGCGCAGATCTTTCTGACGTGGGCCGACGTCCGCAATCTTGCGAAGTGGTCCACACCGCAGATGGTTGCCCCGGGCGCCGGCGATCGCATCAATGTGGAGATGAGCATCGAGGCGGGTAGTGGCCGCATCGACCTGATGGCCAACGACCGCAGCTGGAGCGGCAACACGCTGTACGACATCTCCTACTTCGGTAGCTCGGACGGAGGACAGAGCTGGACGGTGCAGCGAGTCACCAGGTCGAGCTGGGATCCTTCGCAGTATGGCGTGCCCAGTAGCTCGGGGTTTCGCCCGTTCATCGGCGACTACGACGGAACCGTCTCGACCCCGACTTCGGTCGGCATGACGTGGACCGGGCCGGGCCGGACATACGGGGCGCTGCCGACGAATCTCGAGGTCTACTTCGCCAGCGTGACTCCGTAACACGGTGGTGCCTCGGGTCTACTTGCAGGCAGGCGTGCCGTCGTTGACGCTTGCGTCCACCGGGTTGGTCATGTTCGCGGCGATGCCGCACTTGACCTTCGGCACCTGAGCGTGCGTCACCGTCGCCGACCAGGTGCCTTGGCCGACGGTGACGAGCGGGTCGCTGACTCCCGTCGAGGGGTCGAACACGAGTCCGTTGGCGGTCAGCATTGCTTGACGCTTCTTCCTCCCCGTCACTGTCGCCGTGTAAAACCCGGAGTCGGCAAAGAATGCTTCTTCGGCTGTGACGAGATTCCGCAGGTCGGACTTCATCGCCGTGACGTAGCTCTTCTGCTTCATGGCGGCATACTTCGGGATCGCGATCGCGGCGAGGATGCCGATGATCACGATCACGATCAGCATCTCGATCAGAGTGAAGCCGCGGCGCGAGGAAACCATGTCGGGGCCGTCGACGCGAGGATGGGGGTGTAGCCCGGATCACGTTGGTTACGCTTGCAAACGCCCCCGTAGACCTACTCTAAATGCACTCGCAGTGCCATGCGAGCGGCCCGCTTGTCCGGGCCCCGAGGGCCGCGGGGCCGTCCGCTGAGTCGATACACGTGGCAGGATGCACGAATATGGAGCGTATTGCACAATTTGCGAGCCGCGCACGACTGAACAGCGTCGCTGCCTAACGGTGCGGCGTCTCGGGACCCGCGGCCGCCTTCACTCACGCGGGTCCCCCGACGAAAATAGCATCGGCGCCCAGCGTTAGGCGCGCGCCCCTTTTTCGCTCACGACGCTGGTCGGCAGCGCGGTGATGAATGCCAGCAGCGCGATGTCCCGCGACAAGTCCCGCGACATCTCCCGTGAGTATTCCGGGATAGGTGCTTACCCTGCCACAACTCCCCGCTGTCGTTGTGGATTGCGTGCGGTGACCGACTGCGGGCAGACGGGATGTTCAATGGTCGCCGACAGCAGCGATCGCCGCGGCGACCGCTGCCCGGGTGCGGACACCGAGCTTGGCCAGCAGGTGCTCGATGTGGTGCCGCGCTGTGAAGTACGAGATCCCCAACGTTGCCGCGACCTCCCGCGCAGAGCGCCCGACCGCCAGTAACCGCATCACCTCGACCTCGCGCGCCGTGAGCGCGAACCGGTCCTGCAGCTCGGCGTCCGACCGGGCGCACGGCGGCGCGGCGCACACGAACACGATCGTCGCCGCATCTCGCGCCACGGCGGGCGCGGCGGCAAGCAGCGAGCCGCGGACTGCATAACGCATCCGCGCCCCGCGCACCTCGAACGCCGCCGGTGCGCCAACGGGCGGAACCCCCGATTTCGTCGCCCCAACCGCCCCATTGCCCACGAGGGCCCGGGCCGAGGCCGTCATCGCACCGCGCACGCGCCAGGCGAGCGGCTCCGTGGCCAGCAGGCGCGTGAGTGACCGACTCTCGTGCAGCAGCCGTCCCGACGCGGTGTAGAGTGCCGCCGCATCGGGCAGCGCGTCAACGAGCTCCGAGAACGCCGGCCCGCACCGCGTGCCATCGAGCCGAGTGAGCAGTTCGACCGAGGCGCGGAACACCGGCCGCACGAGGTCGAGGATCGCGACAGCGCGCTCGTCGAAGGGCCGTGCGCGCTCGGTGACATGGAAGAAGCTGATGCACGCAGGCACGGGTGAGCCTGCGATGAAGATCTGGATGCTGACCGGGTGGAACATCGAGTACGGGCGTATGAACTCGTTATACAGCTCCGACCGCCGCAACCCTGGCACGTCGTGCACCATGGCCATGTGGGCCACCTCGGGACCGCGTCGGCCGATGCGTCGGTCTCCCCGCTCATCGGCGAAACCGGACTCGGCGTAGACCTGCCACGCCTGCGTGTCGTCGGCCGGCGACTCGAGGAGCAGCTCGCCGCCGATTCCAAGGCCGCTGACCGACTTGTCGGCACCGAGCAGTGGCTCGACGGCGTGCCGGACTGCTGTTCGCCAGTCGCTCGTGCGCGTGTACGCGAGCGGGGCGGCGGTGACAGTGAGCGCGTTGCCCAACAGCGAGAGTTCGCGTGACGACAGGGTCAGCGACATCGGCCGTCCGGTGTTTGGGGTTGCTGCGAATGTACCGGCGCCTGTCGGCCGCGCAAGACGCTCGAAAGATGGGACCGCTGCCCCATGCGGTGCCGCCGATCCGTAGCCCGCTGCTGCCGAAGCGATGGCCGACGATCGAGTCAGTTGTCGGCGAGCGCGGCGATCGACGCGGCGACGACAGAGCGGCTGCGCACGCCGAGCTTGGAGAGCACGTGGTCGGGGTGTCGCGAATCTATCCACACCAGAGGGGGGCACAAGGTAAAGACGGGACCGCGGTCCCATGCGGCAGGCGGCGCGGCGACGATGTTGGAAGGCCCACGATAGCGACCGATGCAACGCCGCAGAACAATCGCTGCGCCCTCTCCTTCTCCCCGAGGCACCCCCCGTCATGAATCCCGACCTTCCCGAAACCACGCTGCGCCGGACCCGCGCACTCCAGAGCCTGATGGTCACCCTCCTGGCGCTCGCCGCCTGTCAGGACTTCACCGCGCCGCCCTCGATCGCGTCATCCGCGGGGTCTCCCGCGGCGTCCGAGACCAAGTTCTGGGAGGCCAACTCCAGTGTCGCGTGGAACACGACGGCCCGCGAACTCATCACGGCTGCCCCTCCAGGCCGCGCCGCGTCGGCGGTCGCGCAGGTGCGCGTGCTCGCCTACCTCTCCGTCGCCCAGTACAACGCGGTGGTCAGGGCCGAGGACACCAAGGCTGGCGGCGTGCATGCCTCGCCGGCCGCCGCGGCAGCCGCGGCCTCGCTGGTGGTGCTCAAGACGCTGAACGTCCTGATCGGCACCGGCGTGAATTTCCCGTCGGCGGGAGCGATGCTCGACGCGAAGCTCGCGGCGCAGCGCAACGCGGCGGTGGCCGATGGGAAGGGCGAGGAGTTCGCCATGGGTGAGGCAGTCGGGCGCGCGGTCGGTGCCGAGGTGGTCACATACGCATCGACGGACAATGCGAACAAGACGCCGCCGCCCTACAATGAGCCCGGGCCGGGCAAGTGGACGGGCACGAACTCCGTTCGGGGGCTCTACGGCGCCCGGACCTTCGCGCTGACGTCGGGCTCCCAGTTCCGCCCCGTCGCGCCGCCGGCGATCACGAGCCAAGAGTTCAAGGACGCCCTTGCCGAGACGCGCGCGGAGGCCACCCGCGACTCCAAGGACAACCAGGATCTTGCCGTGCTGTGGGCGACTCGAGGCGGCGCGTATCTGAACGGGGTCGCGACGGACCTGATCGTCGCCCATCACCGCAACGAGCGGGATGCGGCCCGCATCCTCGCGCTGGCGAACATGGCCGCGTTCGACGTGACGAATGCCTGCTTCGACGCCAAGTTCGCCTACTACCTGATCCGTCCCACGCAGTACGATCCCACGTTCACGACGCGAGTCGGCCTGCCGAACCATCCCTCCTATCCGAGCGGGCATTCCTGCCAGACCGCTTCATACGCCACCGTGCTCGCCGACGCGTTCCCCGAGAAGGAGGCGCGCGACTACCTCGCCCAGCTCTTCAAGGACGCGAGCCGTTCGCGAATGGTCGCCGGGCTGCACTACCTCTTCGACTGCACGGTGGGCGAGGAGCGCGGCAGGAACGTGGCCAACTGGGTGCTGCGCACGGCGCCGATCGGTCACGGAGAGATCCTGCTCGATTGACGCGAGGAGCGTCACGCGATCGGCTCGCTACGCCTCGCGCGCAGGGAGCCGGTCGTGCTCCCGACCCATCACCGAGGATACGGAGTTAAGGAACGAGGACACAGAAAGAGGTGAACCACGCCAATACCGAGCCGTCCGTATTCCAGCGGGCGCAGTCCGCGCACTCCGCGTAGTACGATGAACCAGTAGGGCAACGTCACCATCCGCGCGCGCGCTGACGGGCCAGCCGCCCGGACTGGCTCTGCGCCCACCACGCGTCCCAAAACCCATAGTGCGGGGCTTTCGACCAGTTTGCCGCGGTCGTGAAGAGCACACTTGCGAGCGCGCTCAAGGACGGATCTGAGGTGGGATGAGAAGGAAAGCCGTGCCTACCTAACGCCTAGAGCTAAGCTG
>JANMAM010000045.1:0-43102 GCA_031359795.1 Gemmatimonadaceae bacterium
CATCGAGCGCGAGCGAGCCTGTGATGACCGCGTCCTGCTTGCCGGCGCGCGCGCATCCGAATACGCCGAACATCTCCTCACTATCGCGCGTACTCTGCGCACTCCCGGCGCCGCCGGCGCCGCTGCGCTGACGATGGCTCGAGCTGACCCGCCCCCGCAGCCGCGAAACTCGCGGAATCGCGGGCGACGCGAGCACTTATGACTTCAACGAGCGATCGCTCCGGACCAACGCCGTGCTTCGCTGGGAATGGCGCCCCGGCAGCTTGTTCTACGCCGTCTGGCAGCGGAGTGGCAGCCGGTCGCTCGAGCGCTATCGCCCCGTCGACCCGACCGATGCGTTCGGCGCATTCGGCGGCCGCTACACGAATTTCTTCGCCCTGAAAATGAGCCTCTGGATACCGTTAGGCGGGTAGCGGGTACTCATCCACTCGCGCAGGAGTTGGGCGACGCGCCGCGGGCTGGACGCAGCGAAAGCCGCCGTCGGCGCACCCTCTCGCTATTGCCGCCCGCCGCGTGCCACTGCATCGTAGGCCATGGCCCCCCACCTCATCGGTCCAGTCCTCAACGACTCGCCTGCTGGCGGGGAGGCTTCGAAGGACCGCGCGCGCGATCTGCCGCCGGACCTACTGCGCGAAGCCTCCGTGCGCCTTGGCATCCTCTCGCTCGTGGTCGGGGCGCTCTGGACGCTTGGCACGATCTTCGGGCACATCGCTGACCACGCGATGATGCAGGCAAGCGATCGGCGGTGGCTGCGGTTCGAAACGACCGACGCGATTGCCGTGGCCAGCATCGGAGCGTCGATCGCGTTGTTCATTTTCACGCGCCGGAGCCGGCGCGAGCCGCGATTCGTGCTCGACCTCGGCCTCGGCTACATGGTACTGATGGCCTTCGCGCTTGGCTTCATGTTCCATTGGCATGGCGGACCGATCGAGGCGCTGTACCCCCAGCTCTCCTGGGTCGGGGTGATGTTGCTCATGTTCGCGGCGATCCTGCCGACCCCGGTCTGGAAGCTGCTGACGGCGAGTCTCATCGCGTCGGCGATGATGCCGATCGGGATGTTCATGGCCCGTGCTCGCGGCGCATGCGACCTGTGCACCGCATCGAATGCGTTGCTCATGCACTATCCCGACTTTCTCCTGGTCGGGGTCGCGGTCGTCATCGCGCGCGTCGTGACGAAGCTCGGCCGGCAGGTCGGACGGGCCCGGGACATGGGAAGTTACGAGCTGACCGAGCTGCTCGGGCGGGGCGGGATGGGCGAAGTGTACAGGGCGAGGCACCGCATGCTTGCCCGCCCGGCCGCGATCAAGCTCATTCGTCGCGAAGCGCTGGGCGGCGGTGACGACGAGTCGTCGAAGATCGCGGTGAAGCGTTTCTATCGCGAGGCGGAAGCGGCCGCGAGCCTTCGTTCGCCGCACACCGTCGAGATCTACGACTTCGGTGTCACTGCGGACCAGACGCTCTACTTCGTGATGGAATTGCTCGACGGGATGGACCTCGAGTCGGTCGTGGCGAAGGACGGCCCGCTCCCGGCGCAGCGCGTCATCCGGATCCTGCTCCAGGCCTGTGAGTCGCTCGAGGAAGCGCATCGCGCCGGCCTCGTCCATCGCGATATCAAACCGGCCAACATTCACATCGGCCGGATGGGGATGCGCACCGACTTCGTGAAGGTCCTCGACTTCGGTCTCGTCAAGCCGTTCACCAGGAAGGATCAGGAGACGTCCCTGGCCACGGTTGCCGGACAGACGCCCGGCACGCCCGCCTACATGGCGCCGGAGATGGCGTTAGGCGAGGGAGTCGACGGGCGCGCCGACATCTACGCGTTAGGCTGCGTCGCCTACTACCTCCTTACCGGGCAGCTCGTGTTCGAGGCGAGTACCTCGCTCCAGATGATCGCCCGCCATCTGCAGACCGTGCCGCGGCCCCCCTCCGAACGCATCGACCGGCCGATCCCGAAGCGGCTCGACGAGGTCGTGCTCTCCTGCCTCGCGAAAGATCCGCGACAGCGTCCCCAGACCGCCGCCGAGCTGGCGCGAGCGCTCGCCGCGATCGACGCGCCGTCTGCCGGCCAGCTCGAGGCGAGGCAGTGGTGGATCCTCGCATCGGCACCGGCGACCGTCCACGCGGTCAACTAGTGTGACAATCTCCTCCAGAATCGCCGGCGTCCGATTGCGCATGCATGGGTCCCTTCCCGCGTGCCTCGTGCTCGCCTTCGGTCTGACCTCGGCCGCGAACGCGCAGAGCAGGGAAGCGAAGCTCGATCAATACCTGCTCGCGCGCGCCAGGCTCGGACAGTTCAACGGCTCTGTGCTCGTCGCCCGCCAAGGCCACGTCCTCCTCGATAAGGGGTACGGCCTCGCCAACGTCGAGCATCGCGTGAAGGCTGGGCCCGGAACGCGCTACGCGCTTGCGTCGCTCACGAAGAGCTTCACCGACGCGGCGATCTTCCGCCTCGCGGAGGAGGGGAAGCTCGAGACATCGGACTCGCTCTGTCACTGGATCAGCTCGTGCCCGCCGGCGTGGGTGCCCGTCACGCTCACCCAGATGATGCATCACACGTCCGGCATCCCGGATTACGAGGAACCGCTCGACCTCGGATCCGAAGCGTACGTCGACTTCATGAGTCAGTCGCACTCGGCGGCGCGAATCATCACGCAGGCGCGGGCGAAGCCGCTCGACTTCGTGCCCGGGACCAGGTTCAGTTACAGCAACACGGCCTACATTCTTCTCGGTGCCGTGATCGAGAAGGCGTCCGGCGTGACGTACCAGCAGTTCCTGCGTGAGCGCGTCCTCGTGCCTTCCGGCTTACGCGACATGATGTTCGCGTCCAGCACGGAGATCGCGCCCGACCTCGCGAGCGGCTATCACGTGATCGATGCGGACTTCGCGACGATCCAGGCGGGCGTGCGGCTCGACGAGCATTCGCTACTGAAAGATGCCGCGCTGCCGCTCGACGGGCCGCACGCCGACGCCAACCTCATCGGCACCGCTCACGATCTCTGGCTGTGGATGCAGGCACTCTCCGACTCGACGGCGATCTCGGGGCCGTCGGTTCGCGAGATGCTGACCCCCGGACTCGGCGGCTACGGTACCGGATGGTTCGTTGATCAGCGCTTCGGAAAGCGCACCGCGTCGCATACCGGCTTGCTGCCGGGTTATGCGTCAACGGTCGAGTGGTATCCGGACTCTCGCACCGCGATCATCCTGATCACCAACACGACGGGCGTCCGCTTGTCGGTTACCCTTCGCGACCTCGCGGCCATCCTCTTCGACCAGCCGTACGACGTGCCCGTCGCGCGGCACCTGATCGATTTCGACAGCAGCGCGGCCCGTCCGCTCGCCGGCGAATACAGCCTCACCGATGGCGGCACCGCGATCGTCACGCTCGACAAGACGATGCTGCTCGTCCAGATACCGGGCCGATTCACCGCGGGCGCATTTCCCGTCAGCGCGAACGACTATTACGCCCCGTTCTTTGACAACACTGTACGCTTCGTCCGGGACAGCACCGGGGCCGGTCGCCGCGTGGCGCTTCGCATTAACGGCGCGACCCTCTCCGGCGTCCGCAAGTAACTCCGCGGGCCGACCAAAGCTGCCGCGAAAGGAAAGAGGGGCCGCTGCACCAGCCAGCCGCCGCTCTCCCGGCTCTCATCTCTCGATCGCAGTATCGATCATCTCTCGTCGCAGTGTCATCGCCGACGAGGCGAACTAGACATCGATGTTGCTCGCGAACTTCGCGTTCGCCTCGATGAACACACGACGCGGCTCGACTTCATCGCCCATCAGCATCTGGAAGATCTGGTCGGCGATCAGCGCGTCCTCGAGGCCGACCTTCAGCAGCGTCCGGTGCTCCGGGTCCATCGTCGTCCGCCAGAGCTGATCGGGATTCATCTCGCCCAGTCCCTTGTAGCGCTGGATGTTGATGCCCTTGCCATCGCCGTTCCCGTTGCCGCCGCCTAACCGTTTCGCGTACTCGTCACGCTCGGAGAGATCGTAGGCGTAATACTCTTCCTTGCCCTTGGCGACGCGGAAGAGCGGCGGCTGGGCGATGTAGATGAACCCGGCGTCGATCAGTTCCGGCATCTGGCGGAAGAAGAACGTGAGCAGCAGCGTCCGGATGTGGGCGCCGTCGACGTCCGCGTCCGTCATGATGATGATCTTGTGATAGCGCGCCGCATCGATCTTGAACTCGTCCTTGATCCCCGATCCGATCGCCGTGATGATCGTCCGGATTTCCTCATTCGAGAGGACCTTGTCGATGCGCGCTTTTTCCACGTTTATGATTTTACCACGGAGTGGTAAAATCGCCTGGAATGACCGGTCGCGGCCCTGCTTGGCCGAGCCGCCGGCCGAATCGCCCTCGACGAGGTAGATCTCGCAGAGCGCGGGGTCGGAGAGCGAGCAATCGGCGAGCTTGCCTGGCAGGTTGCCGATGTCGAGCGCCGACTTTTTTCGGGTGAGGTCGCGCGCCTTGCGTGCCGCCTCGCGTGCTCGTGCCGCGCTCATTGCCTTGTCGATGATCGCGTTCGAGACGCGCGGATGCTCTTCGAGGAACGCCGAGAGCAGCTCGTTCACGACCGACTTGACCGCGCCCTCTGCCTCGGAGTTTCCGAGCTTCGTCTTGGTCTGACCCTCGAACTGGGGCTCACGGACCTTGACCGAGAGCACCGCCGTCAGGCCCTCGCGAACATCGTCACCCGTGAGCGTGGTCTCCTTGTCCTTCTTGGCCAGGCTCGACTTCTGGATGTAGAGGTTGATGACTCGCGTCAGTGCGCTCTTGAGACCGGTGAGGTGCGTTCCGCCTTCGTGGGTGTTGATGTTGTTGACGAAGGAGAAAACGTTCTCGGTGTAGCCATCGTTGTACTGCATCGCCAGCTCGATTCCGATGTCGTCCCGCTCGGTCTCGAGATAGATGACATCGGTGTGGAGCGCCTTCCGGCTCGCGTTGAGGTACTGCACCATCTCGCGCAGTCCTCCCTTGGCGTGGAAAGTCTCTTCCTTTTCCTGGCCCGGCCGCTCGTCATTGAGCGTGATGGTAACGCCCTTGTTGAGGAACGACAGCTCGCGGAGCCGCGACTGCAGCGTCGTGTATTGGTAATCGAGCACAGTGAAGATCGCCGCGTCAGGCTTGAACCAGACCTTCGTGCCCGTTTCACGCGCGCCGACCTTCGCGAGCACCTTCAGTTTCGTGCGCGTGTCGCCGCGCATGAAATCCATGTAGTACTCCTGGCCCCCGCGCTTGACCCAGACCTTGAGCTGCTCGGAGAGCGCGTTGACCACCGACACGCCGACGCCGTGCAGACCGCCTGAGACTTTGTAGCTGTTCTTGTCGAACTTGCCGCCCGCGTGCAGCACCGTCATCGCGAGCTCGACCCCCGGAATCTTCTCCACCGGGTGGATATCGACCGGAATGCCGCGGCCGTTGTCTTCGACAGTGATCGAGTTGTCCTGGTGGATGATCACGGAGATGCGATCAGCATAACCGGCCAGTGCTTCGTCGATCGAGTTGTCGACGACCTCGTACACGAGGTGATGCAGTCCCCGCTCCGACGTCGAGCCGATGTACATGCCGGGGCGCTTCCGGACGGCTTCCAGTCCCTTCAGAACCTGAATCTGTTCGGCACCGTACGCCGACTTGCTGTCCTTCTCGTCCGTCGTTTTTGCCATGTCCACGCTGTCCGAAGAAACGCCGAAACAATCTTTGGGGTAACTTGGGAAATGTAACGACGCCGGGTCCGGAAATCAACCCGGACCCGGCTCATTATCCCGTTGCAATGTAACGACTTACGGATCATCGAAAAAACCATGTACCGGCAACTCCGCGGTGGCCTGGCGCGGGGTCGGCCCTCTCGCGCCGGGAACGCGCCCCGGCTGCCGCCGAACGTTAGGCACCGTCCCCGCTCCGGCCGGCCAGCGCGCGGGGCGCGTGCAGCGCCGGCAGGTTCGCTTCGATCTCCTGCCGTCGCGACTCGAGCCAGGGCGGGAGCACCAGCTGCTCGCCGAGCGTCTCTGCCGGCTCGTCGATCGAGAATCCCGGACCATCTGTCGCGAGCTCGAACAACACGCCCCCCGGTTCGAGAAAGTACACGGACTTGAACCAGAACCGATCGATCACCGGCGTCGGTCGGCGGTGCGCCGCCTCGACGCGCTCGCGCACTTCCAGCTCGGCCGCGTCGTCAGGGACACGCCACGCGAGATGGTGGACGCTGCCAGTTCCCCACTTGCCGCGCGGCTGCGCCGGTTCAGCGCGGAGATCGAGGATTCGCCCCGAGCGCGCACCGGGCAGCACGAACCGGTGCCACCCATCCTCGCTGCCGGCTGCGGAAAAACCGAGCGTGCCGATGAGGAACTGCGACGTCGCCTCGACATCGCGTTCGACCAGACGCATCGAGTGGAGACCCATCACCTGGCGATCGACGGGAACGGGGCTGTCCCGCCACGGCGTGAACTCGCGTGCGTCTCCGGTCTCGACGAGTGCCACACGCAGGCCATGCGGATCGGCAAACGCCAGCACGTGCTCGCCGAACCGCGTGACCGGTTCGCCCGAGGCGATTCCGGCGGTGCGCAGGCGATCGCGCCAGAATTCGAGGCTCCCGGTCGGGACCGCGAGCCCGACTTCGCTCGCGAGTCCCACGCCGGGTGTCGCCGGCGCCATCTCCGGCCATGGGAAGAACGTGAGATCCGTCCCCGCATGGCCGTCCGCGTCGGCGTAGAACAGGTGGTACGTGCCCGGCACGTCCTGATTGACCGAGCGCTTCACCAGGCGCATCCCGAGCACCCCGGTATAAAAATCGTGGTTCTCCTGCGGATCGCCGGCGATGCAGGTGACGTGGTGAAGCGCGGTGATCGTGGACATGATCGGTTGCCCCCCGTTAGGCCCGGACTGCCTGGACTTCAATGTTGATCTTGATCTCGTTGCTGACGAGGATGCCGCCCGTCTCGAGCGCCTGGTTCCAGGTGAGACCGAACTCGCGACGATCGATCCTGGCCGATGCGGTGAAGCTGATGCGCTGGCCGCCCCACGGATCCTTGCCCTGACCCTCGTACGTCGCCTTGAGCGTGATTTCACGCGTCGTCCCGCGGATCGTCAGGTCGCCGACAACCGTGAACTCGTCGCCGCTCTCGGCGCGCGCGCCCGAGATCTTCCTGCTCTTGAAGGTGACGGCAGTGTGCGTCGCGGCATCGAGGAAGTCGGCCGAGGCGAGGTGCTGATCGCGCTGAGCGACGCCAGTGTCGATGCTCGCCGCCGCCATCGACGCTTCCACCGTCGAGTGATCCGGGTTCTTGTCGTCGATGTTGATCGTGCCGGTCACGTCACGGAAGCGGCCCTTGACGGTCGTGATCATCATGTGCTTCGCCGTGAACTCGACGAGCGAGTGATTGGGCTCGATGTTCCAGGTGGTCGTGGTGGTCGGCTGGGTGCTGGTCGCCATTGCGGTGCTCCGTTGGGGTTGGTGGGATGCTGGATAATCTTACTACTGAGATATAAGGCCGGTCGCGCTCAATCGGTTCCCGGCGCGGCTACCCCCGCCGCCGCGCGGCCAAGGTCGCGGAGGAGCCTCGTCGCGGCCCGACGCTGCTCGCGGGTCAGCCCGGTCAACGCGCGAGCGATTACTTCGGCATGGTCGGGGAAGATGCGTTTCATCAGAGTTCGCCCCGCCGGGGTCAGCACTGCATAACGCGCGCGGCGGTCGTTCGGACATGCCTCCCGCGCAACGAGTCCCTTGTCCGTCAAGCGGTCGACGAGAAAGGTGATGCCGCCGCTCGAGACGAGGATGCGTCGCTGGATGTCGCCGAGCAGCAGTGGGCCCTTGTGATAGAGGGCCTCGAGAATGCCAAACTCGGCGCTCGTGAATCCGTGACGGGCGATGTCTCGTTCGCTATGCTGCCCGACCGCCG
Organism: Gemmatimonadaceae bacterium; assembly: GCA_031359795.1. Classification (GTDB taxonomy): domain Bacteria; phylum Gemmatimonadota; class Gemmatimonadetes; order Gemmatimonadales; family Gemmatimonadaceae; genus JABFXC01. The sequence continues at coordinate 7,897 of JANMAM010000045.1, forward strand.
CTGCCGCACGCGACAACACGACCCACAGCTTCAACTCCTCGGCGTAGCGCTCATCAACTGCCGCCGGAGCCGGGGACGCGACTGTCCGAGCCGGTCGAACGGCCTTTCCCGCATGCTTGAGTAATGGTCGTGGCGACATCTTAGTAGTAAGATATATCGAAGCCGATCGCGGCACAATCCCGCGCCGAGCCAACGAGGCCGTGCGCGCTCAACGCTGAAGCAGCCAGCGGATCCTCGCGACCGGTCGCCGGCCGGGCGTCGTGTTGAGCTGCTTCAGCAGTTCCGGCTCGAGGAGTGACAGCTCGGCCATCCAGCCGTGCGTCGAGACGGCCACGAACAGGAGCCCGTCCTGCGTAACTGACAGCGGCTTCGTCACCGCGGCGATCTGCGGACCAACGAGCGACGCCCACTCCGGGACCACCGCCGCCTGTTCGACGCGCGGCGCAAGCCCGCTCTTGGTGAGGAAGCTCGCGAGCGCTTCTCCGATCGACGCGGTCTTGTGCTGCTTCTCGTCGGACTTCCGCCGTTCGCGGCGCGTCATGCCGCACCGGCCCGTGTCCACGGCGACAGCGCCCCATGCGTTACCCGCCAACGCGCCAACCGCGTCAGCCCGGGAGGGATGTCCGCCTCGCGCGGCACCGCGAGAATCATCTGACCCGCGCCTTCGCCAGCGAAGAGCTCGAGAATCCTCGCCGAGCGTCGCGCATCGAGCTCGGCGAATGGATCGTCGAGCAGCAGCAGCGGCGCCGCATCGCGGCGGTCGCGCAGCGTCTCCTGCTCCAGCACTCGCAGCGCGATGGCCGCGGTGCGATGCTGCCCCGCTGAGCCGAAGGTGCGGAGGTCTCTGCCCTCGAGAGTGAGTTCGAGGTCATCGCGATGCGGCCCGGCGTGCGTGAGTCCGCGCTTCAGGTCGAGGCCGCGCTTCGCTTCGAGTGCGCGGCTCAGTGCCGTCGCGGCATCCGTCTCTCCCGCGTCGAGCGACGTCGCGTAGCGCATCATCGCGGTACCCTCCTCGCCGATTGCATCGCACACCGACGCGAACCGAACTTGGTGCTCGGCGACCCAGGCGACACGGGCGCTCCAGAGCTTTGCGCCATGTTCGGCGAGTGCGGGTTCCCACACCGCGACGCGCGCTTCGTCTCGTACTGCCCGCGCGCCCTCGCGAAGCGCAGCGTTCCGGCGCGCGAGGGCGCCGCGATACGATTGCAGGGCGATCAGGTACGGCCGCGAGGTGAGCGCCAGCGTGACGTCGAGGTACCGTCGCCGCTCACTCGGCGATCCCGAGACGAGCGCCGCATCGCGCGGCGAGCAGAGCACCGCCGGCAGTGCGCCTAACGCGTCGGAGAGCCGAGGCGGCTCTGCCCCATCCAGCGTGACGCGCTTCTTCCGGGTCGAGCGTTCGAAGCCGACACCGATCCCATGCCCCCCCCTCGCCCCGCTCGTGTCAGCACCGACGTGGAAGGCCATGGCGCCGAAGCGTACCAGGTCCACGTCGCGGGCGCCTCGCGCCGAACGGAGCAGCTGCAGGTAGTACGCCGCTTCGAGCAGGTTCGTCTTTCCGTGGCCGTTCTCGCCCACCACCACCATGCCCTCGGGCGGCAGCTCGAGCTCGACGCGCTCGAGGTTGCGAAAGTCGCGCACCGACAGCCGCGCGAGCCGCATCGAGGTGCTTACCGACCCGTGAACTTCGGCGCGCGCTTCTCGAGGAATGCGGTCGCCCCTTCACGCATGTCCTCGGTGCGTGCGCAGCGGCCAAAGTTATCCGCCTCGAGCGCGATGGCATCCTCGATCGGCATGTCGAGTCCCTTGGCGATCGTTTCGATCGCCAGCGCGAGCGCGACTGGCGCGTTGGCGATCATCGCTCCCATCATCTTGCGCGCGGCCGCAATGAGCTCGGCTCCGGGAACGACCGCGTTGACCAAGCCGATGCGAAGCGCTTCCTGCGCGTCGATGGTTTCCCCCGTGAGGATGAGCTGTAGCGCGCGCCCCTTGCCGACGAGCCGCGGGAGGCGCTGCGACCCGCCGTATCCCGGAATGATCCCTAGCTTCACTTCCGGCTGTCCGAGCTTCGCCGTATCGGATGCGATGCGGACATGACAGGCAAGTGCGAGCTCGCATCCGCCGCCGAGAGCGAAGCCGTTCACCGCGGCGATCACCGGTTTCGGCGACGTCTCGAAACGGCGAAACACCGTCTGCCCGTGAAGTGCAAACTCCCGTGCCTGACGCTCGGTGAGCGTGGGGAACTGCGAGATGTCGGCACCAGCGACGAATGCCCGCCCCGCGCCGGTGAGGATCACGCCGCCGACGTCGGAACTTGCGCGCGCCCGGTCGATCGCCTCGCCCAACGCGGTGATCGTCGCCTTGTTGAGCGCGTTCAACTTGTCGGGGCGCGACACGGTGATCGTCGCGATGCGGTCGGCCACCTCGTAGGTGACCGGAGACTGGGCGTCGGAAGCGCTCATTGGGGTTGCAGGCTCGCTGGTGTCGGCGGTGCGGCGCACGCGCGAGTGGCGGAATGTAGCGTCCCGGACTGCTTTTTGCCCCCCGCTCGGCTCACAATGGCACCGTCGACACGCGAACGCTGGATTCTCCGCAAGGGCACACCAGCCCGCGGCTTTCATTATGAGTCCAGCACCGGCGCGCGCATCAGCGACGCGCGAACGATCGAGCGGATCAACGCCCTCGCGGTGCCACCGGCGTGGCGTGATGTGCATCTCGCCGCCAGCACTCGCCAGTCGATCCAGGCGTGGGGCTTCGACGCTCGCGGCCGCAAGCAGTATCGCTATCATGCGAGCGCGACCAAGCGAGGGGAGCTCCGCAAGTACTACCGCGTGCGCCAGCTCGGCCGCGACCTTCCGCGCATTCGTCGCGTGCTTGCCGCCGCGGAGCGAAAACGCGATCCCTCGCTGGAGCGAGTCGCGGCCGGCGTGCTGCGCCTCATCGCCGAACGCTGCTTCCGCCCGGGAAGCGACCGTTATGCGAAGGAGAACCGGTCGTTCGGCATAACGACGCTGCGCAAGTCGCACGTCACCGTGGACGGCGACATCGCGACGTTCTCATTTCGCGGGAAGAGCGGAGTTCAGCAGCGCCAGACGGTCGTCGATCCCGCGATCGCGCGCTTTGTCCGCACGCTGCTCAAGACGCCCGGTACGCGGCTCTTCCGCTATGCGGAGGGCGGTAGATGGCACGACCTCGATGCCCGCGCACTGAATGAGTATCTCCGCGACTCGCTCGGGTTTCCCTACACGGCCAAGGATTTCCGAACCTGGGGAGGCACGCTCCGCGCCGCGACGGTGTTCGCGGAGATTGGTGCAGCGCGCACAGTGACCGAAGCCAAGCGCAACGTCAACACGGTCATGCGTCTCGTCGCCGCGGAGCTGGGCAACACGCCGACGATCTGCCGGAAGTCGTACGTGCACCCGATCATTGTCGATCGGTATCTCGAGGACGGCGAGACCATCGCCTTGTCCCTCGGCCGCGCGCGACGTAGTGCGGGCAACGGCGTCGGCCACACGGCAGAGGAACGGGCGTTGGTCGAGTTCCTCGATGAGCATTTCCCCGAGCGCCGCAAGCAGCGCCGTGCGGCTGACTGAGTCGACCGCGCACGGCATTCCTCGCGCGGTGACCGCGGGCTACCTTTTGCACCGTGCCGACCGCCACGAATTCCATCGTTGACAGCACCGCGCACCCGCGGGTGATCGAAGCCGTGCGCTGGTCGACCGACGGTACCGCGGTGCGGATCATCGACCAGCGCCGGCTGCCGGGCGAGTACGTCGAGACGGACCTTCGCACACTCGACGACGTGTGCCGTGCAATCGCGACGCTCGCTGTGAGGGGCGCGCCCGCGATAGGGGTGGCGGGAGCGATGGGGCTGGTCGCATCGCTTGCGACTGAGGCCGACGCTGCGCCCGGGCGATTCGCCGAATGCCTCGCCGCGAACGCCGCCCGGATTCGGGCGGCGCGGCCGACGGCCGTGAACCTGCCATGGGCGATCGATCGCATGCTCGCCCGGGCGAGGCGCGAACGCGGTCACCCCGCTGAGATTCTCGAGGCACTGCACGAGGAAGCCACCGCGATCCTCGCCGAGGACCGCGCGATGTGCCGCAGGATTGGTGAGCACGGCGTCGGGCTGCTTGCGCCTAACGCCCGCGTGCTGACGCACTGCAATGCCGGCGCTCTCGCGACTGGCGGGATCGGCACCGCGCTCGCTCCGGTCTACATGGCTGCCGAGCGGGGGCAACGCGTGACGGTCTTCGCGGATGAGACGCGGCCGCTGCTCCAGGGCAGCCGCCTTACGGCATGGGAACTGACGCGCGCGTCCATTCCGGTCACGGTGCTGACCGACGGCATGGCGGCGTCGCTAATGCAGCGCGGCTCGATCGATCTCTGTATCGTCGGTGCCGATCGCATCGCCGCGAACGGCGACTTCGCAAACAAGATCGGGACGTACGCGCTGGCGATCGTCGCGAAACATCACGGCGTTCCATTCTACGTCGCGGCACCGACGTCGAGCGTCGACCCGGCCGTCCCTCACGGCGACGCGATCGTGATCGAGCAGCGTGGCGAGGACGAAGTGCGACGGTCCTTCGGGCACCTCGTTGCGCCGGAGGCCGCGGCGATCTATAACCCGGCGTTCGATGTCACCCCGGCCGCGCTCGTCAGCGCGTTCATCACCGATCGCGGCGTGATTCGGCCCCCATACGATTTCGCGCGATGGGGTCTCGAGTGAGCGCAACCGGCGGATGTGATCTCGCGGTCGATCAGGGTACCACCGGTCTCGATCAGCACGTCGCGCGGTTAGGCGCGTGTCGGCGGTGCACTCATCCCGAGCCGATCATGCCGGTATTGTCGCGCGCGCGGCGGCCAACGGCGATGCTCATCGGTCAGGCGCCCGGCAAAGTCGAGATCACGAGCCAGAAACCCTTTGCGGGTCGCGCCGGAAAGACACTGTTCCGCTGGCTCGCCCAGGCCGGGCTCGACGAAGAGGACGCCCGCAATCGGATCTACATCGCCGCGATGACGCGTTGCTTCCCGGGCCCGCACCCGAGCGGTCGCGGCGACCGAGTGCCCAGCCGCGCTGAGCTTTCGATGTGCGGTTCGTGGCTCGATGACGAGCTTGTACTAATACATCCGGCGCTCATCATTCCCGTCGGAAAGCTCGCGATTCACAAATTTCTCGGCGATGCGCCCCTCGCCGAGGTGGTGGGCAGGGAGCACCCGATCGAGCACGTGGGGGGGAAGAGTGTGCTGGTGCCGTTGCCGCACCCTTCGGGGGCGAGCAGTTGGGTCCACGGCCCCGGTCATCGCGAGCTGGTTGCGCGCGCGCTGCGCCTGATCGGACAGCACATGCAAACCCTGGCGGTTGCGGCGGCCGTCACGATCGGGGTGCTGCTCGCCCCGGCGCGCGCCAGTGCGCAGGCGCCGGCCGACCGATGGTTCGGCGCTGATAAGGTAAAGCACTTCATGCTGACCGCCTTGGTCCAGAGCATTGCGTACTCTGTAACTCAGGTCACGACGAAGGCACCGCGGTCGTCGCTATTGTTGAGCGCATCCGTCGCCAGTGCCGCCGCCGGCATTGGGAAGGAGATGTACGATCGCCGGGCGTACGGGCATTTCAGTGTGCGCGACCTGGCGTGGGACGCCGCGGGGGCGGGAACCGCCAGCATCATGCTGGCCCGCACCCGGGAGTGATGGTCGTTCGGCGCGCCTGTTCCCCGGTGACGCGTCGCACTCTATATTCCTGCCGTTGCTCCGTTGCCGGCGTCGTCTTTCACCCGACCGTCGTCCGATATGACCTCACCGATAGAGACGCCGACTTCCACCGCTCCGAAGCGCACCAGCGGTGGCAGCAATCGACGGAACAACCTTGTCCTGCGGGCCCTGATCGACGAGATGCTCGAGCGGGTTCGGGAACTGAATCGAAGCGGTGGTGTCTGGACCGGTGACGAGCGCGCCCGCGCCGAGGCCGAGCTGGATGCGATCATGGCGCGAGTCCGTCGCGTCGCGGCACAGCGTCACGCGAACTGAGCGACGCGACCCCTCGGCGCTGAAACGCAGAAGATGCTGTCGGTCCGGCCCGCACCACGGGCGCGGCAAATCGAGGGATCGTGAAGGCACGCACGAAGTTTCTGATTGGCGGAGCGCTCGTGTTCTGCACCGCCGGCTATCTGATGGCCAGTTCCATCCGCCAGACCGGCGTCTACTACGTCACGCCCTCCGAGCTGGCGACCCACGTCGCCGCCGACGGCAGCTTCCATGACACCGGCGTCAAGCTCGGTGCCCGCGTCGTCCCCGGGACCATCGTCAAGAATCCCGGCGGGAAGCAGTACGCGTTCCGCGTCACCGACGGGACTACCACGTACCCCGTGATCTATCGCGGCATCGCGCCAGATACCTTCACCGACGGTGTGGACGTGGTCGTCGAGGGACGTCTCGGGCGCGACGGCACCTTCCACGCGACGACGTTGCTCGCGAAGTGCGCGTCCCGCTACGAGAACGCGCCCCCGGGGATGGACCAGCCCGGCGGGCACCCCGCCTCCGTCCCCAAGACGCAGCAGTCGTGATCCTGATTGGTGAGCTGTCGCTCTGGGTGGCCGTCGTGATGGCTGCCTGGACGACGACCGTGTCGTTCGCTGGTGGAAAGCTTCGCCGTGCCGATCTGATCGCGAGTGGCGAGCGCGGGCTCTACTCGACGTTCGCGCTCGTCCTGCTCGCGTCGGCCGGCCTCTGGACCGCGCTCCTCAGCCACGACTTCTCCCTCGAGTACGTCGCGTCGAATACGAGCCGGAACATGCCGGCGATCTACGTCTTCGCCGCGTTCTGGGGCGGGCAGGCCGGATCGCTGCTCTTCTGGGCGCTGATCCTCTCGTTCTTCTCGACGCTGGCCGTCTTCAGCAGCCGCGGCCGGTCGCGCGACCTGATGCCCTGGGTGACCGGCACGTTAGGCGTCGTCATCCTGTTTTTCCTCCTGACGGCATGCCTCGGCGCGAATCCGTACGCGAGGCTCCCGTTCGTGCCGCTCGACGGACGCGGGCTCAATCCGCAGCTGCAGAATCCGGGGATGGCTATTCATCCGCCGAATCTGTATCTCGGCTACGTCGCGACCACCATTCCATTCGCGTTCGCGATTGGCGCGCTCGTCACGCGGCGGCTCGACAACGAATGGCTGGCGGCGGTCCGCCGCTGGGCGCTGGTGTCCTGGTTCTTCCTCACCGTTGGCATCACGTTAGGCATGTGGTGGGCCTACGTCGAGCTCGGGTGGGGCGGCTATTGGGCCTGGGATCCGGTCGAGAATGCGTCGTTCCTTCCATGGCTGACCGGGACGGCGTTCCTGCATTCGATCATGATTCAGGAAAAGCGCGGCATGCTCAAGAAGTGGAATGTCGTGCTGGTCGTCTCGACGTTCCTCCTCGCGATCCTCGGCACGTTCATCACCCGCAGCGGCATCATCTCCAGTGTCCACGCGTTTGCGCAGTCGCCGGTCGGCAACTGGTTCGCGGGCTTTCTCATCGTCGCGATCGCGATCACGACGATTCTCGTGATGACCCGGCTTCGCGACCTCGAGGCGCCCGTCACGCTCGAGAGCATGGCGTCGCGCGAGGCTGCCTTCCTCTACAACAACCTGCTCCTCTGCGGAATCGCCTTCTCGGTGCTCTGGGGGACGCTTTTCCCGATCCTCAGCGAGTGGGTGCGCGGCACCAAGATCACGGTTGGTCCGCCCTTCTTCAACGCCGTGAACGTCCCCCTCGGGCTGCTCCTGCTCGGCCTGACGGGCGTTGGACCGCTGATCGCATGGCGGCGGGCGAGCGTCTCGAACCTGAAGCGGCAGTTCATCGCGCCAGCGCTGTCGGGCGCGGCTGCTGGTCTGCTTCTCCTCGCGTTAGGCATGCGCGACGTCTACGCATTGATCTCGTACACGCTGGCCGGCTTCGTCACGGCGACAATCGTTCAGGAGTTCGTGAAGGGAACGCGGGCTCGGCGCGCGATCCACGGCGAAGCCCTGCCACTGGCCCTCGCCCGGCTGATCGGGCGCAATCGCCGCCGCTACGGCGGGTACATCGTCCACTTCGGTATCGTCGTACTCTTCTCCGCCTTCGCCGGAATGGCGTTCAAGCAGGAGCATGACGTGACGCTCCGCCCGGGCGAGAGCTTCACGGCGACGGACCCGTGGGGCCACGAGTGGCGCTTCGTCAGCCAGGGGGTCTCGCGTTTCGACGCGCTGAATCGTGACGTGCTTGCGATCGGGCTCGACACATGGCGCGACGGCAAGCGGGTCGGCGTGCTGACGAGCGAGCAGCGGCAGTACCGCGACAGTCGTGGGAACCCGACGTTCAACCCGTCGACCGAGGTCGGAATCTTCGGGACGCTCAAGGAGGACACGTATGTCGTCCTCGCCGGCGTCAGCGGCGAGGAAACAGCCGAGCTCCGCATCAGCTTCAATCCGCTCGTCTGGTGGGTCTGGTTCGGCGGAGCGGTCATGGCGTGCGGCGGATTGATCGTGATGTGGCCAGCCGCCGAGAAGCGACGGCCGAACAGCGGCTATCGCGCGAGCCTCGCGCCTAACGCGGAGCTGGTCGAGGCGGGACAGTGACCGCGGCGCCCGGCGGCGGATCGGGGAACCGCGCACTCTCGCGCCGGCGGGCGCTGCGGCTCGGAGCCGCCGCAGCCGCGATGCTCGCCGCTCGCGGCCTGGCGGCGCAGGCGGCGGCGACCCGTGACAGCACGACCGCGCCTAACGTTCCGACCGACGGCTCGTCGGGTTCGAATCTCTTCGAGATGAACCAGGGTGCGGCCCACACCGTTCGGCGGCCGCCCAAGCCCGGCGCAAAGCCGATCGTCAGCAACGACGAACGCGACCAGGTCGAGAAGAAGCTCCGCTGCCAGTGCGGCTGCACGCTCGACATCTATACCTGTCGCACCACCGACTTCGCCTGCGAGGTCTCCCCGGCGATGCACCGTGACATCATCGCGCTCATCGACGGCGGCTATGGCGCGGAGGAGATCAGCGACGCGTTTGTCGCGTCGTATGGTGAAAAGGTGCTGATGGCGCCGACGAAGAGCGGCTTCAACCTGGTCGGCTGGGGGATGCCGTTTGGGGCGCTGCTCGTTGGCGGGGGCGCGCTCGCCCTTCTGCTGCGGCGGTGGCGTCGCCGTGGAGTGATCGCCGCCGCGGCGCGCGCCGATCACCCGGGCATCTCCCGCGTTTCCGGCGTCGACGCGACTGACGACGAGATGGCGCGACTTCAGGCCGCGGTGCGCGGAGAGGACGTGTGATCCCGTTGTTGATCGGAACGCTGCTCGCCGTCGGCGCGATGGCCTGGGTGCTCGCCCCGATGTTCCGCGCCGGGGCCGGCACTGTGTCCCCGCCGTATTCCGCGATTCGGCAGGACATCGGCGACCGGCGCGCGCGCGCGGTCGAGGCGTTGCGCGAGATCGAGTTCGATCGCGCCACCGGCAAGCTCGCCGATGGCGACTACGAAATGCTCAAGGCCCGCTACACGCGCCAGGCCGTCGCCGCGATGCGCTCCGAAGCCGGCGCCGCGCTGGTCGATGAGTCGGACATCGAAGCCGCGATCCGCCGCGCCCGCGAGGCACACGTGAATGCTGCAGCGTGCAGCGTGCACGGCCCGCGACCCGAGCCCGACGCGATCTACTGCTCCGAGTGCGGACGCTACCTGCGGGGCGCCTGCGCGCACTGCGGCGCGACCAGCTCGGCGGCTGGCGCACGGTTCTGCGAAGGATGCGGCCACCTCCTCGCCGCCTGACGGTCGCCGCCCCCTTCGCGCGAAGCCGTACCGTTACCCGCGCCTGAGCTCGAGATAGATCACGTTCCGCGGCCGGTCGCTGAAGACGCGCCGTCCCGCGATCTCGTGCTTGGGGATCAATTCGTCGAATTGCTCCACTTCGTGCTCTCCGCGGTAGATGAGCGGCCACGCCATGTACGCTTCCATGTACGCCGCCTCGCGAACACCGTGCGCGAAGTTCGCGACGAGCAATCGGCCGCCAGGGCGGAGCGCCGCGAACAGCGCCGCCGTGAGCCGCGCACTGACGGATCGGTCGAGGTAATCGAACAGGCCGGCCGCGTAGACAAGATCGTAGTCGCGGAGCGGCGGCTCTCCCCGAAGAATGGTCCGCACCGAACCGCGGATCGTCCGGATATTCCGGTCGGCGTGCTCTCGCTCGACTAGTGCGAGGCTTTCCGAATCCTGGTCGAGCGCGTCGAATGCGCCGATTTCGCCCGCGTTGACCGCTGCCGACAACTCGGCCTCGCGGAGGTGCCCGCACGCGATCGAGAGGACGCGCGGCATCGGCCGTTCGAGCGCGACGTTGTCGATCAGGGCCGCAAGAAGTTCCCGTCTCGTCCGCACGCTGACGGCGGCCGTCATCTGCATCTCGCACCCGTAGAGCATCGCGGCGAGCGGGGTGAGCGCGTCCGGGAGAGCCCCGCGTCCGTAGATCAGGTCGAGCGTTTCCGCGTCGCCAGGGTAGCCGCGCGGCTGCGCAAATGCCCGTCCGGAAATCGGCGCCAGGTGAATCACGTCGCGAAGGGAATCTGCCCGGCACTGCTTGACCACCGCCTCCCAGCCGTCCGGGGAAAGCGTGCGACGGAGCGAGGTCAGCTCGTCGCAGAGCATCGAAATGCCGGCGCTGACGTCGAAGTCGGCGATCCGTGCCCGGACGGAGCCGAGCAGGTGATTCACCATCGCGGTGGTACCGATGTCCGCGTCCGACGACCGGACGCGCGAGACCGAGGGCGAGAACGCGGTGCGTTCCCGGACTGCGTGGGTGTTCATGCGATGTCTCCGCGGGGAAAAAGCCGCGGCGTCCGGTCGGGTCCAACCGAAATGCGCCGTCGGTTGGCGGTATGCCCCAGCGGCATCGCAATGGGTCGCTACTCGCTCGCGCCACTAATACAACGTCGGCGCCTAACGCGCAATAGCGATGATTCCGAGAGAAAACCAATCGCCCGGCGGCCGATCCGTCGTTAGGCGGACCCGAGCATTCAGGCCGCCGCGACCACGAAGCGGCTCGACGACTCACGCAGCCGCTCGGCAAGGCGCGCCAGCTCCTGCGCGGTGTTCGAGAGGGCGTCGAGACCGGCGTGCTGCTCCTGGGCCAGGCTCGCCGCCGCGCCAGCTCGAGCCACCGAGTCGCTCGCGACCTCCCGGACCCCCGCGATGACCGTGGCCAGCTCCGTCATCGCCCGACCCTGCAGACGCGACACGTTCGCTGCCTCGCCAACGACGTCGGCAAGTCGCCGCGAGCCGTCGAGGATACCCCCCAGCGCCGCGGTCGCATCGGTCGCGACCACCCCCACGTCACGCACCGTTGCCTCGTTCTCCGCGCTGATTCGCATCACCGCCGCGATGCGCTCCCGCACCGACGACATCGTCTCGGTGATTTCGCGAGCGGCCCGGGCACTCCCCGCCGCGAGCTTTCCGACCTCGTCGGCGACAACCGCGAAGCCCTTCCCATGCTCGCCCGCCCGCGCCGCCTCGATCGCCGCATTGAGCGCGAGGAGGTTCGTATTGCGGGCGATGCTCGAGGCGGTCTCCGCGAACTTGCCGATTCGGGCAGACGCTTCGACGAGCGCCTCGATCGCCGCCGAGGATTCGCGCACCTGGTGTCCCACGGAGACGAGACTCTCCGAGGCGTGTCCGATCGCGTCGCGACTGTGTCCGCCGGTCTCGATGAGCGCCGCGGCGTTCACCTCCATCGCTTCGGCGCGCTCGCAGAGCCGCTCGGCGGCGGCGAGCGCTTCGCCGGTGCGTTGAGCCCCGCGATCGACGTTGGCGCGCTGGCCGTCGAGGTGCACTGCCAGCTCGCTGGCCGCTGCCCCGAACTCGCGCCCCTTAGCGCTCAGGTCTCCGGTGAATGCGGCGAGCTGCTCGGCGAATGCCGCGACCTCGCGGCTCTCGCGCTGGACGGCCGCGATCAGTCCTCCAACTTCGCTGAGGGAGCTGTTGAGACTCGCCTCGAGCAGCCCCAACTCGTCGCTGTGGCTCGAAGCCGCGCGTGTCGTCAGGTCCCCTCGTTCGACGAGCAGCAGGCATTCCCGCGTCGCCCGGATTCGGGTTCGGAGCCCAGCCGCCATATGCACGGTCAGGAGGGCGGTGACGAGCAGGATGCCGACGGCGACGACGAGCCAGACCACCGCCGCCCGGTCGGGCGGCTCCCCCTGCCAGATCCCGAAGGTGCCACCGACGATGCCTAACGTCGCGAGCACGACGACGTAGTAGGCGAGCTTGTCGCCCCGGTGGAACGCGTGGGTCGTGATCGGCACCATGTAGAGCGGCAGGACCGCGAACGATCCACAGAGCATGTACGCGCCGGTGACGAGCGCCACGTCCGTCGCGGAAATCGCGTATTTGTACCAGCGCTGGTAGTGCTCCGGGCGGCGCGCGAGCAGGAACACCCAGAGGTTCAGGGCGAACGCTCCGACGACGAGCATCAGCACCCGCCCGGTCGCGATCGGTGTCACGCCGATGATCGGGGGAAGGATCAGCGCGAGCCCCGCACCGAGCGCTGCACCGAGGCGAATGACCATCCCCGTCTTCCACGACGCGATGTCGAGCGCGCGCTCGTCGTTGCGCCACCGCTCCCGCAGATCGAGAAAGGTGCTCGTCGCGGACGGGGGACGATCAGCGGATTGTGCGGGAGCGTGAAGAGGCAGCGTCATGAAGCGTTGGGGTCCGGTACAAGACGTCCCAAACGCCACGAACGCCACATGAGATCGACCTCATGTGGCGTTCGATGACTCGCGCGCCCTGGCAGCGCCATGCCCTGGCTACTGGCGACAGACTCCGCGAGGGTCCGGCTTGGGCTGGTCGACGACGACTCGGTGGTCGAGGTTGGCGACGCGCACGGTGACGGCTTCGACGAGCCTGGTCACTCGAGCCATGTGATCGTAGTCGATGTATTGCGCCTCGTCTGTCACCTGGTGATAGTCCGAATGCCCGCCCGTCGTGAAGAAGGTGATCGGGATGCCGTAGCGGGCGTACTCGTAGTGGTCGCTCCGGCAATAGATGTTCATCGGGTGGCCGTTGGCGTCCATCGCGTAGTCGAAGGTGAATCCGTGACGTCCCTGCGTGTTCACCTGCTCGACGATGTCACCCAGCTCCTTCGAGAGGCGGCGCGAGCCGACGAGCTGGAGGTACGTGGGACCGCCGTGCATCACCTCACCATCCTTGGTGGCGCCGGTAACGTCCGACGCCGCGCCGCGGCCGACCATGTCCATGTTCAGCTGCGCAACGATCGAGTCGCGAGGCACGGTCGGATGGTCGGTGAAGTAGGCGGATCCGAGAAGTCCTTTCTCTTCACCGACATGCCAGACGAATATGATCGACCGCTTGGGTTTCGTCCTGAGCGACGCGAGCTTCTGGGCGATCTCGAGGACGGCGACAGATCCCGAGCCATCGTCATCGGCGCCGTTGGCGATGGAGTCGAGGCGCACCGCCGCGGTGGGGTTCGCCATCTTCCACGCGCCATACGTGCTGTCGAACGCCGCCTGCTGCGCGGGCGTCGCCTGCTTTCCGGCATCCTCGGCGCCGCCGGGGCGCACGATGCGGTTGAACAAGCGCAGCGAGTCGGTGTTCGTGGGGCGATTGTTCATGCCGACGTGATCGTTGTGCGCGCCGACCGCGACGTACTGCTCCTTGAGGTTCCTGTCGCTCCCTGGGAGGATTGCGACCACGTTGCGCGCCGGAAACGGCACGGGGACCACGTTCACGTTTGCTGTGAGTGACACCCGTTTTCCGGCTGTTCCGGAGCTGAGTGCCGCGATCGGCGAGTCGAAGAACTTTGCTGCTGCCTCGGGCGTGAGCAGCACCAGCGGTGGTGCCTTGCGCTGGACCGCGGCAGGGTCGTCGACGAACTGTGATGGACGCCGGTAGAATGAAATGATCGGCGTGGAAGCGACGACCATCACGGCCGCGGCCGCGGGATACATGCGCGCGGCCCCACGCATCGCGCGAGGCGACGCGTTAGGCGCGACCGCGAGCAGGACGACCCGCCCAGCGACCGAGTCCGCCGAAATCATCGATGCCGAGTCGCCGATCGCACCGCCAAACGTGACGACTGCATCGCGGACCACGGCCGAGCTGTTCGTCGACACCGCCCAATCCTTTCCCAGCAGCAGCGCCGTGGTGTCAGCGGTGAGCGTCGAGCTCGTGTCGACCGTGCGGGTCTTGAAGGGGAGCGTTTGGAAATACGTCCCGTCCTCGCCGCCGGGAACGAGGCCCAGTCGCTTCACCTCCGCGGCGATGTAGTCTGTGCCCTTCATGTTGCCGAGGCTGCCGGCTTCGCGACCCATCATCGAGTCGTCAGCGAAGATGTAGAGCCGCGTCATCAGGTCGCCGGACGTGATGGCGGCCGTCGTCGGTCGCGGCGCGTGCTTCTGTGGAAGCGTGACGACCGGACTGGGCCGCGACGGCTTTGGCGCCTGAGCGGCGAGCAACGCGGGGACGAGAGTGACTGCGGCGACAGCGAAAAATCGCTTCATGGGCGAGATGGGTTGGGCAGGATGCGCCGCCGGCGGAGGGCCGGCGGGGTGACGGGGTGACGTATCTGAATCATACGACTCGAGGCGAGCGCGCGTTGGGAGGACGGATCCGCCTTTTCGCCCACCGGCGGGGTTAGCCGCGCTCGATCGTCTCCAGACGCCGCAACGCCAGGCGGATCGGAACGATGGTCGCCGTGATGCAGAGGGTTGCCGCCAACCCGAAGCCGACGAGCATTTCCGTCATGTCGGTATCGGTGTTGTAGATGCGCGCACTCAGGTAGCTGTAGACCGGCCGTGCCTCGAGGATGATCGTGCCACCGATGATCCCGACCGACGCCATCATGAACAGCAGTCCGCCGAACGACGTCGGAATCTGCGCCGCGTTCTCAGTCTCGAACTGCGGGTAGAGCGTCCCGAAGCCGATCGCGAGACCGGCAATCGCGAACGTCAGCAGCACGATCGAAAACAGCGACACCCACATGATGAATTCGCTGGTCTTGAGCAGATAGTTCGTCGAGCCGACGATGCCGAGCGCCAGCACGAGCAGCGGCAGCGTCCCCACCCAGAACTTCGACCAGAGCAGGTCGTGCATCTACATCGGGCTGGAGCGCAGGAGCCAGAAGGTTCGTCCCTCGAGGCTCACTCCCGGGAAGATGAACCGCGCCGCGATCGACGCGAGCACGAAGCCGGCAAGAACGAGGTTGAGGAACGGAACGATGTTGACGATGAAGAAGTTCAGTCCCTCGCCCGTCAGGGGCAGGTATTTGATATTGAACACATAGACGACGATCAGGACCGCGAGCAGGATCAGCTGCGACCACTGCGTCGTATCGCGGAAGAACAGCCGCAGCTCCTTCAGCACCAGCTCGCGCCGCCGGACACCGAACGGCGTCAACACCTTGCCGATGATCTTCCTGACGACGCCATCGCGCGCGAAGGTCTGCGCGCTCTCCTGCGCCTTCGTGTAGCCGCGCGCGTACAGTCCGCGGTGGAGCAGGGCGCCGAGCACGATCGACGCGGCGGCCGTGGACCAGAGCAGGTAGAATGGCAGCAGGTCGTTCGGCCCGCGCAGCCATCCCATCACCGCCTGCTGTACCCATTCGCTCGGCAGCATCGGCGACGTCGGCCCGCGTAGCAGGACGATGAAGTCCATCAGCGAGCGGAATCCCTCGGGCCGCGCCAGCTTTTCCGGACGAAGCACGCGGAAGAGCAGCACGAGCCCCGCCGCGGCGAGGACGGCGATCAGGCTCAGGATGTCCCGGGTGCGTCGCGCCGGAAAGATGTTCACGAGGAGCAGCGTGATCGCGCTGCCGATGACCGTCGGGATTATCAGGAACGGCAGGAACGTCGCGACGACGATCAGCGGGAACAGCCACCCGCCATGGTACGCCACGCCGTACGCGCTGAACATCGGCACGGCGAGCAGCACCACCATCCAGCTCGAGTGCACCATCGTCTCGAGGAGCTTCGCGCCGTACAGCCGGAGCCAGTCGACCGGCGCCGCGACGAGCATGTCGAGGTCGCGCGCGAGGAAGAAACTCGACAGCGCCGTGATGATGTTCGACAACAGCAGAATTGACATGAAGCTGACGAGCATCAGCCCCAGCAGCTTTCCCGCGAGAAGCGCTCCGATGTCGGTCGCGTTGCGGAAGTACACCAGCATCCGGTAGAGCATCCCGAAGATGAATCCCCAGAAGCCCAGCCCGAGCAACGCCAGAATCGTGAACCGCGCGGCCCGGCCGCGCTCTCCGCTCATCGCACGCACCCGGGCAGTGATCCATTTCGGGCCGAGCAGGTGCAGGAGCGCCGGGTTGGGGAGGTCGTGATCGAGTGCGCTACCGTCAGGCATTCAACACCTCGACCAGCTCGCGCGCGGCGTTCTCACCCGTCAGGCGGAGGAAGATCGTCTCGAGGCCCTCGGTGCCGGTGGCGGCGCTCGCCCGCAGCTCGTCCATCGTCCCTAACGCGCGGAGCTTTCCGCCCTGGACGATGCCGATCCGGTCGCACATCGATTCGGCGACTTCCAGCGCGTGCGTGCTCATCATGATCGTGTTGCCGCGGTTGACGTACTCGCGGAACAGGTTCTTGAGGATTCGCGCCGCCTTCGGGTCGAGCCCGACCATTGGCTCGTCGACGACGATCACCTCGGGCCGATGCACGAACGCGCTGCTGATGATCAACTTCTGCCGCATGCCGTGGCTGTAGCTCTCGACCAGCTCGTCGCGCCACTCCTCGAGATCGAAGAGCGCCAGCAGCTCGCGGGCGCGGTGTTCGACCGCCGGCCCGTCCTGCTCGTAGAGCCCGGCGACGAAGCGGAGGAACTCGAGACCTGTCAGCTTTTCGTAGATGAACGGCCGATCGGGGATGAACCCGAGCTTGGCCTTCGCCGCGGTCGGATCCTTCACGACGTCGATTCCGCCGATCCGTACCGCGCCGGAGCTCGGGCGCAGGATGCCGGCGATCATCCGCAGGGAGGTCGTCTTCCCCGCGCCGTTAGGTCCGAGGAATCCGAACAGTTCGCCGCGGGGCACCGTCAACGAGAGACCGTCGACGGCGGTGAAGCTTCCGTAGCGCTTGGTCAGCGCGCTGAGCTCGATCATGGGAGCGTGCGGGGTGATGCGTTCGCGTCGAGCGCGGACGCACTGTCCTAGCGCGCGCTCACGACGTCGATCTTGAGGGTGCCGATCAGTCGCAACAGCTCCGCCTGGCGGGTCAGCCCGCCCAGCGTGAAGCGGAGGTGGCCAGCGTCGGCGGGGACCTGGCCGAAGGTCGGATCGACCGCGACCCAGTCCGTCAGATAGACTTCCGGCCAGGCGTGGTAGTAAAACTTCCCGCCCACGTAGGCGAGGCCCGCCGCGATGCGGGTCGGGATGCCGTTGGCACGGGCCAGCGCGGTGAACAGCGCCGCGTGTTCGTTGCAGTCGCCCGAGCGGGTGCGAAGGACCGTCGCCGCGTTCGGGATCCCGAGCGTCGTTCGCTTGGCAAGTGAGTCGTGCACCCAGCGATTGAGCAGGCGCACTCTCGTCAGCGCGTCCCTTTCGGCGCCGACGATGCGCCGCGCCGTCGCGACGATCGCCGAATCGCGCGGCAGTCCCGGCTCGGCCGCCAGCGCCGGCAACAGCATCGCCGCTTTTTCACCCGAGAGCGTGAGCTGCGTCCACGACCCCAACGCCGCGCCGGTCTCCCGCCGCACGATGAGCGTGTCGCCGCTCATGTGCTGGCGTCCCCCTTCGATCGCGAAGCCCCGAAGATCGGTCCCGCTCAGTCGCGCCCGTAGCTCGCCTAACGCGTTGACCCTGACCAACCGGTTGCTGGCGATTGCCGTCGTCTCGAGGATGTCGCGGTCGGCGGTCACCCGGGTGCCCCGGGCCCGCGCATCGAGCTTCCAGTTCTCGAATGCGATCTCGTAGGCGTGTCGCTGAATCGCCAGCCCGCCGGGCAGCTCTGCCTGGACCAGGCGCCCCTGCTCGTCGACCCACGCGAGAAAGGGCTGAGTTCCGTCCGTCTTGAGCCGCCAGGCGCGCACCGTGTCATCGTGCGCAACAGTCCATCGGCCCGACGCAGTGTCGAGCTTCGCGCTGTCGCTGACGACGAACAACGATTCCGCCATGATCTCGATGACGACCGGTTTCGGGGCCTGCTCCACGGGGTCGAATACGCTGAAAGTCGTCTTCGCGCCTACCTTCGGCCGGTCGCCCAGCATCACCGCCAGCGGCAGCAGCGTCGGCAGAAGCACCGGGCCGTTCAGCTTTACACGTGAGGTGTCGGGGTTAAGGGTGTCTCCCACCGAAAGCCTGAGCGTCGAGTCGCCGATGATGCGGCCGCGTGCCTCGAACGGAATCGAGTCGGTTTCGAGCGTCACCGTAAAACTGTCGACGCGCATCCCGCGCGTCAGCGACACGACCGACCGCGCTTCCGCGCGGTTCTCCTCGCCGCCGATCGGCAGGTCGGCCACGAGATAGTCAGTGGCCGTGATCTGCGTGGGCGTGGTGTCGATCGTCGAGGACGCGAAGCCGATCTGCTCGCCGCTGCGGGTCACCGCGAAGTAGACCGCACCCGGATTGACGCGGAGGGCCGCCGCGGCGAGCGACTCGGAGTGCGGTCGGAACAGCTCTCGCCGAATCAGGAATGCGAGCCCGATCGCCCAGAGCACGAGCACAGCGATCGCGATTGTCCCGCGCCTGCTTCTCTTCCGCCTGACGGGGGGCGGGAACGCCGGAACCGTCCCGCTCACCGGCCGGCCCTCAACGCCGCTGGGTCTCGCGCGCTCTCTGATACGCGAGCGATGCTTCGGCGGGACGCCCCATGCGGTCGAGAATGATCCCGATCCCCTTCTGCGCGCGCCAGTTGGCGGGCGCGAGCGCTGACGCCTGCTCGTAGGCAGCGAGCGCCGCTGGCAGGTTGTCGACGTGATTGTACGCCTCGCCCAGATAGTAGTGCGCGCCCGTGGTGATCGGATCCAGCTCGATCGCGCGGCTGAGCGGCTCCACTGCCTCGCGCCACCGGCCGCGGCGACAGAATACAATGCCAAGGCTGAGCCACGCCTCAGCGTTTCGTTCGTCCACGCGCAGCGCGCGGCGAAGGTCGGCTTCGGCCGCGTCGTACTTGAGCTTCCCACTGAGCAGCGCGGCACGATTGCAGAGGACCGAAACATTGTCCGGCTCGGCCTCGAGTGCGCCGTTGAACTCGAGCAGCGCGCCATCGATGTCGCCCTTCTTTTCGAGCAGCAGAGCGAGGTTGTTGCGCGCCCGAACGTTCGTCGGGAACCGCGTCAGCAGCTGACGGTAGGCGGCAATCGCGGCGGGAATCTCGTTCTTGTCGGCATGCTCGCGTGCGACCGCGAACATGGCGCCGCTACCGTCATCAGGAAGCGTCACCGGCTGCGGATCTACGCCCGCGTCGGGCGTCGCGAACGTCGTCGTGTCTTCCAGCTGGGGATTCTGGTCGGTCATTCGTCAGGCGAGAGCGAGAGAAGTCTCACCGTCTATCCATTCGAGATATTTCTCGAGGCCGGCAGACACGGGGAGCGCGAGCAACTCGGGAACCTTGTACGGATGGAGGTCGTCGAACGCGAGCCGCAGTCCCTCGAGCCGCGCTGCGCGAGTCTTCAGCACAATGAACGTCTCCTGCTCATCGGCGATCTGCCCCTTCCACCGGTAGAGAGAGCGCGCGCCCGGCAAGACCGTCCCGCAGGCGATGAGGCGCCGCTCGAGTAGCGCGCGAACCAGCGCAAGTGCCTCGTCCGCTGTCGTGACAGTAGTGAGGACCACGATCGCATCTGTGTGAGGCATTCCGTGACGACTCCGGCGGTGGGACCCTCGCGCAAGCGGACTCACCAGGATCTCCGTCACGTCCCTCGCGCGCGAGACAAATGACTAATTCATCGCCGTTCGCTTCGATAGGGGGCGTCGAGGTGAACGGCTTGAACGAAGGCGGTCCAAAAGCGAACTTACACTGCTTATGGCGGATGAATCGCTGATCGTGCGCGGCGCGCGCGAACACAACTTGAAGAATATCGACGTCACCATCCCGCGGGATCGGCTGACGGTCATTACGGGACTCTCCGGCTCCGGCAAGTCCTCACTCGCATTTGACACGATCTACGCCGAGGGACAGCGGCGCTACGTCGAGTCGCTGTCAGCGTACGCTCGCCAGTTCCTCGGGCTGATGGAGAAGCCGGACGTCGACCTGATCGAGGGGCTCTCACCAGCGATCTCGATCGAACAGAAATCGGCCGGGCACAACCCGCGCTCGACGGTGGGCACCGTCACGGAGATCTACGACTATCTCCGGCTCCTCTACGCCCGGGCCGGGACTCCACATTGCCCGACCTGCGGGCGCCCTGTCTCTCGGCAGAGCGCGGGACAGATCGCCGAATCGATCCTCGCCTGGCCGGAGGACACACGTATCGAGATCATGGCGCCGCTCGTTCGTGGACGCAAAGGAGAATTCCGCGACCTCTTCGAGACCGTCCGCCGGCAGGGATTCGTGCGCGCGCTCGTCGATGGTGAGATGATCGAGCTGGCTGATCCGCCGAAGCTGAATCGGCGCCAGAATCATAACGTGTCGATCGTCGTCGATCGGCTCAGCGTCCGCGCCGACGATCGCGGCCGCCTCGCGGATTCCGTGGAGACGGCGCTCAAGCTCGCCGAAGGCACGCTCGAGGTGATCCGCCACGACGGCGCGCGTCCAGAAACCGCGCTGTTCTCGGAACGCTACGGCTGCGCCGAGTGCGGCATCTCGATGCCCGAGCTCGAGCCGCGCCACTTCTCGTTCAACTCGCCGTTCGGTGCGTGCGCGGCGTGCGGCGGCCTTGGCACGCGCCACGAAGTGAGCGAGGAGCTGATACTCGGCGACCCACGCATCTCGATTCTCGAAGGCGTCGTTCTGCCGTGGGGCGAACCGTCGGGCAGCCTCCGCCGCGTGACGCTGCCGACGCTCGCGCGCCACCTCAAGTTCGAGCTCAATGCGCCGTGGGGGACGCTTCCACTCAGTACGCGGACGGCCATCGTCCACGGCTCGCCGTCGAAGAAGGCTGGCGAAGAACCCTGGCCGGGGGTCCTCGTGCTCGTCCGCGAACGTTATGACGAGACCGACTCCGATTCGATTCGCCTCGAGCTTTCGGAATACATGGTTCCGGTCCCCTGCAACGCCTGCGGCGGCAAGCGGCTCAAGCCCGAGGCGCTCGCCGTCACCGTCGCCTCGATGGGAATCGGTGACGTCGTCGCCCTGTCGGTGAGCGACGCGCTCAGCTTCTTCGAGGGCATCGCGATTCGCGCCAACGGTCGTCCCGGTCTCGATGCCGAGATCGCCGGCCCGATCCTCAAGGAAGTTCGCGAGCGCCTGCGGTTCCTCGTCGATGTCGGTCTCGAATACCTGACGATGAATCGTTCCGCCGAGTCGCTCTCCGGCGGCGAGGCGCAGCGCATCCGCCTCGCGACGCAGATCGGCTCTCGTCTCGTGGGGGTCCTCTACATCCTCGACGAGCCGTCGATCGGCCTGCACCAGCGCGACAACGCCCGCCTGCTCGCGACCCTTCGCCAGCTCCGCGACCTCGGCAATACGGTCATTGTCGTCGAGCATGACGAAGAGACGATGATGGCTGCCGACTACCTGCTCGACCTCGGGCCTGCGGCCGGCAAGCACGGCGGCGAAGTGATTGCCGCCGGGACGGTTGCAGAGGTGATGGCCAACCCCAACTCGCTGACGGCCAAGTACCTCTCCGGCGAGCTTGCGGTCGAGACGCCGGAGACACGCCGCTCGCCGACCCCCGACCGGGTGATTCGCGTCGAGGGCGTCACCGAGCACAACCTCCGCAACATCACGGTCGACATACCGTTAGGCACCTTCGTCGCCGTGACCGGTGTGTCGGGGTCCGGCAAGTCGACGCTCGTCGAGGACGTACTCCATCGCGCGCTTGCCCGCCATTTCTATCGGGCGCGCACGATTCCCGGCGCGCACTCGCGAATCACTGGCCTCGAGCACATCGACAAGGTCATCGACATCGACCAGAGCCCGATCGGTCGGACGCCGCGCTCGAACCCCGCGACCTACACCGGGCTGTTCACGCCGATTCGTGACCTGTTCGCCGAGCTCCCCGAGTCGAAGATCCGTGGCTACGGGCCGGGCCGGTTCTCGTTCAACGTGAAGGGCGGCCGCTGCGAAGCATGTCAGGGCGATGGACTCGTCAAGATCGAGATGCACTTCCTGCCTGACGTTTATGTGCCGTGCGAGGTCTGCAAGGCCAAGCGCTACAATCGTGAGACTCTCGAGGTTCGCTTCCGCGGACTGAGCATCGCGGACGTTCTCGAGCTCACCGTCGAGGATGCGCTCGAATATTTCGAGAATCAGCCGCGCGTGCGCCAGAAGCTCGAGACGTTGAACGATGTCGGGCTCGGCTACGTCCACCTCGGCCAGAGCGCGACCACGCTCTCGGGCGGCGAGGCGCAGCGCGTGAAGCTCGCGACCGAACTCTCGAAGCGCGACACTGGCCGCACCTTCTATATTCTCGACGAGCCGACGACAGGCTTGCACTTCGAGGATGTGCGGGTGCTGCTCGCGGTGCTCCACCGTCTCGTCGACCGTGGCAACACCGTGCTCGTCATCGAGCACAACCTCGACGTCATCAAGACCGCCGACTGGATCATCGACATGGGCCCCGAAGGCGGTCAGAAGGGTGGTACGGTCGTCGCGACGGGAACACCGGAAATAGTCGCGCAGAACACCGCGTCGCACACTGGCCATTATCTGCGCGCGATGCTCGAACGTGCGACAACCCGCCGCAGAGCCGCGCGGACACCGTTGGCGGCTGCAGGGTAGACGCAGTTCGCCCGTGTCGCAGTTGACGCCGTCCCGTCCGCAAAGCTGTTTCTCTCATCGCTCGTCCCTCATCGGAGCCTCCCTCATCCCTGATCGCAGTGTTTGAGCGCGCCTAGTGGTATCACTCCTGGATATCATCGGCCCCGTCATGGTCGGCCCGAGTTCCTCGCACACCGCCGGTGCGTGCCGCATCGGCCTGCTCGCCCGCTGTCTTGTCGGGGGCACCCCCGAGACGGCGGTGATCCAGCTGCACGGCTCGTTCGCGAGAACCGGCGAGGGGCACGGAACCGACAAGGCGATCGTCGCCGGGTTGATGGGCTTCGCCCCGGACGACGACCGGATCCGCACGGCGCTCGAGATCGCCGAGCGGGACGGCCTCAACTACCGGTTCGAGAAGACGACGTTAGGCGAGGAGCCCGACGTCCACCCCAACACCGCGCGGATCACCATCCATCGCGGCGAACGATCGGCGACCATGGTCGGCTCGTCGCTCGGCGCCGGACGCGTCCTCGTCACCGAGATCGATGGCTACCCGGTGGAGGTCACCGGCAACTACAACACCGTCGTGCTCGTCGCCGAGGACGTCAAGGGCTCCGTCGCCCGCATCGCGACGCTCCTCGCCGAAGACAACATCAACATCGCCACCCTCAAGCTCACCCGGAAAGCGCGAGGCGGCGACGCATTCATGGCGATCGAAGTTGACGAAGCGCCGAGCACGATTCTGCGGGACAGGATCCGTGAGCTGCCCTGGGTGAAGTGGGCCTTCCGCCTCGACAAGGTGAGCGCCTGACGGCGCGATACATCGAATGTACAAATCGCTCGCTGAAGCCATTCGCGACGCCGAGGCTCGCAGGACGACGCTCTCGGCAGTCGCCCTCGCCTCCGAATCCGAGGATGGCGGACGCACCGTCGACGACATCCGCGCGGCGCTCGGGCGTGCCCTGACGGTGATGCGCGCCGCGGTTGCGCAGGGAATGGTCGGGGATCTGTACTCCGCGTCCGGCCTCGTCGGGGGCGACGCGGCGAAGTTGCGCACCGGACCGGCTGGTCCGCTCGCCGGCACCCCATTCCGCGATATCCTCGCGCGCGCACTCGCGGTGCAGGAAGTCAACGCCGCCATGGGCGTCATCGTGGCCGCACCGACCGCCGGTGGGGCCGGCGTGCTTCCCGCGGTGCTCACCGGTCTCGCGCAGGCGCGCAATATTCCCGACGACAAGGTCATCGATGCGTTGGCCTGCGCCGGATTGATTGGCGCGGTGGTCGCGGAACGCGCGTCGCTGTCGGGGGCGGAAGGCGGTTGCCAGGCGGAGACCGGCAGCGCCGCGGCAATGGCTGCCGGCGCGGCGACGGAGATGCTCGGCGGGAATCCGTCGCAGTGCGGACACGCAGTCGCCATGACCATGCAGGGAACGTTAGGCCTCGTCTGCGACCCGCTCGGCGGTCTCGTCGAGCTGCCGTGCGTGTTCCGCAACGCGACAGGATCAGCGATCGCGCTGGCTGGCATCGAGATGGCTCTTGCCGGAATCACCTTCGCGATTCCCGTCGACGAGGTGATCGACGTCATGGGGGAAATCGGCGCATCGATGGACGTTCGCTACCGCGAGACGGCGGGTGGCGGCCTGGCGGCGACTCCGACCGGTCGCCGGCTCGCGAAGGAGCGGCTTTACCAGATCAAGAAGGCGAACTAGCAGCGTCGGTGGCCTGGTCGTGAGAAGGCGGTGGCTTCGGTGTTCCGGTCGCGTTAGCTTCGAGGTCCGAATCACCCGTGCCCGAGGCGCCGAGATCGATGGGAAAAAAAGACCCCCGCATCGACTCATACATCGCCAACGCCGCCGACTTCGCCAAGCCGATCCTCACGCACATTCGTGACGCCGTGCACGCCGCGTGTCCTGACGTCGAGGAGACGCTCAAGTGGAGCTGCCCCACCTTCATGCACAAGGGGATTCTTTGCGGAATGGCCGCGTTCAAGGAGCACGCGGTCTTCAACCTCTGGAAAGGGCGGCTGATCGTTGGCAGCGATAACGACCGCGACGCGATGGGCCAGTTCGGGCGACTGACCAAGGTCTCGGACCTTCCGTCGAAGAAGCTGTTTGCCGACTACATCCGGCAGGCGGTGGCTCTCAACGACGCGGGTGTGAAGACACCGAAGATCCGGAAGCCCGGCCTTCCCCGGAAAGTCATCCCGGTCGACCCACCCGCCGACCTCGTGGCGGGTCTGAGCAGGAACGCGAAGGCACGCGGGACCTTTGAAGGGTTCTCGCCGAGTCACAAGCGCGAGTACATCGAGTGGATCATCGAAGCGAAGCGTGACGAGACCCGCCGGCGGCGCCTCGCTCAGGCGATCGAGATGCTCGCGGAGGGCAAGACCCGCAACTGGAAGTACAGCGCCCGCTGACGTCTCACGAGACCCCGTGCGCCTTGTTATCTTCGCGTAGGCGGTCCATCAAGCCGACAATTCCAGCCCGCCGCGCCGCTGTCGGCGCCGTCGAAAATCGCGCCAACGCGAAACATAGCCCCCGGGTTCAGCCGTAGTCTGAGCCATGGGACACTTCAAACAGGGTAAGGCCATGGTGACGCGCGAAGAGATCGAGGGCTTTCTCGACAAGCTTGCCTCCGAAGGGACGAACTACTCGGAGATCCAGCCGGGGCTGTGGATTGTGAAACCGACGGGAAGCTTTTCCTTCGACGTCGTGGTGAACTACTCACCGCCGGTGGTCGTGCTCCGCGTGAAGGTCATGGCGCTGCCGACCGACCCCCGCGCACTGGCGACGCTCAGCCACAGGTTGCTGGAGCTCAACGCCACCGAGCTCGTTCACGGCTCATACGGCATCGAGCGCGATTCGATCGTTCTCACCGAGGCGCTCGAGCTCGCGCACCTCGACTACGACGAGTTCCTCGCCAGCTACGAAGGCATGACGCTCGCGCTCGCGTCCCATCTCCGCGAGCTCGGCGCCTTTCAGGAGGCGCGCTGATCATGGGTCTCCTCGACCGGCTGTCCTCGCTGCTCAAGTCGAACATCAACGATCTGATCTCCAAGGCGGAAGACCCGGAGAAGATGTTGAACCAGATCCTGGTCGACATGAAGACGCAGCTCGTCAAGGCGAAGCAGCAGGTTGCTTCGGCGATCGCCGACGAGAAGCGACTCCGCGACCAGGTCGATCAGGAGTATCGTCAGGCACAGGACTGGGAAAAGCGGGCGATGCTCGCGATCCAGGAGGGGCGCGACGACCTCGCCAAGCAGGCGCTGGTCCGCCATGGCGAGCATCTCGGTCACGGCACCACGCTCGAGCAGACGTGGGAGTCGCACCGCATGGAGACCGAGAAGCTCAAGAATTCGCTCCGCGACCTGAACGACAAGATCGAGGAAGCGAAGCGGAAGAAGAACCTGCTCATCGCACGCCAGCGCCGCGCCCAGGCACAGCAGCGCATCGCCGAAACGATGTCGTCGATGTCCGAGAACTCGGCCTTCGAGGCGTTCTCGCGGATGGAGGACAAGATCGTCTCCACGGAGAAACGCATCCAGGCCAGCGCTGAAATCGACGAGGAGTTCACCGGCGATAAACTTGCGAGCGACTTCAAGCGGCTCGAGAAGAGTGCCGGCACGATCGGCGTCGACCAGCAGCTGCTCGCGTTGAAGCAGAAGATGGGGATGTTGCCAGCCGGCGCGCCGCAGACGAATCGGCAGCTCGGGACCGGGGCCGCGGGCGGCAAGCGCGAAGAGACCGTCCATGCCGACATCGAAGACCTCAAGGACGAGACCTAACGACCCGTGATTGCCGGCACGACATCGCGCTTCAAGTTTGCGCCGATCCTCGCCTCGGTCGTCCTCACCATCCTGCTGCTCTGGATGGTTGGAAGGGCGGCCGACATCTTCCTGTTGTTGTTCCTCGCGATCCTCATCTCGCTCTACCTCGGCGCGGTGACCGAGTTCTTCCAGCGCCGCCTGAAGCTGCCGCGCTGGTTCGCGTTCATGCTCGCACTCTTCGGGACGTTAGGCGGTATCGTCGGCATGTTCTGGCTGCTCGTGCCACCGGTGATCGCCCAGACCCAGGAACTGCTGACGGTCCTCCCCAAGCAGATCGCGATCTGGGAGCAGGGCATCGACAACATGGTCGCGCGGATTCCGGCGCTGGCTCCGATGTGGAAGCCAGGCGAGCACAAGCTGCTGATCGCCGCCTACGACCAGGTGTCGGGAACGTTCGGTGGCCTGGTGCCGAAGGTGTTCTCGATGGTGCATGTGTTCATCAGCGTCTTCTCCGTGCTGGTCATGTCGATCTACCTCGCGCTCGAGCCGGCGTTCTACCGCGAGTACCTGATCGCGCTCTTCCCGCCGGTGCACCGCGACCTCGTGCGCGATGTGCTCTCCGACCTCGCGAACACACTGCGTCAGTACATCGTCGGCCAGCTCTTCACGATGGCGTCGCTGGCGCTTCTCACGGCGATCGGGTTCTACTTCCTCGACGTGCCGTACTGGCTGACGTTCTCGATCGTCACCGGCGCGGTCGCCGTCATCCCGTTCTTCGGTACGCTCATCTCCACCGCGCTTCCCGCGGTGTTCATGCTCGGTGACCGCGGGTTCGGCCCGGCCATGGCCGTCGTCGCGTGGGGTGTGCTGGTTCACCTCGTCGAGGGAAATGTCATCCTGCCGAAAGTGATGCAGGGCAAGGTGCACCTGCCGCCGGTTATGACCATTCTGGCGGTGCTCATCGTCGGGACGATGATCGGTGGCGTCGGCCTCGTCGTCGCCGTCCCGATGCTCGCGGTCGTCATGGTGGTCGTGCGGCGAATCCTCATGAATCGGATCTACGAGGGGAAGGGATTCCGTCGCATGGTGCGCGACCGCTTGCTCGTGCTGCGCGTCCCGGTCCCCGACGGCAACGTGCTGATCCCGACCCTGCCCGCCGTCGATGTGATCGCCTACCGCGAGCGAGCGATCGCCGAGATGGCTGATGTCGCCAATCGCCGCGGCGGAAACCGCCGGGCCGGTGGACGCCTCGAGGCCTGACTCCGCGCACGACGTCCAACAGAAAAATGGCTCGCGACTTACGCTACCTGGTTCTCGCCGAGGGCCAGTTCGGACCGATGACGTCCAAGACGGCGAACGGCTGCATTCGCTATTCACCGGAGCGCGTCGCCGCCGTTCTCGATTCCCGCCATGCCGGACAAACCGCCGGCCAGGTGATCGGCTATGGCGGCGGCATTCCCGTCGTCGCGACGGTGGAGGAAGGACTTCGTCTCGCGCCTAACGCCCTGCTGATCGGGATTGCGCCGACCGGGGGAAAGTTTCCCGAGGCGTGGAGATCCATCATGCGGGCCGCGATCTCGAGTGGCCTCGAGATCTGGAGCGGGCTGCATTCGTTCATCAGCGAAGACCCCGAATTCGCCGCGCTCGCGACCCAGCACGGCGTCGCAATTCATGACCTTCGCAAACCGCCGGCAGACCTCCCCGTCGCGGCCGGCCGCGTCCGGGAGGTCGCGTCGACCGTGATCCTCACCGTCGGGACCGACTGCAACATCGGCAAGATGACCGCGTCGCTCCAGCTCCGCGACGGGCTGCGGAAGCGAAACCGGAGCGTCGCGTTCGCGGGGACCGGCCAGACCGGAATTCTCATCGAAGGCTGGGGCATCTCGGTCGATGCGGTCATCGCGGACTTCATCGCCGGTGCATCGGAGCGGCTGACACTCGACGCCGCAAAGATCGCCGAGATTGTGATGGTCGAGGGACAGGGTTCGCTGGTGCATCCCGGATATTCCGGCGTCACCTATGGTCTGATGCAGGGATCGCTGCCGCACGCGATGATCATGTGCGCTCAGCCGTCGCGCACCGTGATCAACAACAATCCGTGGGTGACGATTCCACCGCTCCCCGACTTCATCGCGCTGCATGAGCGCATTCTCGAGCCGCTTCGGCCGTCGAAGACGATCGCGGTCGCCCTGAACACCTACGATCTGTCGGAACAGGCGGCGCGTGCCGCCATCGCGCGGACCGAAGATGAGACCGGGCTGCCCGCGACCGACCCCGTTCGCTTCGATCCCGCGCCGCTCGTGGACGCGATCGAGCACTTCCATGTGACGCGAGCGCGCTGATTCGAGCGCGTGATTCGGTCGCGCGGCCAGTGCGACGCGGGGCCCCCGAACAGCGGGGCCCCGTTTTCCTTGTGTGCCGTCGAATGTGCGCGGCCGCGACAAAGGGGTGACGGTCGGCTGACGCGCGGTTGATAACGTGCCGTCGCGAATCGGGGGCGCCTGACACTCAACAGGAGATGCTCATGCGATTCCGAATCATCAAGGTCGCTGCTCTTTCCGCCGTGGCGCTGTCAATTGCGCCGGCACAGTCGACGGACTTCTGGTCCGGCGGCGAGGAGTGCGACGCGCTGCTTCCCTCGTATTGGCCCGGACCCGGACTCGAAATCTGTCCGATCAATGGAAAGGACTGGCGGATCACCACGCATCCCTGAATTCCACGCAAACGATCAGCGACAACACTGGAGGCTTCAGTGACATCCACGAAGCTGTTACTCACCGCCGCCGCACTTGCGGCAAGCGGGCACGCTGTCCGGGCGCAGAGCTGCGGATCGCGGAGTGGCGACGACATCATCGCCAGCTGCGACGCCGCCTTCGCCGGGTCCGGCATCCTCATCACAGCGGCACGCGGCTGGTGCTACCTGTTCAACGCCGCGAGCTGCGCCCTCCCCTGACGAAACGGAGCAAACAATGAAAAGAACTCTTCTCGCCGGTGTCCTCGCGCTCGGCGCAATTCTCGGGACCCCGCGGACGTCCCGGGCAGACTGTCTGATCGACTCCGTCGCCAGCTGCGACGAGGATTTCGGCGGAAACAGCAATTACTACACGATCGCCATCCGCGGGTGGTGCTACCTCATCCGCGCCGGAATGTGCGGCGCCGGGGCGGCCTGACCCGACCACATGCCTAACGCTCGCCGATTCGCCCTGACCGCGCTCCTCGTACTGGGGAGCGCGGGACTGGCGGGACTCGTGGGGGTGCTCGCAACGCCGGAGTACGCCGGTGCGCGCGTCCCCGCCGCAGCCGACCTGCCGTGGCCGCGAGCGGTCGCGCCCGCAGACCGTGAGCCGCCCTTCGTCCTTCTCTATGTCGACAGCCACTGCGCCCACTGCTCGCGTGCCGCCGTGCTGGTTGATTCAGTGGTCCACGTGCGCCATCTGCGCGGCATCTTCGTCACGAGTGATGCCCCGGACGATGCCAGCGCTTACCGGCAACGACTCGGGCTGCACCTCGAACTTCGGCTCGACTCGGCCTCAGCGATGATCCACGCGCTCGGAACACGCGCGGTTCCGACCTTGGTGCTGTTCCATCGGGACGGGTCGCGGCAGCTGGTTGTCGGGTTCACCCACGATGCGCCCTACCGCAAAGCCCTCGCGGGATTCGCGCGATGACACCCCGACCGAGGGGCCGGTCGCCGATGTCCTCGACGCGCATCCTCGCCGTCGCGAGGGTTCGTGTACATCGCGTGGTTCGAACTCGGCTTGCCCTCGCCGCACTGATTCTTGTGCTGCTGCCCTGGCTGCTCGTGGACAGCGCCTCTCTCCTGGCGCGGATCTCCTCGCTTGCCGAATTCACCCTTGTCGGTCTGACGATGATCGGAGCTGGCGCGCTGAGCGATGACATTGACAGCGGGGAGTTCGCGATCGCAATGACCCACGATTGTTCGCCGCTCGACGTGCTGGCGGGACAGACGGTCGCGTCGCTGATCCTGACCGCAATCCTCGTCGTGCTGCAGTTGCCTGTCGCGTTTGCCGGAATCGTGCTCCCGCACGCAAGCCAACTGGTGCTCCTCTTCGCGTGGCTCTCAGCGCTGCTCGCGAGCTGGTTGGGGCTACTCCTCCTTCTCGCGACGATTCTTGAGGGAAAAGCCAACGCCGTCGGAATGATCGGCGTGCTCGCCCTTGCGCCGCTCCTGCAGGCTGCCAGCCTGGTCGACCGCCTGCCTCGGGCCCTCGCCGCGATGGCTCGTGGCGGGTTGGAGCTGTTGCCCCAGTTGGAACACGGAACGACGACGTTTTCTGCGGCCCTCGGAGGCCCGCCCGCGCCCGCGGTTGCGCCGCTCGTCCTCATTCTTTCGCCAATCGTCTACTTCACGCTGGCCGCGGTCCGGATCTACCGACTCGAGCCGGCCGGGAGACTCACCCAATGACCGCAGTCCTCTCCGCCGCAGGCGTGGCCAAGCGATACCGTGCGGGAGTCGCGCAGTGGGGGGCATCGATCGAGGCGCTTCGCGGCATGGACCTCGAGGCTGCGCAGGGCGAGCTGGTAGGCCTGCTCGGGCCTAACGGTGCCGGGAAGTCCACCTTCCTGCTCTGCGCGGCGGGGCTGCTTCGCCCTGACAGCGGCGTCCTGAGCTGGTTCGGCTCGTCGCGATCTCCGTTCGGGCGGCCACCCGGAGTTGCGTACGTCCCCGAACGCTCGCTGTACCCCCGCTTTCTTTCAGTCAGCGAAGCGCTCGAGTTCTACGCGACGCTGCACGAGCTGTCAGGCGCCGAGCGGGCGAATCGCGTCCGGGGCGCTCTCGACCGGGTCGGACTCAGCGAGCACGCCGCCAAGCGTGTCGCACACCTGTCCCGCGGCATGGTGCAACGGTTGGGAGTTGCGCAGGCGATCGTCGGCCGCCCGCGCCTGCTCCTCCTCGACGAGACGCTGTCCGGTCTCGACCCCATCGGCGCGCGTGAAATGCGCGAGCTTCTTCGCGGCCTGCGCGACGAGGGAGTGACGATCATCCTTTCGTCGCACGACATGCTGTCGCTCGAGCATCTCGCGTCACGCATCGTCGTGATGAAGGATGGTCGCGCGCATGCCGCAATCGATCCGGCTGAAATCACCGGAGAGCGTACCCTTGTGCTCACCGTGGATGCTCCGCCGCTTGCCGCACGCCGTCTTCAGAGCCGGCGGCCAACCGCGACTCTCCTCGGCGACGAGCTCCACGTCCCGCTCGGTGGAGATTCCCCGGAAGACGTTCTCGCCGAGTGCCTGGCGGTTGGTATCGGTGTCCGGTCTTCAGTCGTTCGGCGCGACAATCTCGAGCAGCGCTTCTTCGACCTGATCGACCGGCCGTCACGTGTCGCGGAGCCTAACGCATGAGACAGCCGACTCTCACGTCGCCGGAGGGGACCTCGAGCGTTCAGCGCCCGCCGTTCGCTGATCCATCGCGCGATTCGCGAGCACGCCGCCGCCGCCCGACCCCGGTCGCCCATTCGTTCTCAGCCGGCACCATCGTCGCTGCATGTCTGGTGGCGCACATGCTCGCGGCCGCCGCCATGTACAGCGACATGGCGCGCGATCTGTACGCGTTGTTCGATGCAGCTCCCCGCCTGCTCGTCATGGAGCGCGGCCTCGTCCGCCTAACGGCGATCAGCGTCTTCCTGCCGCCGATCGTTCCTGCGGCACTCTTGTCTGCCGTCACGCTGTGGCTGGGAAGGTCGCGCCGCGATGCCGATGTCGCCCACTGGCTGGCTCTCGCCACGGTGCCGCTCGCCGGCGACAGCGTCCTCCGGGCCGTTGGGGTCCTGATCGCGCCGGCTCCCGCCAATATCGGCGAGCTGCTCGAACTCCCGAGCCGCTTCTCGCTCGGCCCGCGCATGGTACTCGATCTGATCGGGGCTCGTCCATCGCCGGGCATCGCGTACTGGATCGTTGTCTGCACTCTCGCCTCCGCGGTCAGCGCGTGCTACGTCGCACGAGCGCTCGCCGCCGCCGAATCGCTCAACGATGACATTGCCGGCCGCGCCCGCTCCCGCGAGACTGGGACGATGGACCTGCTGCGCGCAGGCACCGTCGTCGCGGGCGCGTGGATCGCATTCGCGTTCGCCGGACAGGTCGCGCTGCCGTGGGCAACCCAATTCGTGTTGCAGGCCTTCGGCTGACGGGCGTCGGCACGCAGGCGCGCGCTACGAGTTGATTCTCGTTTTCGCGGCGCCTACCTTCCGCGCGATGGCGGAATCGCCGCCGCCCCTCGGAGAGTCCGCATGTCGAACGATTTCCGTCTGCACAACACGCTCACACGCCAGGTCGAGCCATTCGCACCGGCCGACGGGGCGTGCGTTCGCATGTACACCTGCGGACCGACCGTCTACAACCCGGCGCACCTCGGCAACTTTCGGACGTTCCTGTTCGAGGACCTGATGCGCCGCGCACTTCGATTGCGCGGATGGACCGTCAATCAGGTCATGAACCTGACGGATGTCGACGACAAGATCATCAAGCGGGCGAGCGAGCAGGGATTGACGATCACCGAAGTCACGGCGCCGGTGATCGAAACGTTTCACCGAGACCGCGAGTATCTCCGGATCGAGCGCGCCGAGTCCTATCCGCGGGCGACCGAGTTCATCCCTCAAATGATCGCGCTGATCGAGACATTGATCGCTCGCGACGTTGCATACCAGGCGGAGGACGGCAGCGTTTACTTCGCGATCGGCCGGTTCCCCGAATACGGGCGGTTGTCGCGGCTCGACACGCGTGAAGTGAAAGCAGGTGCTCGCGTCGCGCAGGATGACTACTCGAAGGAGAACGCGCAGGACTTCGCGCTCTGGAAAGCCGCGAAGGACGAAGACGAGCGCACGAGCGCCGCGTGGGATTCGCCGTGGGGGCGAGGGCGGCCCGGCTGGCATCTAGAATGCTCGGCGATGGCGATGTCCCTGCTTGGCGAGACGCTCGATCTCCATTGTGGCGGGATCGACCTGATCTTCCCACACCACGAGGACGAGATCGCGCAGTCGGAAGGTGCGACGGGAAAGACCTTCAGCCGCTTCTGGTGCCACGGCGCATTCCTGCTGACAGAGGGCGCGAAGATGGCCAAGCGGGTCGGCAACGTGCAGTCGGTCGCCGATCTGCGAGAGAACAACATCTCAGCCGCCGCTGTTCGGCACTTTGTGTTCAGTACGCACTATCGTCAGGAGCTGAATCTCTCTGGCGAAGCGATCGACGCGGCGCTCAATGCGGTGCGGCGCATCGCGACATTCGCTCGGCGACTCGAGGAGGCCACGGGCGGTACCCCGGCGCTCGCCGCCGCCGCACGCACCGCGACCGCGACGGCCCAGGCCGCCCTGTTCGACGATCTCAACGCGCCCGAAGCGCTTGCCGCGCTGCATGTGTTCATCGGAGCGGCAAATGCGGAGCTCGATCGCGGGGGCGCGGACCCGGCCGCGCTCAGTGAGGCGCGGGCGGCGTTCAGTCTCATCAACGGAGTTCTCGATGTCGTGCCTGACGATGAGGCGGTCGACGCCGCACTCGCCAGACGGGTCGAGTCGATGTTGACGGAGCGCCGTGCGGCGCGTGCGCGGCGCGACTTCGCGGCGGCTGACGCGATCAGGAAATCGCTCGAGGCCGACGGGATCGCGGTCGAGGATCTTCCGAGCGGCACGCGCTGGACGAAAGTCCGCTGACTTGGGGGGGCGGTAGCGGACGCGACCGCGACGCGAACACATCGCTCCAGGGTGATTGTCCGATCGACCCCTGAAATCCGCCGGCGTGCTCGCCCGGCGATTCGGGCGCGTTTCGGCGATGCCGGGCATGAATCGGGCGGGCCGCGTAGGCGCCGAAGTTGGCGGAGAAAGCGTGCCAGCGTCCTAAGTCCGCGCGGGTGCATTGCTTGACACCCCTCCCCGTGCTGCTTATTCTAAGAGTCTCGCGCAAAAATGCGCCGGACTGCTGACGTAGCTCAATTGGCAGAGCACCTGATTTGTAATCAGGCGGTTGCGAGTTCGATTCTCGCCGTCAGCTCTGAGGGCAGCGGGTACTCCGGCGTCGTCTGCGCGAGCGTTGGGTGGGGTACCCAAGTGGCCAACGGGATCAGACTGTAAATCTGACGGCTAACGCCTTCGAAGGTTCGAATCCTTCCCCCACCATCGTCGGAGCGGCGGAATGGGCTGGCGCGAATAACGAACGCGCGGCGCGGTACGGCCGGTCGACAATCTCGCGGGAGTAGCTCAGTTGGTAGAGCGCAAGCCTTCCAAGCTTGATGTCGCGGGTTCGAGCCCCGTCTCCCGCTCTGCAGGACGGTTGTGAACAGCAGGTGTAACATCGAGATCCAATGTGGTGCTGTTGCTCGCGTAGCTCAGTTGGTAGAGCACATCCTTGGTAAGGATGAGGTCATCGGTTCAATCCCGATCGCGAGCTCTCACGCGGCGTGACGGAGCGTACGGAAGCCGTGCGGATGGTGATGGTTGATCCGGTAGTCAGTCAGCGTTAGGCACCCTGATAGTCGAGAATCGGAGAATATGGGCAAGGCAAAGTTTGAGCGGACGAAGCCGCATGTGAACGTGGGGACGATCGGGCACGTCGATCATGGGAAGACGACGTTGACGGCGGCGATCACGACGATTCAATCGAAGAAGGGGATGGCGCAGGCGACGGCCTAC
>JANMAM010000014.1:0-9346 GCA_031359795.1 Gemmatimonadaceae bacterium
TGACCGGTATCGCGTGGCCGTGGTACGTCCTGATCGGAACGACCATTACCGTCGGGCTCGGGACGCTCGCGTCGTTCTTCGGACCGCCGCGCGTCGTTGGCGCGGGACCGGAAGCAGCGCGCGCGGAGCGGGTGCGATGAAGGCGATTGTCGTCGGTGTCGACGGCGGCGGCACGAAGACGCGAGTCGTTGTCGCTGACGAAACCGGCAAGTCGCTCGCTGACGTCGATGGGCCGGCATCGGCGGTGCGCCCCGGCCAGGCCGCGCACTCGGCGAACGTCATTGCCGACACGATTCGGCGCGCGCTCGAGGAGGCAGAGCTCGGCCTCGTTGTGCCCCGCGTGCTCTGCGTGGGCGTGGCCGGCGTCGGCCGTGAGCCGGAGCGTCAGGCACTCTGGCAGGCGCTCGCCGAGATGGAGCTCGCCGACGAAGTCGTGGTGCATGCCGATGCGACGATCGCGCTCGACGACGCGTTCGCCGATGGCGTCGGTGT
This sequence comes from Gemmatimonadaceae bacterium, assembly GCA_031359795.1. GTDB lineage: Bacteria > Gemmatimonadota > Gemmatimonadetes > Gemmatimonadales > Gemmatimonadaceae > JABFXC01. Next base: position 493 of record JANMAM010000014.1, read on the forward strand.
GCTGCTGATCGCCGGCACCGGATCGGTCGCCTTCGGCCGCGGTCCGACGGGCACGGTCGGGCGCTGCGGTGGCTGGGGCCCGACAATCGGCGACGAAGGAAGCGGTGCCTGGATTGGCCGGCGCGCGCTGTCGGTGGTCACCGCGGCCAGTGACGGGCGCGAGCCGGAGACCGCGCTCACTGGCGCAATCCTCACCGCGGCTCAGGTGAACGACGTCACCGACCTGATCGCCTGGGCCGCGGGCGCCACCCCCGCCGCGCTCGCGACCCTCGCGCCGGCGGTGATCAGTGAAGCCGACGCCGGCGACCTGCGCGCCAACGCGATCCTGAGCATGGCGGCCGAGGAGCTGGTGCTGCACGTACGCGCGCTCGCTCGCCAGCTGTTCATGGACGAGCGCGCGGCTGTTCCGGTCGCGCTCACCGGCGGACTGCTCAGGCGCGGCGCTCCACTCCGGAAGCGCCTCGAGCATCGGATGAAGAGCGCCGTTCCTGGCGCCCAGCTCCAATCCGGCGACGTCGACGCCGCCCGCGGCGCGGTACGCGACGCGCTGCGGATCCTGGCGGGCGACTCGATCCGCGCCTGACGGCGGGCGTGGCCGGACCGCCGGCGGCTACCGCCTGACGCTGCCCGCCTTGGCCCACTCGGGCGCTGTTGCGGCGCGTGCCCCCGGATACGGTACTGTCGGACCCTTGATCGCCAGCCATAACACGCGATTGAACAGGTCGTCGTTGATGCGGTCTTCACCGGTGAGATCGAGTCGCGCGGACGCGCCGCTCCCGGCGCCGTTCTTCGGTGTGAGCTCGTCGAGCGAGGCTGCCGGAACGAGGGCAGTGTACGGTCTCACGTCCGGGGCGTCGCGCCAGATGTCGCGGAGTGGTTCGCCGAAGTGGTCGAACTGCGACAACGATTCGAGTTTCAGCAGGCCGGCGATCGTCGCGAGCACGTCGGTCGTGTTCGCCCAGCGGTGGTGCAATCCACCACGTGCCCACGGCGAGATCACGAGCAGCGGCGAACGATGCGAGTCGACGTGGTCCGGGCCGGCCTGCGCATCGTCCTCGAGCACGAAGACGACTGTGCTCTTCCAGAATGGGGTGCGCGAGAGCGCTTCGATGACCCGGCCGAGCGCCAGGTCGTTGTCAGCCATGTGCGCGCGCGGCGTCGGACGCCCTTCGCGCGCCCCTTCCGTGTGATCGTTAGGCAGGCGCATGATCTCGAGCGTCGGCATCGATCCGCGTCGGGCGAACTCGTTCAGCTCGGCGATCCAGACGTCGGCGCGGCGCTGGTCCCGGATCTCCATGTCGAAGCCGGCGAAGTTTGGATTGGTGTGCGGAACGAGAAACGGCTTGAGCCCGCGGTAGGTGACCGAGCGCCGGCCATTCGTCGCCGGAACTGGCGTGACGAACTCGCCATAGTTGCGGAAGGAAATCCTGGCTCGCTCCGCGCGGTCCCAGAGGTAGCCGTTGGCCGGCTCATTGACGTCATCGTCGGGCGCGGCGTCGCCGCCGCGCACGGAATCCGTGCCGCTCCCGTTGGTGCCTTCGTAATCGTAGGTGCGTCCGCGGTCGGAGTAGTGAGACTGCACCGTCTTCTGGACGTAGTCGGTCGCGTACGCAGCGGTCGACCAGTTGTGGCCGTCCGCACTCACTTCGGCGTTCACGAAGAAGCGGTCGAAGAGGCCGAACCGCTCGGCGAGCGCATGGTGGTTCGGAGTGACATTCCGCGGGAAGAAGAGCAGCGTGGAGTCACCGTCACCCTGCGGCAGGTCGCCGAAGACCTGATCGTAGGTGCGATTCTCCTTGATTATGTAGATCACGTGCTCGATTGGCGGATACTTGCCCCTGCTGGCCTGGCGCCCTTCCCACAGATTCGCAGCCGCGACGCGACGGGAATAGCTCGCGAGCGCCGGGGATCCGGATGGCGGCGGGGCAATCGTCGCGATCGTGCCGTAAAGCTGGCCGAGAGTGTATGCCGACGGTTCGCGGCGGTTTTCGTTGGGGGAGAGCGCCGCGTTCGCGCCCGGCGGACCGCCTTTCGCGGAGAGTACCAGCAGCGAATCACCAACCGTGGCGACCGCCGTGGGATACCAATCGACGGGTATCCGGCCGACAAGCGAATCCCGACCCGCGCCGGCTGATGACGCTGTCCCACTCTGCGTCGCTGGCGAGAGCGTGAAGACCGCGATGGCATTGTTGTCGGCTTCGGCCACGAAGAGCCGCGAGCCATCCGCCGAGAGCGCGAGCGCGTTAGGCGTGCTGCCCTCGCCAGGACCGGCCGGCGGGGGATCGAGCAGCTCTGCGACCCTCGCGCCTGTACGAGTGTCGATGGCGAGCACCCGGTCCGTGCTGGCCGACGCTACGTACAATCTCGTGTCATCGCGGCTCAGCAGCATGGCTGACGGGTGGCGACCGGCGGCGAACAATGCGCGCTGCCGCAACGAGCCGCCAGGGAGTGCGGTGAACGCAGCCACCGTGCTTCCACCCCACGCCGAGACATACACGTCGCCGCTCCGCGAAACGGCGACGCCATACGGATACCGCCCAGCTGCGTATCGCCCCGCGACACGCGCGGTCGACAGATCCACGACGACGACCGAGTCACCGAGGTTCTCCGCGGCATAGAGCCAACGCCCGTCGGGCGAGATCGCTATTCCGGCTGGATAGCGCACACCGCCCGACCTCGGCCGTGCGGCGCCGAGCCGGATCGTGTCGCGCGGAACCGCCGTCGCGCCAGACCAGTCGTAGCGGAAGACCGCGTCCTCGTTCCCGCCTGACGCGTAGATCGTCTTGCCGTCGCTGGACATTGCGACACCGACGAAGGCCGCGGGCTGCTCGAGAAACTGGCTCGTTCCGCTGACGCGATCGATCAGCTGAACTCCCTGCTTGCCATACCCACTGAGGAGCACGGCGGCACGCCGCCCGTCGGCAGAGAGTACGATGCCTAACGGGAAGGCACTGGCGAGACGGGTAGACTTCGTTGCCGGGTCGAGGTACCGCCCGGTCGGCAATCTTTCACGCTCGGCCGGCGCGCTGCCTCGGTCCGAGGACGGGCGACACGCGGGAGTCAGCGTGAGGACGAGCGCCGTGAGAAGAGTCGCGGGAATCCGCATTCTGGCCTGGAGGGTCAGGGACAGCATCGGTCGTAACGGCGGATATTGCGGTCCGGCATCCGGCGTCGCAACGTCTGCGCATCATCGGTACGAGATGACCGGCGAATCCTCAGCCCCTGCACCCATGCGGATCGGACTTCCGGCGCTGGCCGCCGCTTGCATCCTGACTTTCCCCGCGATCGTCGCGGGCCAGCAGCCGACGGCAGTTCCCGCGCGGCCGGCAGAAATGCCGCTCCGGCTAGCCGCGAGCAGCTTCGCCAGCGTCGAGGTCCACCTCAACTCGCGGCGCATCGGTCGTCGATGGTACGAGGAGGATGCGGGGCTGACGGGGCCCTCGCGAATCACGATCACGTACGGGCAACCGCACGCGCGCGGGCGCAGGATTCCCGGCGGGCTCGTGCCCGTTGATACTGTCTGGCGCTTCGGCGCGAACACCGCGACAGCCCTGCACACCGATCTCGATATCACCATCGGCGACTTGCAGGTTCCGCGCGGCGACTATTCGCTGTTCGTGCTCTACACCGCTCGCGGCTGGCAGCTCATCGTCAATCGAGGAACCGCGATGTGGGGCAGTGACTATGACGCGACGAAGGATCTTGGACGCACAGCCCTTTCGACGCGCACCATGGCCGAGCCTGAGGAGTCGCTCACGATCTACCTCGTGCCGGAGTCAGCGCGGCCGGCGGACGGTTACGCGGAGCTGCGCGGAATCCTCAGGATCAAGTGGGGGACGACGGAGTTGACCACCCGCTGGACGGTGCCCCAGTAGCGTTCAGCCGCGCGGCGGAGGCGTCCGACTCGTCAGCACCTGCTCGAACAGCTCCAGCGCACGGGGATCGCCGGACTCGCCAAGCCAGAACATCGCCCTGGCGCGAACCGCCTGGTCCTTGTTCGTGCGCGCGACTTGAATCAGCGGGTCGATTCCTTCGCCGTGCCTGAGTTGCGATAGAGCGAAGACAGCGTGCTGCTTGACGCTTTCCTCGCCGTTCCTGTCGTCGCGCTCTCCCTTGGGCGCAAAGGGATCATCGCTTCCACCCACCTTTGCGGCGGCGTATTGCGCGAGCCAGAAAATGACATCGTGCTTGGCTCCGCGGCGTCCGCCCACGTCGGCCTTGGCAACGCGAAGCAGCGTCGGCCAGGCGACGACGTCGCGGCCGAGCACCGCCGGAAAGACCGCGCGGTTGGCGACCCGGCCGTCGGACTGCGTTTCGGCCAGATTGAGAAGATAGCCGGAACCCTCGGCCGCGGAAACTTCGCCGAGCTCCGTCACGCCGTTAGGCAGTGGCGGCATCGGCCCGGCGTAATCGCGTAGCGATGTGACTCGGCCGTTCCTGATCTCGAGCACGACGCGCACCGGACCCGGCTCGCAGGCCGCGCGCTCGATGGACGAGTTGAAGCTCCCGGACCAGGAATCGTTGACGCGGATGTACGTGCGGCCATCGCCGCACACGCCGTCGCGCGCCGCAAACTCGAACTGCGCGCTTCCATTGCCGACTGCCGCGACGCGGGCGGTGAGCGTTTGCTGCGCCGCGACCGACTGCGGCGCAGTGAGAGCGAGCAGTGCCGCGACGGCGCACGCGAGCGCGGCATCTCGCCGCGGCTGAACTGTGCAACGGCTCATGGCCCCGTCACCAGGTCGGAGATCGCCTTGGTGATTGCCGGATCGTCCTTCTGGCCGAGCCAGAACAGCGCCTTTTTCTTCAGCTCCGGCTGATCGCGACCGTTCACGATCGCCATCAGCTTCTCGGTCGACGCCTTGTCATCGCGCTGCGAGAGGACGAAGATCGTGTGTTCCTTGACCGTCTCGTTGGTAGTCGCATCGTAGACACCAGCGATGTCCGCGGTCGGTGTCTCGTCGGCCTGCCCTGCCCAGAAGATCGCTTTCTTCCTCGCCTCGACCGGTTGTTTCTCGTCACGGGCGACCGTCAGGAGCCACGTCCGGCCGGTGTCGTCTTCGCCCTGCGACATCGCCATCAGGATCTGGTCGCGCATTTTTTCACTATCGACGCGTCCAAACAGTTCGCGGAGGAATCGGAAATCGTCAGCCGTCGCCTCGTCGCTCTGGCCGAGCGCGAACACGGCTTTCTCGCGCACTTCGGTTGGAAGGCTGGCGTCGCCGGCAATTGCGCGGACCTCGCGCCGGCCGCGTGGGTCTCCGGACTGTCCAAGCCAGAACACGGCCTTGCCCCGAGCTCGCGTCGAGGGGCTATTCCGCGCGAGATCGATCAACGACGGAATTCCCACTCCGTCCGGAAGCCGCGACAGGGCGAAGAGCGCCGCCTCGCCGACGCTCTTCTTCTCATCGTCGGCCGTGCGCCCGAGCGCGGTGAGTGGCTGCACCATCGACGCGTCGCCGAAATGGCCGAGCCAGTTGATCGCGCGCCGGCGCGTTTCGGATGGTGCACTGCTGCGCTGCGCAATCGCGAGCAGGCGCTGCGCCACGTCGGCACTATCGGCGATCACCGCCGGCAGCAGCGTGTTGCGCGCCAGCCGCCCATCGAGTTTGTCGGCGAGGTCGAGGAAGTACGATGCCGCCGCCGCGGCCGACACTGCACCGAGATCGGTGACGCGCGCGCTCGATGGTTCCCAGTTTCCGCCGACGTGCGTCCGGACAGACTCGATACCGGACGGACCGACGAAGATCGATACCCGCGCGCGTCCTGGCACGCAGGTGGAGCTCGACCAGCTCCCGTACGACTCCATCGACGGATACATCGTGAATGCGTCGCCGAGGGCGACGGTGTTGCGACCGTCGCCGCAGACACCAGCGCGCGTCGCATACGTCATCCTCACCTCGCCCTGTCCGGCCGCCGTGACCCGGGTGGCGAGGGACTGTGCGCCGGCACTGCACGCGCCTAACGCGATGCAGACGGTGACGGCCCGTACACCAGCGTGAATGAAGCGTGTCATTGGTTGATGATCTCCAGCAGAAGTTGCTTCGCGCGTGGATCGTTCTTCTGCGCCAGCCAGAAGAGCGCTTTCTTGCGCATCTCGGTATCCCGGTCGTTCCTCGCGATGTCGATCAGCTTGTCCGTCGCGGCAGACTCACGGCGCTCGGAGAGCACGAAGATGAAGTGTTCCTTGAGCTCCTGGTCGGTGATCTTGCCATAGAGGGGGAGCAGCTGGTTGATGTCGAGGCTGTGACGCTGCCCCGCCCAGAACAGCGCCTTCTTCCGCACCTCGACCGGCTGCTTGGTGTTCTGCACGACATCGAGCATCCAGCGCGTCCCTTCATCCCCCGGAGACTCCGACATCGCCTGGATGATTGCGTTCTGGATCTCCTCGCTGTCGGTCTTGTCGAAGAGTCCCTTGAGGAACGTCGAGTTCTCCGGACTGCGGCGCGATGACTGTCCAAGCCAGAACACCGCCTTTGCGCGCAACTCCTCGGGTGCGTTCGATTGGGCGTAGCCGCGAAGGATCTCGGCGCCGCGCGCGGTGTTGGTGTTCGAGAGCGCGAAGATCGCCTTCTCCTGCAGCTCGCTGTCGTTCGATCCATGGAGGATCGAGTCGAGTGCCGCGACCGCACGATCCGAGTGGACCTCAGAAAGCCAGAACACCGCTTGACGCCGGACTTCCAGGTCCGGATCGTTCCGCGCGGAACTGAGCAGGATCTCTGCGCTCTCCTCGGACTCCTGCTGCGCGACAATGAATACCGCCTTGCGACGCAGCGCGACTGAACACTGGTCCCGCTTGGCGAGCACCGTCTTCAGGATAGGGATCGCGCGCTCTGAATCCATCTGCATCAGCGCGTTGAGCGCCGCGATCCGCATGTCGCTCTCATCGTTCTCGTCGGCGCAGCTCGCCCCTCGGCTCCCGCTCCGCGCGCGACCGCCGGGGCCACTGCCCTGCCCCTCAGCGCTTCCTCCTCCGATCGCGTCGGGGTCTCCCGCGTCGGCGATCAGTGCGCTCAGTGCGTCGGGGTCGCCGCCCTTGGCGAGCGCCCCGCGAATACGTGTCGCCAGCGCCGCCGCATCATTGCCACTCCCGGCCTTCGGGAAACGCTTCTGCTGATCCTTCAAGACCTCGAGCGCTGCGCGCAGGTCCGGCTCGCGCCCGGTGCGGGCCAGCGAGAACGCCTGGAAGTACATCGCGTCAGGCACGTATGCCGACTTGGGAAACTTCCGCTGCACGTCGCGAAAGAGATTCGCGGCCTGCTTGTATTCACCGCGGTTGAGCGCTTCACGCGCCTCACGGTAGAGCGAGTCAGCCGGATCCGCGGCGTAGCTCCGTTCCCAGGCGCGCTCATCCTCGCGCGAGCCTGTTTCGTATGCCTGCTCGTACGCCGCGCCGCGGGTGGCGGCCCCTTCCTGGCGAGCGGCCCCTCCCCCCGCCTGCGCCGCCACAGCGCTCAGCGCGATGGCGATCGTGGTCAACACACGCATCTCAGTCTCCCTTTCAAGTGTTAGGCGAAAGTGCCCGAAGTCTTGTCATGATTTCACGGCGCCTCACGGCATCGTCGATGAGCCCGAGGTCCGCGGCCTCGCCATGCGCCCCCGGAAGGCGCGAGATCTGGGCGAGCACGAGCTCGAGATCTTCCAGCAACTGCTTCAACTGCGGATCGCGACCAGCCGGCGAGTCGATCAGCATGCGCGTCGTGCCGAGCAGGTCGCCCGCCCACACCGCGATGGTCGTGTCGCTCCGTCCCCCGCGAACATCACTCCGAAGCGAGATTAGCAGCGCTTCCGTGGTGACAAGGTGCTGCATCGCGGCCATCCGATATGGCAGCGCCGCGGCGCTGGCACCGTCGCGAGCAGCCAGCGGTTCGCGAGTCGGACCGGTCTGATCACCGTTACTCGCTCCGGCCGGGACCCGCGACCCGCGTGCACCGTTAGGCGAGAAGGCGACGGACGCCGGATTGCTGCTTCCCATGCCGCTCGGTCCGATCGGCGAAGGGATGACCGGGCCGGTGCTCGGGCCGAGCGGGTTGTCGGCGGCGTTCGCCGCGTCGGCAGCCCGGGTAGCCGTCGTCGTCGGTGACGCCTGCGCGACGACCGGGACGCGGCCGGTCGCGGCATCGTTCGGCGGTACCGTTCCCCGCCCGATCATCACGCCGACGAGCAGCGTCGCGGCCAACCCAGCGACCCAGCCGATCGCGCGCCGGTGACGCGTGAAGAGAGGAATGACACGCACCTCAGGTGCTGGACGCTCGTTCGCCAGTGTCGCAGCCGGACCGGCGCTCTTCACGCCACGCGCCGCGGCGATCGCCGCCCACATCTCGGCCCGCGGAGTGTCTGGCGCGCTGTTGTGCTCGCGCGCAGCCTCCTGCAGAAGGTCGTCGAATCTGTCGTCGTTCATCATGCCCATTCTCCCGCGAATGCCTGGAGCGCGTGACGCAACTTTGCCCGCGCTCGGGACAGCTGCGCCTTCGATGTGCCGGCCTGGACGCCGAGCACCTCGCCGATCTCCTCGTGCGTGTAGCCTTCCGCATCGTGCAGCAGGAACACCGTTCGATATCCCTCGGGCAGCGCGGCGATCGCCGCCGCCAACCTCAGCTTCAAATCCGGTTCGGCTTCGCGCCGCGTCGTGCCGATCATCATCGCTTCGTCCAAGGGTGCCTCTCGCTGTCGCTGCGTCTTCACCTTTCGCATCCCATTGAGGATCACCGAAACGGCGATCGTATGAAGCCATGTCGAAAATCTGGAATCACCGCGGAAGTCGTTGAGCCGGCTGAAGGCGCGGATGAACGCGTCCTGTGTGAAGTCGCGCGCCAGCTCGTCGCTGCCAGCGAACCGGAAGGCGAGTCTGTAA
>JANMAM010000070.1:0-55701 GCA_031359795.1 Gemmatimonadaceae bacterium
CGTGCTCGAGTTCTGGGCGACGTGGTGTCCCGTCTGCAAGGAACTCGAGGCGCCGCTGGCAGCGGCTCGACGCAAGTACGGGGACCGGGTGACGTTCGTGTCGGTTGGCGTCCACGACAACCAGACACCGGACCGGCAGAAGAAGTACGCCACCAGGAATCGCATCGGCGGCAAATTCGTGTTCGATCGCAAGGGTGAGGCAGTGGCCGCCTATAAGGTGCCCCATACGTCGTACCTGGTTGCGATCGACGCGAAGGGCACGGTCGTGTACACGGGAGTGGGTCCCGATCAGGACATCGACGCGGCGGTTGCCAGCGCGCTCATGCCGGACGGCGCGATGGGGAAGATGTCTCCTCGATGAGGAGCCACGCCGCAAGCGGTAGCTCGAACGCAGCCTACCGCTTGCGGCGCAACTTCGCACCAATCCTGTTGCCTAACGCTAAGGGATAGCGCGGAGCAGCCCGCCCGGCTGGGCGTCGTAAGCGATCGCCCAATCGGCGACGGAGCGGCCGAGCGTCTGGCCACCGACTATGTCGACCGGGTAGTGAATCCCTCCGACGACCCGCGAGCGTCCGGCCGCCGCGTTGCGTTCGCGGAGGAGAGGTCGAACTTGTCGTTGCTCGCAGACGGCAGGGAGGTCGGAGCCGCAGTCGGCGCAGTCGGCTGGTCGGCGCAGGCGACGAGCGTTGCCGCGACGGCCGCGATGCACGTCAGCGCTGCGCGACGCGGGGAAGGCCATACCCGGGTTTGCTCGACCTTCGTTCGGATGGAGCGGCCCCAGAATACCGAGGGCTGGACTTAAGTCAATATCGACCTAATTCGCCGTCACCGGGTGCCGCACGCCGTGCCGCGGTCGACTGTAACACTGCGCCGGAGCACCTTGCGGGCTGCGCCTTGCCGCTCACATTCTGGAGCGCCGTTTCGGTTGTGGCGCGCGAGAATTCAGCGCGTACTCGAGGCGGTCCCACCGAGTGCGGTGCGCAATATCTGAAGTTCGGTAGCGAGCCGTGCTCGATCGTTGGCGCGCTCACGCTCCGTCTCGACGACAATTGCGCGCGCAGTGGCGCGGACCTGCGCCAGCGCGCGCGATCGAATGAAGCGCAGCCGGGCGAGACTCGATCCCGGCGTGACGAGATTGCAGTACGCCATCAGTGTCCCGTCGCGCACTGGCGCGCTGGCGTGGTGCGGCTCGAACCGGACGTTTCCCTCCGTTGCCTTCGTCGATGTCGCCCGGACGAGCGTCCACTCGACCTTGTAGCTGGCGCCCGCGTCGTGGGTGCTCAAGTGGTCGCGGACGGTGTAGTCCTCGTCGGCGACCATCGGGACATCGAGCGTGTAGTCCACTTCCGCCGTGACCTGATCGATCACTCGCGAGACCTTTGCCTTGCGGACTCCGGGTATGTACGCCGTGTGGCGCGCGTAGTTGGTGAAGACCGCCGCCGCTTCTTCAGGTGTTGCGTCGACGTACTGGAAGACACACGCGCGCGGCCATGGCAAGCCAGCGACCTCCCAGGTGAGAAAAACCTGGGCTCCGCGGTCGATGTCCGCGAGCTGCTGCGCTGAAAGCTCGCGAGCAGCCTGCGCGTCCACCGGCGGAGTCACGACGATCGCGACAACGGTGAACGCGAGGCAAGGCCGGAAGATTCTCATCGCTCCTCGGCACGGATTGATGGACGCCGCACAGTGCACCGCGAGCGGACAGCGCTCACGCGACGTTCCATCTATGCGAGGATCGCCGTCGCGATGCAAGCACCGGCGTTTGACATTCGCCATGGGACGCGCATGATTGAATACCGCTCGAGCACCGGAATCGCGTTTGCCTCCCCCCCTGGTCAGACGGAGGTCTCATGCAATGCCCGGCGTGCCGCACGCCGCTCGCTGCACACATGAACTACTGTCCGCTCTGCGCGTCGCCGGTTCCAGCGAGCGCGGACGGTGCAGACCCGGTGCGCCGGACCCTCGAGCGGGCGATCGGTGCGCAGTTCGAGTTCATCCGGCTGCTCGGCCGCGGCGGAATGGGCTTCGTCTATCTGGCGCGCGAGCGAGGACTCGAGCGGCTCGTCGCGATCAAGGTGCTGTCGCCGGAGATTGCGGCAACGGCGCATGTGCGCGAGCGTTTTCGCCGCGAAGCGCGGACGTCGGCAAAGCTCACGCATCCCAACATCCTGCCACTGCACACGTTCGGCGAAGTCGGCGACCTCGCCTATCTCGTCATGGACTACGTTCGTGGCGAGTCGCTCGGCGAGCGACTCATGCGCGATGGCAGACTGCGGAGCGAGGATGCGCGCCGCATCCTGATCGAGTTGGCTGACGCCCTCGACTACGCGCACCGGCACAAGGTCGTGCATCGGGACATCAAGCCTGAAAACGTGCTGATCGAGGACGAATCAGGGCGCGCGATCCTGGCGGACTTCGGAATAGCAAAAGCGGAAACCAGCGAGTCGCCTCTCACCGGCACCGGTGTGGCGATCGGCACCCCGCACTACATGTCGCCGGAACAGGCGGCAGGCGACGGCCGCCTCGTAGATAGACGGAGTGACATCTACTCCCTCGGAGTACTCGGCTATGTGATGCTCACTGGCCGCACGCTGTACGAGGGGAAGAGTCCGAGTGAAGTGCTCTACAAGCTGGCGACGCAGGATCCCCCGCCGCTCCATGTCGTGTTGGCGGACGAGCCTGATGACCTGGTTGCAGCCATCGCTCGCTGCCTTCCCAGGGACCCGGCGCTGCGATGGCCCGACGGGCATAGCCTGAAGCGCGCCCTCATCCATGACGCCGACAGCGACGTCGGATTGCCCGACGAGCTGCGAGATATTCCGGGCTTCGGCTTGTGGGCCGCGCTCTGGGCGGCCGGGTGGTGGATCACGGCCGCAAACGGGACGGTGCGTGGAGGGAGCGCCAGGATCTTCTTCCTGATCGGTCTGCTCGTCCCGGTCGGCTTTTTCCTGCTCGCATGGAACATGGCACGCAGCGGATTTCGCTACATGCAGATCCTCCGTGTCGCGAGCTGGCCGCCGAAGTGGTGGGGGCTCTGGTGGCCACGGCCGCTCCGCAGGTCAGGCGACTTGTGGGCGTGCCTTCCGGGCTCGGCGCGCCTAACGCGAGTGGCGCTCACCACCTTTTTCATCGCGCTCCCGTTGCTGATCTTCGCGGGAAAGTGGGCGCGCGCCTCGGCTGCACTCGGCTCACGCGGCCCGGTCGCTGAGCGCTGGCTGGGATTCGCTGGGTACGGGATGGTGTTGTTCACCGTCATGATCGTTGCCGGGAGTGCGTGGCTCTGGCACAGGCGTGGCGTCGCGAGCCCCGACATCGCGTGGCTGCTCGTCGGTCCGACGATCGAGACGAGATTCTGGACCAGGCCGCAGATCTCGGGTCTGCTCAACCGGCCAGCCGGGGCGCGAGCCTGCGCTGTTGCCGACCAGCTCGAGATGCCTCACGACTATCTCCGCAACATTCTCGAGGCGGCCGAGACGCTGTCCGGTCACGCCCGGGCACTCGGCAGCGACGCGGTGTCGGCCGCGCGACAGCTGGTGAGCTCCATCGACGCCCTCGACAAGGAAATCGCGATGCTCGCGCGCGACGCCGATGCGACCGAGGTGTCGCGGCTCGAGCAGAGAATATCGGTGCTGGCCGAGCACGCGGTGGACAGCGACGAGCAGCAGATGCGGATGCTTCTCGAGAGCCAGCTCGAGCTCCTCCGGCGCCTGAATTCGCGGCTCGAAGGCGCGACCGCCCACCGGGCACATTGCGTCGGGATGCTGCGAACGCTCGCGCTCTACATCGCGAACCTTCGCGCCCAGACGGCCGAAGAGTCGCTGGAGAGCGAGGAAGTCACCGCCCACATTCGCGCGCTGTGCGACGCGATCGAACAGCATGGTGGCTCGCTCGAGGTGGAGAAGGCCGCGCCTAACGCGCGACCAGTGGCACCGTCACCGTGAACGCGGAACCCGCGCCGACCGTGCTCTGCCCGGTGAGGTCGCCCTGCATCGCCCGCGCGAGCTCGCGGCTGATCGAGAGTCCGAGTCCCGTGCCCTCACGATTGAGCTCCTTGCCCACCTGAACGAAGGGCTCGAACACCGCCTCGACCTTGTCCGGCGGAATGCCGATGCCGGTGTCCCGCACCGTGACCGAGGCGACTCCGCCGCGACGGTTGCATTCCACGGTGATCTGCCCGCCGGTCGGAGTGAACTTCACGGCATTCGACACGAGATTGAGAATGATCTGGCGGAACTTGTCACGATCGGTGCGGACGATGATGTCCGTATCACAACCCTTGTTCTCGTAGGCGAGCCCCTTCGCGCCGACCTGCGGCGCCGTCAGGTCGTCCACTTCGGCGAGGGTCTCGCGCAACGGCACCTCACTCATCCTGAACTGGACGGCCCCTGCCTCGAGCTTCGCGAAATTCAATACGTCGTTGATGAGCCCGAGCAGGTGCTGCTGGCTGCGTTTCGTCCGGCGGAGATACTCGCGTTGCTGGTCGTTGAGGGGTCCCTGGATGCCCTCCTCGAGCAGCTGCACGTAGCCACCGATTGCGTTCAGTGGCGTCCGCAGCTCATGGCTCATGCTCGCGAGGAACTGCGACTTCGCCTGATTAGCGCTCTCCGCTTCGGCGCGGGCGATTCGGGCCTCCTCGAACAGGCGCGCGTGCTCGATCGCGACGCCAACCCGCTGGCCGAGATCCTCGGCGACCCGGAGATCGTTGATCTCGTAACGCCGGCCCGACTCAGCGGTCGCAAGGGTCATCGCACCGACCGATTGATCGCGAATCCTCAACGGGACGATCATCGCCGATTGCAGTCCGATGCTGCGCAATTCGTTCAGGTGATTCTCGTCGCCCGCGATCTCCCCGAGCAGTTCAGCAGCGTCAGGATAGAGCCTGGGCATTCCCGTCCGCAGCGCCTCATGGATTCCGCCCGCTGCCTTCGCGGACGGCGGGTACCGGCGCTGCAGGTCTTCGGCCCAGCGTACGCGATCCGGGTCGCGGTGCCTAACGGCGACACGCCGGATGGTGTCGTCCGGGGCGACGAGGTCCACGGCGCACCAGTCACCGAGCGCGGGGATGACCAGCTCCGCGACCTGTACGAGCGTCTCTTCGTGATTGAGCGATGACCCGAGCACCCGGCTGGCCTCGGCGAGCAACTCCGCGCGATCTTCGGCGCTCTCCGCCTCGGCGCGAGCCGCCTGTTCCGCGGCGAGGCGCTGCGCGCTTTCCTCGGCGCGTTTCCGTTCGCTGATGTCCAGCCCGAACGCGACGGTCGCCTCGAGCGCTCCGTCCGGCGCGACGTGGTTGGTCGAGTTCCACACCAGCGTCTTCCGCTCTCCCTGGCGGGACAGCATCACCATCTCAAAATCGACCACGTTGGCGTTGCGGAATCGCTCGGTGCAGGCGCTCGCCTCTTCGCGCGTGAGGTTCGAGCAAAGCACCGACCACCATTTCTTTCCGATCAGGTCACTCTCGGCGTAGCCGAGGATGGTGGTGATGGCGGGGTTGACGTACAGCGTCGTGCCGTCCGGCGCCAGCTCGCAGACAATCGCGGGACTGCGGGCGACGAGATTGCGATATCTCGCTTCCGATCGGCGCAGTGCCTCCTGTGCGTGCTCCAGGAGCACCGGCGCAGTCGAATTGGGCAAGGCAACCGCGTCGACCTGTCCGGCGATGATCGCGTGCAGGGCGCCTTCGGCGTCAGCGAGGCGCCGGAGCAGATTTTCAACCTGTTCGGTCTCGCCCGATGGAAGTGCGACGCTGCCTGGCCCGGCTTCGTTCATGCGACGTCCATCAATCCGAGCGCTGCGACCACGCTCGACGTTTCCTTGAGCGTACCGATGATCTTTCGCACCGGAAGCGGCGTCAGTCGCACCAGCGTCGGGGTTACGATGACACCGTCACTCAGTGCCCGCATTGGCTCCTGGAGGAAATCGACCACCTCCAGTTCGTACCGGGTACCCGGCCGGCGCTCGAGGATGGTCGTCAGGTTTGCCCTGGCCTCGCAGGAGTTCGGGCCATCACCGGCGACATACAGACGAAGCGATAGCAGCTCGGTGCCACCCGGCTGTGGGCCGCCCTGCCGCGTCTCGCCAACCGCGACCATCAGCCGTTCCTCGCTGGAGCGCCGCCCTTGCCGACGTTAGGCACCCGGTCCGTTCCGGCATCGCTCGCGCCGCCCCGCAATCGCCTGACCGTCTCGTGGGCGTCACCGACGTCCTGCTCCCGCGACGCGCTTTCGGCTTCGACAACCGCGAGCTCGGTCCGGCGCGCCTCGAGCTCATGCTGCAGCGCAACGATTCGCGCCCCGATGTCGGCCTCGGCCAACTCGAGCTCGCGACGGGCGCGCTCGTTCCGGACGCGGCGCTCGTTTTCCTCGGCGCGGACCTCCGCCTCCTTTTCCCAGCGCGCGGTTCCCATCAGGACCTCGCCACCGGCCGAATAGACGTCGGTGAGGCTGACGCCGTCGCTGTTGAGGATCAGCTCCCTGACCTGATTGGAGTGCTTGGTCCCGCGCGACTTGATGATCGTCAGCGCCCGGTTCCGCTCGCCGCCGCGCACCACGTAGGAGAGATGAATCCAGGTGTCGGCGATCGTCGAGATCTGCGTCTGCGTGCTTTCGGCCAGCGCATCGGTCTCCGACACGAGGCTCGTGCAGAACACCGTCAGGCCTTCCGCCTTGGCGTAGTCGAGGAGCCGGAGCGACGCGTGGACGGCGGCGATCTGTCCGCCCGTCTTCGCGAGCGCCGAGATCGGGTCGAGCACCATGCACCGGGGCTTGAGATTGCAGATCAGCGTCTTGAGCTCGATGAAGTGCGCCTCGGCGCTCATCACCTCGGTGCGAATGGAGTACATGTTGAGCAGGCCTGCGTCACGGCCGGATTGAAGATCGATCCCGACCGACGCCAGGTTCCGCACGATCTGGTCGGCGGCTTCGTCGAAGCTGACGTAGAGCACGACCTCGCCCCGCTGGCAGGCGGCGGCGGCAAACGACCCGGCGAGCGTCGTCTTCGCCGTTCCTGGAGCGCCCGTCACCAGCACGCTCGAGATCCGGTAGTAACCGCCATCGAGCATCTTGTCGAGCCGCTCGACGCCGGTCGAGATCCGCTCGGTGGAAACATCGTGCGACATCTCGCTCGTGCCGAAGGTCGCGATCTCGATCCCCCCCGAAGAAAGGATCATCGGGAACTCGTTTTCCGAGAAGCCGGAACCGCGATACTTGAGAACGCGAAGGCCACGGAGCGATACGCGATCGACGAGCCGATGATGCAGCGAGACCACGCAGTCGACCATGAACTGCATGTACCCATACCGCTCGGACAGGAGCCCGGTGGCTCCCTCGGCTTTCGCGGTGATGATACCGGTCGTGCCGGACTCGAGGAGCCACTCATGGAGCCGGTAGACCTCGCGCCGTTCGGCAACGGGGTCATTGAGCAGGTTCAACAGCACGTCGAGTCCGTCGAACACGATCCGCTTGCAACTCATCTCCCCGGCCTTCTGCGAAATCGCGGCGAGGATGCCCGATAGATCGAAGTCGCCCGACGTCACGATCGTCGGTGGAAGCTTGGCGTCGAGGAAGAAGAGCCGGTCGCGTTCGAGCGCGGGCAGGTCCCACCCGAAGGTCGCGGCGTTCTCGACGATCTGTTTCGCGTTTTCCTCGAAGGCGATGAAGATGCCCGCTTCGCCGCTGCTTCTCGCGCCGTTGACGAGGGTCTCGAGCGCGAAGATCGTCTTGCCGGCCCCCGGCGCCCCGATAATCAGGGTCGTCCGGTTCTTCGGGAGGCCGCCGCCGGTGATCTCATCGAACCCGTTGATCCCGGTCGGGGCTTTCTCGAGCGACTTGAATGGTGGCTTCGTTGCAGGCATGACGAATCTCCGCTGCAGTCCGGGCGCGGCGAGGGCGACGGCGCCGACAGGACTGGCAGACAAATGAGCGCTGCAGCGAGTACGGGTCTCGCTGCGCGGTGAAGATCAGTTTGGTTCGGCGACGGGCGGTAAAACCTGACGTCGAAATGCAGGGGCCATGCCATGACGGCGCTGCTTGAAGCAGCGAGAGGCGGGGTGGCGAAAGCGGCGCTGCGCGAAGCAGCGAGAGGCGGGGTTGCGAAAGCGACGCTGCGCGAAGCAGCGAGAGGCGGGGTGGCGAAGCAGCGCGTTAGGCGATGTACGAAGCCACCCCCGCCACTGCGGAACCGCAGCGGCGGGGTTGGTTGCCGCGTGGCAGGGCGGTTTCGAGCAGCGGAATTTTCGCCACGCCGCCTCTCGCTGGTTCGTGCAGCCTCGTTTTCGCCACGCCGCCTCTCGCTGCTAGGTGCAGCGCGCATGAGTCACCCCTGCACAAACTTCGGGTCCATCCAGAACACCTCCCAATGGTGCCCGTCCAGATCGTAGAAGCTCCAGCCGTACATGAACCCGTGATCCTGCGGGTCCACGGCGCAGGAGCCGCCGGCGGCGACGGCTTGCTTCACCATCGCGTCGACGGCGTCCCGGCTCTCCACGCCTAACGCGAAGAGGGCGGTGGTCTCCCTGGTCGGGTCGCCGACGGGATGCTTCGTGAAGCTCGCGAAGCGGTCCGTCTGGAGCAGCATGAAGTAGGCATCTTCGCCGACGAGCATCGCGGCGGCGCTGGCGTCGGTGAACTGGGTGTTGAAAGTGAAGCCGAGCGCTTCGAAGAACTCGATCGTGCGCTGCACGTTGCTGACCGGGATGTTGACGAAGAGCTTCCGCGGGGTCTGCGGCCTGGTGCCGGCGTTGCGGATGGTCGGGGCGGGTGCCTGGGTGGTGGACATGGATAGGGCCTCGATGGAGTGTGGGAGGGAACGATTCAGCGAGCGGGGCGGAGCAGCGCGCGGACGCGGGCGTCGCGGAGGTACAACCCGGCCCAGAGAAACGCTGCGACGTACGTCGGGAAGAGGATGTGCGAGAAGAGCGGGTTGTCGAGGCGGAGATGCGTCGCGATCGCGCCGCCAAGGTATCCGGTCCAGAGGACGGCGCCTAACGGCGCGGTGCGCGGAACGAGATAGAGGACGAGGCAGACGAGCTGGATCGCGCCGAGGATCGGCAGGTGGTGGGGCTGCCAGCCCAGTTGGACCGTTCCGTCGACCGCTTCCTTCGCGCCGGAAAACTTGATCGACATGTCGAAGAGGAGGAACAGCACCGCGAGCCCCGAGAGGACGCGGCCCGTCCAGCGGGTGCGGGTCGAGCCTTCAGTGGCGTGTGCGGTGACGAGGGGGGTCGATTCGAGAACAGCGGCGGACATGGTGGCCTCTCCAGGTGGGTTCAGTGTGTTAGACCGGCCCAGTCCCCCAAACTCATCGGTCCCGCCAAAAGTTTTTTCGGCGGGACCGCAAACCGCTTGCCCGCGGACTGTCAGCTCGTGAGTCGCATCGGCAGGCCGAATCGCGGGAAGAGCGTCGCCACGTCCAGATACGACGTCATGCTCGTGATCCGGTCGCCCCGGAGCTCGAGCATCAGCAGTGCCCACGGCGTTGCGCCGCCGTCCCGGTACTGGGCGAACGCGGGCGTCCCGCCGCACGCGTCCACCGGCACGAGCCGCGAACCCTTGCAGCCGATACCGAAGCTGAGCAGCCACTTCGCGATCGACTCGTGACCCTGCAGCCAGAGCTCGTACGGCGGCATCGACAGCGTCGCTTCCTCGTGGAGAAGCCGGGTCAGCGCAGCGACATCGTACTGCTCGAACGCCGCCACGTAGCGCGCGACGAGCGCGGCCTGCTCCGCCGACAACGCGCGCGGGACTACCGCCGGATTGCGGGTGTCGAGCGTCGCGCGAGCGCGCTGCAGTGCGCTGTTCACCGCGGGCACGCTCATCCCAAGACTCTCCGCCGTCTCCGCCGCGCTCCAGCTCAGGACCTGCGTCAGCAGCAGCACGGCGCGTTGGCGCGGCGGCAGATACTGCAGCGCCGCAACGAAGGCGAGACGGATGCTCTCGCGCAGCAGTGCGCGCTCCTCCGGATTGGAGTCCGCCGCGGCGGGCAGTGCCATCGCATCGGGGATCGGCTCGACCCAGTGCTCGCGCGAGCGTTGGGTGAGCACGAGGTCGTCACGCACCACGCCAGGCGTCTCCGACAGCTCAACTGGGCGCAATCGCTGGCGCTCGGTCGCGGCGAGCGTGTCGAGACAGACATTCGTCGCGATGCGATAGAGCCACGTCTTCAGCGCAGACTGCTCCTTGAACCTGTCCATCCCCTTCCACGCGCGCAGCATCGCTTCCTGCACCGCATCCTCGGCGTCGACGACCGAGCCGAGCATGCGATAGCAGTGCCCCGTGAGGGCGGGGCGGTACTGCTCGAGGAGGGCGCCGGCGGACATGGGACTAGACTAGCAGCGGGGGGACACTGGGGTGAGGGGTCGGCGCTGCACGAAGGAGCGAGAGGCGGGGTGTCGAAAGCTCCGGCGCTGCACGAAGCAGCGAGAGGCGGGGTGGCGAAATCGATGCTGCGCGAAGCAGCGCCTAACGCTTTTCGGAGACCTCCCTTTGAGCAACCGCCCGTCGGCGTCGCCGTGCCCTTGCCATCCTGGGTCAGCGAGAGCGTGGGGCGCCGTGTTCGAACAGTGCGCGAAGGTGTGAGGGCTGGGAGCGCCAGTATTGCGGGGGTGCGTCGACGGTCGCGCCGAGTTGGGCGGCGGCGTGCCAGGGCCAGCGGGGATCGTAGAGCATCGCGCGCGCGAGGGCGACGAGATCGGCGTCGCCGCTGGCGACGATGGACTCTGCCTGGTGTGGGTCGGTGATCAGACCGACTGCGATCGTGTTCGCGCCAGTCGTCGCGCGGATTTCGCGGGCGAACGGCACCTGGTAGCCCGGCCCAAGGGTGATCTTCTGCAGCGGCGAAAGGCCGCCCGATGACACGTCGATCCAATCGGCACCGCGGGCCTTCAGCGCCGCCGCGAATGAGCACGTCTGCTCGAGGTCCCACCCACCCACCACCCAAACGGTCGCCGAGACCCGCACGCCGACGGGTTTGTCAGATGGAAACGCCGCGCGCACCGCGTCGAAGACCTCGAGTGGAAACCGCATCCGGTTCTCGAGCGAGCTCCCGTACTCGTCGGTGCGATGATTGGAGATTGGAGAGAGGAACTCGTGGAGCAGGTAGCCGTGCGCGCCGTGCAGCTCGATCGCATCGATGCCAAGGCGGTCAGCACGCTTCGCCGATTCCACGAATGCTCGCTGCACGCGAGCGAGACCAGCGCGGTCGAGCGCGCGTGGCGGATCGTCGCCCTCCTTGAAGGGAATCGCCGACGGCGCGTCCGTCACCCATCCGCCTCGGCCCGCGGGAATGTGGTGGCCGCCGTCCCACGGCACCTGCGTGGACGCCTTGCGCCCCGCGTGGGCGAGCTGGATGGCGACGGCAATCTTCGAGTGCTTCCGGATCGCCGCGAGGATCGGGCGAAGCGCGGCCTCCGTCTCGTCGTTCCAGAGCCCGAGGTCGGCCGGCGAGATTCGCCCATCGGCTTCGACCGCAGTGGCCTCGATCGACATCATCGCCGCGCCCGACAGCGCGAGACCGCCGAGGTGCATCAGGTGCCACTCGGTCGCCTTGCCCTGATCCGCCGAGTACTGGCACATCGGCGACACGACGATCCGGTTGCGGAGCGTCAGGCCACGCAGCGCGAAGGGGGAGAAGAGTATGCTCATTGCGCGAATATTCTGGGGGGCCCCCGGCCCCCAGTTCAGCGCGGCAGCCTAACGGTGAACGCGGTCCCGGTCTCTTCGGACGACCTGACGTCGATCGTCCCGCCGTGCGCGGTGACGATTCGCTCGGCGATGTAGAGCCCGAGCCCGAGGCTGCTCGTCGCGCTTCCGGTGGACGACTGGCCAGCCTTGAGGCGCTTGAAGGGGCCGAAGATTCCCGGGAGTTCGTCGGCTGCAATCACCGGGCTGCGGTTGTGCACGCGGAGCACAACCTCCTTCGCCTGGCCGCGCACCGACACGCTGATCTGCGTCTTGGCCGATCCGTGCTGCACGGCGTTGCCGAGGAGATTCGAGATGACCTGGCCAATGCGTTGAGCGTCCCAGTTGCCGCGCAGGTCGCCTGAAGTATCGAGTTGCACCACGCTCTCGGGATGCGACGATGCGACCTCGTCGACCGCGTCGCGCACGGCCTTCTCCATGTCCATCTCGGCGCGGACGATCGGGACCCCCGAGCCGAGACGGCTGCGGGTGAAATCGAGCAGGTCGCCGACCATCAGGTTCATCCGCTTCGCGCTGCGAACGATGCGCGTCGTCAGCGTCAGGTTGGGCTCCTTCAACTCGCCCATCTCGATCATGAACTGCGAGGCCATCTGTACCGCGCCTAACGGCGAGCGCAGGTCGTGGCCGAGGATCGCGAGGAACATGTCCTTCGACCGGTCGACGTCGACCGTGTAGCGGGTGATCGACTCGGCCAGCGCCTGGTCGATCGCTTCGTTGAACCGCGTCAGGTCCTCGAGGTCGTCGCGCTTGAGGCTCCCGCACTCGCGCGTCCAGAGACGGATGACGCTGGCGCGGAGG
Source organism: Gemmatimonadaceae bacterium (assembly GCA_031359795.1). Taxonomy (GTDB): domain Bacteria; phylum Gemmatimonadota; class Gemmatimonadetes; order Gemmatimonadales; family Gemmatimonadaceae; genus JABFXC01. The sequence continues at coordinate 12,492 of JANMAM010000070.1, forward strand.
GCGCGATATTCGGCAACCATCTCACCGACCGTGAAACCACTGCCGGCTCGGCCGGCACCATGGACTTCGGCGGCGGTATCGGCGCCGCCGGCGTTGCCGTCGGAGTTCCCCTTCGATTTCTCGGTCTGCTCGTCGCGGCTCTGCGGGGTGCGCAGGTCGACGACGATGGTCTGCAGCATCTGCAGCGCATGATCGCGGAGGGCCGTCAGGTCCATCGTCGCCCCGGCCGGGCCACACGATTTCGCGAACGTGACCCATTCGGTGAGAATGGGCTCGCAGTTATTCTCGATGAAATCAGCTAGACGCAAGGCCCCTCATTGAGACGGACACTGAATAATACAGCGAGACTCGCTACGACACTGCAATGAGCGACGAGCGAGACTCCGATTGAGCGAGGAGAGGGAGCGACGAAAAAACGATTGCGATCACCGCACACCTGCCACGGCGGTTCCGCCCAGCGGGTTCTCTCGATTCTCATCTCTCAATCGGGGCCTCGATCAGCTCTCCTCGCCGTGTCATCGCTAGTCGCGCATGTAGTGGCACGTGTACCCGCCCGGATTCTTCTTCAGGTAGTCCTGGTGATACTTCTCGGCGCTGTACCAGGTGGCGGCCGGCTCGATGCTCGTCGTGATCGGGCGCTTCCACTTTCCCGACGCGTTGACGCGCGCGATCACCTGTTCCGCGATCTGCTGCTGCTCGGGGTCCTGCGGAAAGATCGCCGAGCGATACTGGGTGCCGGTGTCGTTGCCCTGCCGATTGAGCGTGGTCGGATCGTGCAGCTTGAAGAACCACTGCTCGAGCAGCGTCTCGTAGCTCAGCACCGATGTGTCGAATGTCACACGGATCGACTCGGCGTGTCCCGACTTGCTGTCGTGAGTGTCGTGGTAGGTCGGGTTCTCGAGCCACCCGCCGGTGTAACCGACATCGGTATCGATGACCCCGGGCACGCCGCGGAGTATGTCCTCGACTCCCCAGAAGCAACCGCCGGCGAGGACGGCGACCTGCGTCTGCTTCGCGTCGGACACGGTCGCGGTCGGTGCCTGGTTCTGCGTAGCCATGCTGATCTCCATCGGGTGGTGCCGGTCGTTGGTCCGGTATAGAGACAATCCTGTCGCGAGCAGCGACAGGATTATCCATACACTCAAGACTCGCTCCAGAGCCCGAGTTCCACCGGATTGGCAGAGAGTCGGCCCCCGAGAAATCAGCTGCCGAGCACCTTGGCGAGTCTCCCGTCCTGATAGAGGCGGACCGCGTCGGCGCGGCCATCACGATTCGTATCGATCCACTGCTGGACGATTCGCCCGTCGCTGCCGAGCCAGGATGCGGTCTCAGGCCGGCCGTCGCGGTCGCGGTCGACGTATCGGACACGGTAGTCGCTCCCGCCAAGCCAGCTCGTCGCGCTGGTCGGGCGCTGACCGCGGCCCCAGATCACCGCGCTCACCATGTCGGGCAGCCTGCTCGGGTAGCTGCGGCCGCTGACGGTGCCGCAACGCGACCCGCTGCGGTCGAAGCAATTGCGGTTGTCGCTGTAGTCGCGGTCGTCGTCGTCATGGCGATCGTCGTGGTCCCGATCCTTGTGATGCTTCGCGCTCTTGCACTTGACCTCGTATTTCGAGTCGCCGTTTCCCTTGTACTGGGTGGTCTCGCGACACTCGCGCCCGCGCGAGTCGATGTAGGTGCGGGTCTGCTTGCCGCGGTGACCCTGCGCAGCGAGTGGGGTCGCAATGCCAATCGCTGTACCCAGGAGAATCACGATGAGACGTTGCATCTGCTTCCTCCTTGCGTTGCCGCGCGGGGCGGCGCCTGACGTTCGGTCCATCCACCTGCACCATCTCAAAGGCAGCTTCGGTGCCCGGTGCAGCGCTGCGCGCCGCGTTCACTAACGCCGCGCGGGGCAACGAGTTGTGCGGGCGTAACGACAATCACACTCGCCCACTTGTCCGCGCTCTTGGACGCGGAGCGTCCCCCCAGCCGGACGTTGTACTCGCGGTCACGACCGGCCCGCGCGACCTAACGCGCTGCCCTGCAGCGTCTTGGCGAATCGCCGCCAGCGCGGCCTCGGGCCTGCCCTGGAGTGTGGATACTCCAGCGTGGAGACACGATGCGCGCGTCCAATTGCGGTGCTCTTCTCAGCCTGCTCATGCTCGCCGGCTGCGTGACTGGCCAGACTCGGTACGCCGTGACGGTTCCGTCGCCGATCGCCGGCGACACGGGCCGCCTAACGGCATGGCCGGCTGACGCGGCGCCCTCGCCCGCTCCGCACGATCGGCGCGGCATCGTACTCGCCGACGCCGAGCAGCTGGTCGGCACGCGCTACCGTTATGGCGGCAGCACACCGGAGCGCGGCTTCGACTGCTCGGGTTTCGTGCAGTGGGTCTTCTCGCGCCAGGGCATCGAGCTCCCGCGCACGTCGCGCGCGATGAGCAAGTCGGGCGTCCGGATTGCGGCGCGCCGCGCCGTACTCCTGCCCGGCGACCTGCTCTTCTTCGCCGAGCAGAACGCGGCGATCTCGCACGTCGCGATTTATGCGGGCGACGGCAGAATCATCCATGCGAGCTCGGGGCAGGGTGCCGTTCGCTACGACGACCTCGACTCGGCGCGAGGGGAATGGTTCCGGCGGCACGTCGTCCTGGCGCGGCGGGTGATCCTGGCTGATGATGCGCGACCCACGATGCGCGAAATGACTGATGCACGGGCGCGAGTCTGCGATGAGCGATGCATGAGGCGCGGGGTCATGCTCGATGCTCGAATCCGCATGAGGTAAACCGGGATGCGCGGGGCAGCCGGGCGTTGGGCGCCCGGCTGTTTCGCATCGCGCACCGCAGTATGGCCCCCGTGCATCCGGCCTTTCGAGGATCGAGGATCGAAAAACGAGGATCGCGCATCGACAGCCTTTCGCTCTCTCCTCACCACGCGCAATTTCGGTTCACCCCTTCTCCACTCTGAAACCGAATGCGCCTTTTCCCATCAGCCGCGGCTACCGCCGCCCTTCTCGCGCTTGTCGTTGCGCCGAGCACCCACGCTCAGTCCACGGTTGCGGAAACGGGAGCCATCCCGCTTCCTGAGCACCCCAGGCCGGACTTCGAGCGATCCGACTGGCAGAACCTGAACGGCACGTGGCGCTTTCGTTTCGACAAGGCTGATGCCGGGGTGAAGGGCCGCTGGTACGCGGCGGCACTGGCCGCGCCGCGCCCGATTCTTGTCCCCTTCTCGTGGGGCGCGCCGCTCTCCGGCGTCGTGGATTCAGCGGACATCGGTTGGTACGAGCGCACCGTGACCGTGCCGTCGACTTGGCGCGGCAAGCGCATCTACCTCGTCGTTGGTGCATCGGATTGGCGGACCTCGGTCTGGCTGGACGGGGTGAAGCTGGGCGAGCACCAGGGTGGTTACACACCGTTCGCGCTCGAGCTCACGAAGCGGGCGAAGCTCGGTGGCGCGCAGCGCCTGACGCTTCGCGTCGACGATCGGGATCACCCGTACAAGCTCGAAGGAAAACAGGGCTACGGAAAAGCGCGCGGACTCTGGCAGACCGTATATCTCGAGGCACGTGGCAGCAACCCGATCGAGCTGCTGCACTTCACCCCCCACCTCGGGCAGGCGCCGTTCGTGCGCGTGAACCTGCGCCTCGCCGCGCAGGCGACGCGTCCGCTCTCACTGCGTCTCGCGTTCACCAACCGCGACGGTGCGCCGGCAGTCGCGCGGGCGATCCCGGCTGGCGCGCGAACGCTGCAGTTCGACGTGCCCCTGCCTAACGCGCACCTCTGGTCGCTCGAGGATCCCTTCCTCCATGAGGTGGCGGCCACCGTCAGCGGCGCGGGGGTCGTGACCGACTCGGTGCGCACCTACTTCGGCATGCGGACGCTGAGCGCGGTCAACCTTCCGGGAACGGACATCCCGTACGTCGCGATCAACGGGAAACCGGTCTACCTGCAGCTCGCGCTCGACCAGGCGTATCATCCGACCGGCTTCTACACGTTCCCCACCGACTCGGTGCTGCGGATGGAGATCGTGCGCGCGCGCGAGATCGGATTGAACGGGCTGCGCGAGCACATCAAGATCGAAACCCCGCGCAAGCTGTATTGGGCAGACAAGCTCGGGGTGCTGATCATGGCCGACGTTCCCAACTGGTGGGGACAGCCGAGCGACACCGCCTTCCGCGAGCACGAGTACGCGCTCCGCGAGATGGTGAAGCGCGACTACAATCACCCGGCCGTGTTCTCGTGGATCCTGTTCAACGAGACCTGGGGGCTGACGACGAAGCGCGGTACGAAGGAGGAGTATCTTCCCGCGACGCAGAAGCGTGTTGCCGCCGTCTTCCGTCTCGCGAAGTCACTCGACTCGACGCGGGTGATCGAGGACAACTCGGTCTGCTGCGGGCGTGGCCACACCATCACCGACCTCAACTCCTGGCACAACTACCTCCCCGGCTGGCAGTGGGAGAGTCATGTCGCGATGATCGCCGACAGCACCTTTCCGGGGTCGCATTGGAACTTCGAGAAGGGCTACGTGCAGGGATCGCAGCCTAACGTGAACTCGGAGTTCGGCAACGTCTGGGGCTACGAGGGGAGCACCGGCGATGTCGACTGGAGCTGGGACTACCACATGGCGATCGACGCCTTCCGCCGGCATCCGAAGCTGGCGGGATGGCTGTACACGGAGCATCACGACGTCATCAATGAATGGAATGGCTACTGGCGCTTCGACCGGACGAACAAGGAGACTGGCGTCGGCGAGATCGCGGATGGGATGTCGCTGCGCGACTTCCACTCGCCGTTCTACGTGGCAGTCGGCCGCGCCGGCAGTGAGAGCGTGCAGCCGGGCCAGACGGTGCAGGTCCCGCTCTACGCATCATTCCTCAGCGATACCAGGTTCGCCGGCGACTCGCTCGTGCTGCGCACGGAGCTCTACGGCTGGAACACGTTAGGCGAGCGGAAGGTCTACGGCAGCTCGGCCCGGCGCGTGCCGTACCGGCCGTGGATGTCCGAAGCGCTCGCGCCGGTCAGTGTCACCATGCCGGGTGAGCCGGCGGTGGTGGTGCTGACGACGCGTCTCGAGGAGGTATCCGGCGTGGTGCTGAACCACAACTTCACGACCTTTGTCGTCGAAGGCGCGGCGCCGGCCAGCGTGCAGCTCGCCGACGGACGGAGTGCGCGCGTGTCCCGCGTCGCTGCCGCCGACTACACCGATGCGCGCTGGTCGGCGAAGACATGGAAGGTGCTCGACGGGCTCAAGGTGAACGGTGCCGGCTCGGGATACTTCGAGTATCGCATCCCGTGGCCAGCGGGGCTCGCGCGCGCAGAGGTGACTGGCGCAGAGTTCATCGTCGAGGCATCGGCGAAGCAGCTCTTCGGCAAGGATCGGGACAGCACCACAAAGGACGACGGCGACTACATGCGCGGTGGCGGTCTCCAGGATCCGAGTCGCAATCGCAATTCGTATCCGATGACCGACGAGAAGATCTACCCGAGCGCCGTGACCGTGTCGGCGAACGGAATCGCGGCTGGCCGCTACGAGCTCACCGACGATCCCGCCGACCATCGCGGCATTCTCTCGTGGCATTCGCAGTTGCGTGACAAGTACCTGCGCGAAGCCGGATCATACGGGCAGCTGCTCCGCGTTCCGCTGTCCACTGCCGCGCTCGACGCTGCCGCGCGAGCGGGATTCGTGGTGATCCGGCTCGAGGTGAGTGACGCGCTCCCCGGCGGACTGGCGATCTATGGGTCGCGCTTCGGGCGCTATCCCGTCGACCCGACCGTCGCGTTCATCGTGCGAACGAACGCACCGGTCAACCGCTGACGCGACGTCAGGAGTGCCCAACTTCTCACCGATCGTCCTCGCAATTTTCTTCGCCGCTCTCGTCGTCGCCCTGACGGCGCTGGCGCGGCGACTGCCCGTCCCGACGCCGATCCTGCAGGTGATGGCTGGTCTCGTCATCGGGCTGATTCCCGGGGTCACGATCCCCGAGCTCGATCCATCAGTCGTCTTCTTCGTCTTCCTCCCGCCGATCCTCTGGGCGGCGGCGTATTTCACGCCGCTCCGCGAGTTCAAGGCGAACATCCGCCCGATCGGGTCGCTCGCCGTTGCGCTGGTGCTGGTGACCTCGGTCGCGGTCGCGGTCGTCGCGCGGATGCTGATGCCAGGCATCCCGTGGCCAGTCGCCATCGCGTTAGGCGCGATCATCAGCCCACCCGACGCCGTCGCCGCGGCCGCGATCGTCTCTCGGCTGCCGGTGCCCCGCCGGGTCACCGTCATCCTCGAGGGAGAGAGCCTCGTCAACGACGCCTCGGCGCTGATCCTCTTCCGCACCGCGATCGCGGCGGCGGTCACCGGGGTCTTCAGCTGGGGTGAATCGGTCGTCCGGTTCTTCATCGACGCCGGCATCGGCACGCTGGTCGGCCTGCTCGTCGGGTGGCTGATCATCCGCGCATCGCGCTGGACGAAGGACGCGCTCGCCGAGACGCTGCTCACGCTTGCCGGTCCGTACCTGGCGTGGACGGCGGCGGAGTCACTGCACGTGTCAGCGGTGCTGGCCTGCGTGGCGGGCGGCCTCTACCTCGGCCAGAACCTGTCGACCGCGGTCTCGCCGATGTCGCGACTGCAGACGCGCACCGTGTGGGACCTCGTCGTGTTTCTGCTCAACGCGATGATCTTCCTCCTGCTCGGCGCGCAATTCGGCGCGATGGTGCGGACGGTGCCCACGCCGACGCTGCTGTTCGCGCTGCGGACGGGCGCGATCATCGGAGTCGTCGCGATCGTCGTGCGGCTGCTCTGGGTGCCGATCTGGACGCTGCTCTCCGCCGAAGAACGCCGCAAAGCGCGGATCAATCCATCGCCCGAGCGCCGGAAGTCGCTGTTCCTCGTCGGCTGGACGAGCATGCGCGGCATCGTGTCGCTCGCCTCGGCGCTGTCGTTGCCGATCGTGCTCGGCAACGGGCGACCCTTTCCGTACCGGACCGAGATCGTGCTGATCGCGATGTGCGTGATCGTCATGACGCTCGTCGTGCAGGGGCTGACGCTCGCACCGATCATCCGCGCCTTCAACTTCCCGCGTGAGGAGAAGCAGCTCGAGGAAGAGCGTCTCGCCCGCCGCGAAGCACTCCGCCGCGGCGCCGAGGCGCTCGAGGACATGTCGCGCGAATCCTGGGTCGACCAGCGCGACGTCGAATGGCTCCGGACCGAGCTTCGCGACCGCGCCCGGTTGCACGAACATCACGGCGGCGGCCCCCGCGCCCGCCGCCGCCTCCGCGCCGGCATGATCCACGCCGAGCGCCGGATCCTCGTGCGGTTGCGCAATGAAGGCACGATCTCCGACGAGGTGTTGCGCGAGCTCGAACAGGAGCTCGACCTCGAATCCATCCGCGCCGGGGCGGGCGACGTCCGCTAGGCGGGCTGGCGTCGCGCCGCGTTAGGCCTGACGGGTAACGGCGATCAGCGATAAGCGGCAGGCCGTCAGCGGCTGTTGCTGATCCGTGCCTCTGAGCCGCTGGCTTCCTGGCAAGTCGGCCTTATTCCTCAGCATCCGGGCGTCGTGACAGTCTGTAAGGGTGAGACACCGAGACACCGAGAGCAGCTTTGCATCGCGAAATCGCGATCGCACGAGCCGGAATGGCATTGGGGGGCAAGCGGGGCGAGACAATCTCACCCACTTGCCCCCAAGCAGTTCGACCCTGCTGCAACTGCTCAGCCCTGCGGGCTGTGCTCGGTGTCTCGGTGTCTCACAAAATTTGACTGTCACGAAGCCCGGATGCTGAGGGCTACGGCCGACTTGCCAGGAGGCCAGCGGCCCCGCGGAGCGGATCAGCAACAGCCGGCCTTCGCTGACTGCTCAGCGCTTATCGCTCACAGCTGTCGCGCCGACCAACTCGAGTGGCGCGGGAGTGCTCGTCGCGCCTTCGTCGAGGCGCTCGGTGCGGTTCAGGCGGTCGACGTCGATGGCGAGGACACCATCGGGGCCGCTCGCGAAGATGCTCGCCCACTTCACGTCCCAGCGGATCTCGTCCCAGACGTAGGATGCGCGCGTCGTCACCCGGGTCGAGAACGTTTCTTCGTGCGCGTTCACCAGGATCAGCAGCTCGGCCTCGGCGGCGCGGAGGGATTCCGGGGTCGTGCCGCGGAGCGGGCTGTCGGCGGTGAGTGGATGCACGACCGTCCAGTGCAACGTGAAAAACTCGACCGAGTTCCGCTCGAGGGTGAGGGGATAGAAGTTTCGCTCGCGACGGCCGTCGATCTCCTCGAAGATGACGAGGTTCACGCGGACCTGGACGTCGCTGAGCTCACCGGGCTGCTCGTTCACCATCCGGAACATCAGGCCGCGTCCGCCCTCATACGGGGCAACGATCGCCGATTCGCTGAAGCGAAGCCGCATCCGCGGGCGCGTCAGGCGGGCGATGAGAAGGCCGGCGACGATGACGAGGGTGAGCGGGCCGACCAGCGACTCGAACACCACCAGCCAGTTCGCCGTCGCGCCGACCGCGTACATCGCACCCGTTCCTGTCGTCGTGAACACGCCGACGCTGTAGCTGAAGGCGCGGAGGAATGGGTCGTCGATGCCGAGCCCGGTCACGCCGTGCAGCGCGCCGTCGCCTAACGCGACGTAGGCGAGCGCGAAGCAGCCGTTCATCAGCAGCAGCCCGCCGATCAGCCAGGCCATGAACGTCGGCCAGTTGACGCTGAGCGCGTTGAGGTAGAAGCGCGCCGCCCGCTGTGCGCCGAGTCCGTATTTGCGGCTCGTCGGCACCCCGTCGTGGGAGAGGAAGCGCCCGCGCACCTGGTTCGCCACGACGCGGCCGAAGCCGAGGTCCGATGGGTGCGTCGTCGAGGGCGGAGCGTCGGGAAGCTCGTCGTCGGAAGCGGCAGCGGTCACGCGGGAGTCCGGTGATTGGTAAGGGAGGCAGACCGGCGCTGCGGTCGATTCAACTTACGGTCCAACGCGAATCAGGGCACGGAAGGTCCCTGCTGACGCGGGGCCCGCACCATGGCCTATCATTGTAACCGTCGATTGAACCGCAGAGGGGAGCCATGGCGTCAGCGAGCAAGAGCGAAGCATCTCACGGACCTCACGCGGGCAGCGGTCTCGCCGCGCTCTCCCTCTCTGCGCTCGGCATCGTCTACGGGGACATCGGGACCAGTCCGATCTACGCGATGCGTGAGGCGCTGCACGGGGTGCACGGGGTCGCGCCGACGCACGACAACGTGCTCGGGCTCCTATCGCTCATTCTCTGGGCGCTGATCATCGTCATCTCGATCAAGTATCTGCTGTTCGTGATGCGCGCCGACAATTGCGGCGAGGGCGGAATGATCGCGCTCACCGCACTGGTGACGCCTGTCGATCCCTCGGCGCGACGGAAGCGGCGAATGGTGCTGGTATTACTGGGGCTGTTCGGTGCCTCGCTGCTCTACGGCGACGGGATGATCACGCCAGCGATCTCGGTGTTGAGCGCGGTCGAGGGAATCGAAGTCGCGACGCCCGTGTTTGCGCGATGGGTCATCCCGATCACGATCGCGATCCTGGTCGCGCTCTTCTGGGTGCAGCACCGCGGCACGGCGCGAATCGGCGCGGTGTTCGGCCCGGTCATGCTTGTGTGGTTCGCCGCACTCGCCGCGCTCGGGATCGTGCAGATCGTCGCGCACCCGGCGGTGCTGGCCGCCGTCAGTCCGCTTTATGGCGTGAAGTTTTTCGCGGACAATGGATCCCACGGATTCCTCGTCCTGGGCTCCGTGTTTCTCGCGGTCACTGGTGGCGAGGCGCTGTACGCCGACATGGGGCACTTCGGCCTGCGCCCGATCCGGCTCACCTGGTTCTGCTTCGTGCTGCCCGCCCTGCTGCTCAATTATTTCGGGCAGGGCGCGCTGGTCCTCGTCGATCCGGAGAACGCGAGCCACCCCTTTTTCCGGCTGGCGCCGCAGTGGGCGCTCATTCCAATGGTGGTGCTGACGACGATCGCGACGGTGATCGCGTCGCAGGCGGTGATTTCCGGCGCATTCTCGCTCACGCGTCAGGCAGTGCAGCTCGGCTACCTGCCGCGCGTCGAGATCCGCCACACGTCGACGACGCGGATCGGACAGATCTACATCCCCGGGCTGAACTGGGTGCTGATGATCGCGTGCATCGGGCTCGTCGCCGGTTTCAGGACGTCGAGCAACCTCGCCGCGGCGTACGGGGTGGCAGTGACGACGGACATGGTGTTCACGACCATTCTCTTCGCGGTGGTCGCCCGGACGCGCTGGCACTGGAGCTTGCCGGCGGTGGTCGCGTTGAGCGCCGCATTCCTCTCCGTCGATCTCGCGTTCTGGGGGGCGAGCCTGCTCAAGATCCCGAGCGGCGGGTGGTTCCCGCTCGTCGTTGCCGGCGTGGTCTTCACCGTTATGACAACGTGGAATCGCGGCCGGTCGATTCTCGCCGAGCGCATCGTCGAGCGCACGATTCCGCTCGAGCGGTTTCTCGCCGACATTCAGGCGAGTCCGCCAACGCGGGTCGCGGGAACCGCGGTCTACCTGGTGCGCGACCCGTTGGCGGTTCCCCACGCGCTGCTGCAGAACCTCAAGCACAACAAGATCCTCCACGAACGTGTCGTGCTGCTCGCGTTGCTCACGGACACGACATCGCACGTCGCCGATGAGGATCGCGTGAAGGTCGAGCATCTGGCGAGCAACCTGTACCGGGTGGTCGCGCATCACGGTTTTTCCGAGGATCCCGGGGTCCCGGAGCTGATCGAGCGGTTGCGCCGCGAGGAGCTCCACATCGATCCCGCCGAGATCACCTTCTTCCTCGGGCGGGAGACGCTGCTCGCCACGAATCGACCGGGGATGGCGATCTGGCGGGAACGCCTGTTCGCGCTGATGTCGCGCAACGCCCGGCGAGCGACCGTTTTCTTCCGCCTTCCGGCGGATCGCGTCGTCGAGTTGGGCGCGCAGATCGAGCTTTAGCGCCCCGCCGCGCGGTTACGCCCGCGTTCGGTTATTCGTCTTTCTACGCGGGCGTATCACCGCACCATACATGATCCGAAAGGCCGACAAGGGTTCGCGATCCCGTGGCCGCCCAGCGCTCGACGACACTTCGTCGCGACGCGGCCGCGGGTTTTTCCATTGAGGAGCCGTCAGGCATGGCAGACACGCTCGCACCGGTTGCTCAGAACATCGCGGGCTGGCACGTCTCGACGGAAGAAATCCAGCGCCGCCGCGTTCTGAACGCCGAGCTGATCGAGCTCACGCAGCCGCACCTCGAGTGGCTGTCGCGCGCGCATCAGGACGTGCCGCACGTCGCATCGCTGGTCGATCGGGAGGGGGTCATCCTCTTCTCGGCGGGCAAGCAGCTCGACGTGATGCGCGCCGCAAAGCTGCCGGGAATGGGCGCCCCGATCCAGGCGCCTAACGGCGAGACGATTGCCGCGATCAAGCTGAGCGTCGCCACCGACGGTGAATCCGCGTCGCGGCTGCTCGTCATCGCCCACGCCGCGTTCTCGATCGGCCAGCAGCTCAAGGCCCGCGAGTCGCTCGGGGGGCCGGGGGCCAGGGGCCGGGGCTGAGGAACTGCCTGACGTTCCGCAGTGCCCACCGCCAGGCCTCTGGCCCCCGCTCCGCGAATCCGAGCACCGAGCCTAACGACCGATCCAGTACGTCGCCTTTACCAGGAAGACGTTGTCCGGCCGATCGCGGAAGAGCGCTGAGTAGTCGCGGCGGAACTGGTAATCGCCGACATCGCTGCTTCCCTCGCGCTGCTGCGTCCAGACGAAGAACATCGTCGAGCCGGGACGATACTCCCAGCGCAGCACCGCTGTCCCGCGGAGGGCGCGGTAGCTGAAGTCGGGGCGCCCGATCGTGAAGCGCGCCGCCGGACCGCTGCCATCGGGGTCGATGCCGTAGCCGCTCGCGGTGGTGTCGATGATGCCGATGTCGCGCCCGTACTCCAGCTTCGTCAGGCGGCGCGGCGCGGCGAATTCGCGGAATCGCGAGTAGTCCCCGCTCGCGAAGAACGGCTGCGCGAAGAGCTGGAGCGTGAGGTCCGGCTTGAGCGTCCAGTTGACCCGCGTGTCGAACGACACCGTCTTCGTCCTGAGGTAGGCGAAGACGTAGCGGCTGCCGCCAAACGCCGTCGCCGTCGGGTCACGAACCGCCCTCACGTACTGCGCCGCATCCTCGTCGTCGCTGAAGCTCGGCGAGAACTGAATGAAGACGCTCGCTGCCGGCTTGAGCGCGACGCCGGGAGAGAAGTAGAAGGTCCGTGTCGGCGCCGCGATGCCGCGAGCAGCCTGGAAGGTCACGTCGAACACGGCCCGCTCGCGTGCGTCGGTCGACACCTGGAAATGTGCGAAGTTGTAGCCGCTCCGCTTCACTGTCGGACCGCCGCGCGTCAGGCGGTCGTCCTCGGTGACCGGATGGTAGATGTAGAAGGTGCGGAGATTCCAGTAATTCGGAAATTCCATCCCGTAGTACGCCTGCGCCTGCTGGTCGGTTCGCAGTCCATCGTAATTGAACTGCTGCTGCGCACCGGCGGACGTGAAGATGCTCCGGTAGTACTTCGTCGGCGTCGTGAACTGGCGGGCGAGGTTGAAGTTCATCCACTTGTAATCGGCGCGGCCGAGGAACGCGAGATCGTTCACCTCGAAGCCCGGGCTCCGCCAGTTCTGCGCGGTCTCCCAGAGCCAATCGCCATTCTCCTTGGCGAGGCGGGTGTAGAGTCCATAGCCGCGCAGCGATGTCGCGTTCGTGTCAAAGGCGGCACCGAAGATCCCATCGCTCGTCACGCGGCGATCGGGGCGCTGGAAGTAATGCGCACTCGACTGCTGTGTCGCCGCAATTGCTTCCGAGGAGCCACTGACTCCGGATCCGACGACGCTGCCGCGCCAGCGGTAGCGGCGACGGTCCCAGCTGTGGCTCCAGTCGACGCCGATCGCCGTCGCGTTGTCGTGCAGCCGCGCCACCAGCGCGGAGTCGCCACCGAGACGCCTAACGGTAGACGTCACCACGGCGCCGACCGTCGTCGCACCCTGGCGCAGCTCCTTCTTCACCCGGCCGACGAAATAGTTGCTGAGCGGCTCTACTTCCTGCGTGAGCTCCGGCGCGCCGGGCGCGGTGATGTACCGCGCCGTCTCGCGGTTGGCGACCGCGTCCATCACACCGATCGTGTAGCCACTGCTGGTGCGTCCGGTGATCTTTGCCGCGCCGAGGATGGTCGCCTGATCGGGTACGTCGGCGAAGCCGGTGTTGCCGGCGAGATTGTTCACGTAGCCCTGCAGCTGCGGAGGCCGCCCGATGCGCCGTGAGTAGAAGACGCCGAGCCCCGAGAAGTTGCTGCAGAAGAAACAGCTCGTTCCGCCAAAGTTGAATGCGCTGCGGCCGGCGACGAAGAATGGCCGCTTCTCGTCGTAGTACGTCTCGAACGCCGAGAGGTTGAGCGACGCCGGATCGACCTCGACCTGGCCGAAGTCGGGATTGAACGTCGCGTCGAGCGTGAGATTGCTGGTCAGCAGGTACTTGAGATCCGCTCCGGCGTTGAACCCCAGGTCGGAGCGGTCGTGATACGGATCGCCGGGGCGCGCGTACTTGAACTGGCCCTTCGACACGACGTAAGGCAGCAGCTCGAGCTGTCGCGGGCGATCGACGATGCTCAGTCCCTCGAGGTGCCCGTAGAACGCCGCGCCGCCGCTCTCGTTGCGCCGCCGGAACGACCACATGTCCTGCTCATTGAGACGATCGGCGTAGCGCCAGATCTGCATCCCCCACGTCTGGCTGCTGTCGCGCGAGAAGCGCAGCTGCGAATACGGAATGCGCATCTCGGCGGTCCACCCGTTGCCGTCGACATGCGCCGCGCCCTCCCACACCGGATCCCACGAGTCGTCGCCGTTGAACGACTCCCCTCGGACACCGGAGGGATTCACCTCGAACCACGCCTCGTCGAGATGGTTGTGATACGGGTCGAGGACGATCGCGATCTTGTCGGTCGTGAGCGAATTGAACGAGCCGTTGTTGCCGTCGGCCGCGAGCAGCTGGTCGCGCCGCGCGAGTGGAGCGCGGATCCCGGCCGGCCCGAGCGGGTCCGTCATCCGCGCGCCGATGTAGAGCGCGCCGTCATCGAACAGCACGCGCACTTCGGTTGGGAGCGATGCAGGCGCGCCTTCGTTGGGCTGCGTCTGCTTGAAGCTGGTGATCGGGGTCGCCCGCGCCCACGCGGCCTCGTCGAGCTGGCCGTCGATCACGACCGGTCCCGATCGCCGCGTCGCGCTCGCGACCGGTGGGGCAACGGGATGCACGGAGGCCTGGGCGGCGATCGTGACGGGGGCAGCGAGTAGCGCGATGCTCGCGGCGAGGAGGGCTGCGCGCAGGCGCGGCGGGAGATTGTGAGACATGAAGCGGTCTACGAGGAGAGACACGGTGCGTTTCAACCCAGAGGGTTCCGCTCTTTCGACGACGCGACCGCGAAAAAGGTTGGAAGCCCGCCGGTGACCCGTCGCGCAGGCTCGGGCGCGTCAGGCCGCGGCTTGCCTCGGCACGGTCCGCGCGGCACATTCGCCGCCCTGACCATCCCGCGGAGTGCCAATGGATCAGCCAAGTCGAGCAGTCACCCGAAGGGAGATGATCGCCGCGTCGGCTGTCGTCGTCGGCTCCGTCGCCGCGCTGGGGTGCGCGCCGAGTGCCGCAGAATCGGCATCGGCCGTCGCCTCGCCGGTGCGCGGCCGTTTGCGACAGTCGGTTTCGCGTTGGCCGTACAATGCGATTCCGCTTCCGGAGTTCTGTCGTGCGGCCAAGGCGATGGGCCTCGCCGGGATCGACCTGCTGCAGCCCGAGGAGTGGGCGGTGGCCCGCGATGCCGGGCTCGTTCCCTCGATGGGGTATCCGACGAAGCGCAACGACTTCATCGCGACCGGCTTCAACAACGTCTCGAACCACGCGATGCTCCTCAGCGAGCTCGAGGCGACGATCCCGCGGGCCGCTCGCGAGGGCGTGCCTAACGTCATCGCGATGTTCGGAAACCGGAACGGCATGAGCGACGCGCAGGCGATCACGAACTGCGTCGCCGGGCTGAAGCGCATCGCCCCGCTCGCCGAAGAGCAGAAGGTCACCATCTGCGTCGAGCTGCTGAACAGCAAGGTCGATCACAAGGACTACCAGGGCGATCACACCGCCTTCGGTGCCGCGGTGATCCGCGGCATCGGGTCGGCGCGCGTGAAGCTGCTCTACGACATCTACCACATGCAGATCATGGAGGGGGACGTCATCCGCACCGTGCGCGACTATGCGGCGGAGATCGGCCACTTCCACACCGGCGGCGTCCCGGGACGGCACGAGCTCGACGGAACGCAGGAGCTCAACTATCGCGCGGTCGCCGCCGCGATCGCGGACACCGGATTCACGGGCTTTGTCGCGCATGAATTCGTGCCGACGAAGGATCCATTGACGTCGCTGAGGGCAGCAGTCGAAATCTGCAGTGTCTAGCAGCGGGGCGAGGGGCGGGGGGCGGGGGGCGAGTTGGCGATGCTCGGAAGGTGAGGGGTGACATGGCGTTCGAAAACGATCGCGTCGAATAGCGGGAGTCTGAATGGACAGCTCAGCCAACGGGCCGGAACAGGTCAGCAGACGTGACGCGCTGCAGCGCCTCGCGATCTTTCTCGGGGGGACGCTCGCGGCGAGCACCGTTGCCGGTGCGATGGCGGAGGATGCGTTTGCCTGGACGCTGGCTGAAGGGCCCCGAGACCGGGGCGCAGGGCAATGGATGCCGCGCACGCTCACGCCCGAGCAGCTGGCGCTGGTCACGGCGCTCGTCGAGCACGTCATCCCGCGCACGGACACGCCGGGCGCGCGGGACGCGGGGGTCCATCGATTCGTCGACGCGCTGCTCACCGACCACTATCGCGCGCCGGAGCGGACCAGATTCCTCGCCGGGCTGCGCGGCGTCGACGTGCGTGCGCTGCGCAAACACAAGAAGAACTTCCTCGCCACGACGCGCGCGCAGCAGGTCGCGATCCTGACCACGATGGACACCGAAGCCTACCCGGCGCAGGGGATGGTCGCGAAGCAGGAGAAGAAGGAGCAGCCGCCACCGCGCGATGCGGTCGTCGGTCCCGGCAGTGGAGGCAGCGGGTCGCTTGCCCAGCCAACGGCGGCCGATGTCGATGGCGCCACCGAGGACGTGCGCACCGAGATCGCGTCGGGGTGGTTCTGGCGCCGGCTGAAGGAGATCACGCTGGTCGGCTACTACACGTCGCAGCCCGGCGCGACGCAGGAGCTGCGCGTCAATCCGATGGGAATCTGGAAAGGCGACATGCCCTATCGGCCGGGCAACCGGGCGTGGGCATGACCGCGCAGCGCGCCGAGGAGCGATAGATGTTCATTCATGCGAAGGCGGACGACTACGACGCGATCGTGATCGGGTCGGGGATCAGCGGGGGCTGGGCGGCGAAGGAGCTCACCGAGAAGGGGCTTCGCGTGCTCATCGTCGAGCGGGGGCGCGACGTCGTGCACGGCAAGGACTACATCACCGAGCACAAGTCCAACTGGGAATTCCCGCTGCACAACCGGCGGATCAACCCCGATGTCCAGGGCGCGGAGGAGTATCCGGTCCAGGCGCGAACCGGCCAATTCCGTGAGGCGAACAAGCATTTTTTCGCAAAAGATACTAAATACCCGTACGTCGAGGAGAAGCCGTTCACCTGGATTCAGGGCGACCAGGTCGGCGGGAAGTCGCTGATCTGGGGCCGGCAGGTCTATCGCTGGAGCGATCTCGACTTCGAGGCAAACCTGCGCGACGGCGTCGCGGTCGATTGGCCGATCCGTTACGCCGACATTGCGCCCTGGTACAGCTACGTCGAGAAGCACATCGGCGTCAGCGGGGAGAAGCTCGGGCTCCCGCAGCTGCCGGACGGCGAGTTCCTCCCGCCGATGGAGATGAACGCCGCCGAGAAGTTCGTGAAGCGTGGCGTCGAGAAGAAGTTCACCGGCCGGCACATGACGATCGGCCGCGTCGCCATCCTGACGCAGGACCATAACGGCCGCGCCGCCTGCCACTACTGTGGCCCGTGCGAGCGCGGTTGCTCGACCGGGTCGTACTTCTCGAGCCAGTCGTCGACGCTGCCGGCCGCACGGAAGACCGGCCGCTTGACGATCCTCCCGGACTCGATCGTCCACTCGGTGCTCTACGACGACGCAAGGAACAGGGTCACCGGCGTCCGCGTGATCGACGCCAACACGAAGGAGGAGCGCGAGTACCGGGCACGAGTCGTCTTCGTCAACGCCTCGACGTTAGGGACCGCGCAGATCCTCCTCAACTCGAAATCGGCGCGCTTTCCGAACGGCCTCGCAAACTCGAGCGGCACGCTCGGGCACCACCTGATGGACCATCACTTCCAGGCTGGCGCTCGCGGCGACGTTCCGGGACTGAAGGATCATTACTACCAGGGGAACAGGCCTAACGGCATCTACGTCCCCCGCTTCCGCAACCTCGGTGACGAGAAGTCCAAGCAGAGCGACTACATTCGCGGCTTCGGCTACCAGGGTGGCGGAAGCCGCGCCGGCTGGGGCCGCGGCGGAACAGAGCCCGGCTTCGGGGTGCAGCTGAAGCGCCGTCTGCGCGAGCCCGGAGACTGGTCATTCGCCATCAACGGTTTCGCCGAGTGTCTGCCGCGCGCCGAGAACATGGTGACGGTCAGCGACCGGACCGACGATTACGGGATCCCCATCCTCAGGATCGACTGTTCATGGGGCCCGAATGAGCTGGCGATGCGAAAGGACATGGCTGCGTCCGCGGCCGAGATGCTCGAGGCGGCGGGCGTGAAGAACGTCGCGACCTTCGACAACCACAAACCCGGCGGACTCGGCGCCGAGCCCGGCCTCGGCATCCATGAGATGGGGACCGCGCGGATGGGGCGCGACCCGAAGACGTCGGTGCTCAACGGTTACAACCAGGCGCACGATGTGCCCAACCTGTTCGTGACGGACGGCTCGGCGATGACCAGCTCCTCGTGCGTGAATCCGTCGATCACGTACATGGCACTCACGGCACGGGCGTGCGACTATGCGGTGAGGGAGATGAAAGCGGGGACGATCTAGATCGGCTGGGACGCTGCACGAAGCAGCGAGAGGCGGGGTGGCGAAGACGATGCTGCTTGAAGCAGCGAGAGGCGGGGTGGCGAAAGTTCCGCTGCTCGAAACCGCCCTGCCACGCGGCAACCAGCACCGCCGTTGGAGTTGCGGTGTGGCAGGTCAGCTTCGGTCAACGCCTAACGCGCTGTTTCGCCACCCCGCCTCTCGCTGCGTCGTGCAGCCTCGATTTCGCCACCCCGCCTCTCGCTGCGTCGTGCAGCCTTCACCGAGAAGCCAAAGATTCCCTCGCCCCCTCGAGCGCCGCGTCGAGGTCTTCGAAAACGTTCTCCTCTCCCATCTCGGCGAGTACCCCCGCCCGCCTCAGCGCCGCCAGTGGTTGCGGCTGGACGTCGGACAGCATCACCAGCGTCCCGTCTCCGCGTGAGCGCCGCACGACATCCTTGAGCGCGTGCATGCCGGTCGAGTCGATCGCGGGGACGTTGCGCAGCCGGATGATCAGGACTCGTGGGTTGCCGGCGATGCGGCCGATGGTGTCCTTGAACGTGGCGACGGCGCCGAAGAAGAACGGACCGTTGACGTCGAAGACATTCACTCCCGGCGGAACCGACTTGCGCCTAACGGTATTGGCGGCGGTGGTGTAGGGGTCCTCGCCGTCTTCCAGCTCCGCGGTCACCGCGCTGACGTTGGTCACCTCGGCCATCCGGCGCATGAAGAGGAAGGAGGCGGCGACCATCCCCACCCCGATCGCGACGGTCAGGTCGACCAGCACCGTAAGGAAGAACGTCGCGAGCAGAACGGCGACATCGCTCTTCGGCGCGTGGAGCTCGGCGCGGAAGGTGCGCCACTCGCTCATGTTGTAGGCAACGAGCACGAGGATCGCGGCGAGCGCCGGCATCGGTATCAGCGCTGCCCAGCGCGCGAAGAAGACGGTGATCAGGAGCAGCGTGACCGCGTGCACGATCCCGGCGACCGGCGTGCGTCCGCCGTTCTTCACATTGGTCGCCGTGCGCGCGATCGCACCAGTCGCGGGGATCCCTCCAAACAGTGGAGAGACGACGTTGGCGACACCCTGCGCGACCAGCTCCATGTTCGAGCGATGCCTGCTGCCGATCATTCCGTCGGCCACCACCGCCGACAGCAGCGACTCGATCGCGCCGAGCACGGCGATCGTGAAGGCGGGAACGACCAGTGCCCCGAGCTGCGAGAGTGGAACCCGCGGAAGCGCGAACTGCGGAAGGCCAGCGCTGATGCCTCCGAAGCGGCTGCCGATCGTCTCGACGGGAAGGTGGAGCGCGTGCACTGCGACCGCGGCGAGGACCAGCGCGATGAACGGACCAGGCACACGCCGGCTGACGCGCGGCCAGATGAGCATGAAGGCGAGGCTGAACGCCGAGATGCCGATCGCGTAGGGGTTGAACGCCGGCAAGTGCTCGAACAGGAGCCGCCACTTGGGAATGAACTCCGCCGGCAGCGCTCCCATGCGCAGGCCGAGAAAGTCCTTCACCTCGTTCGAGAAGATGATCACCGCGATGCCGCTGGTGAAGCCAATCACCACCGGTTGCGGGACGAACTTGATGACCGAGCCGAGCCTGACGGCGCCGAGTACGATCAGGATGACACCGGCCATGAGCGTCGCGACGAACAGGCCGTCGACGCCGAAGGCCTGGACGATGCCGTAGACGATCTCGATGAAGGCGCCGGTCGGTCCGCCGATCTGGACCCGCGAACCGCCTAACGCCGAAATGATGAAACCGGCGATTATCGCGGTGTAGAGGCCCCGTTCCGGGGTCACGCCGCTCGCGATCGCAAACGCGATCGCGAGCGGGAAGGCGACGATGCCAACGACGACTCCAGCGGTCAGGTCGGCGAGGAACTGGTCGCGGTCGTAGGACTGGAGCGTTGTAAACAGCTTCGGGACGAGCACGGAGCCTTGTTTGTGGGACGATGCTCAGGGACCGGGGGCCCGCGCCCCGGCCGGATTTTCCGTGTTATCGAGTCCCGTTATACGTGATGCGATAGATCCGGCCCGCCGCATCATCCGAGATGTAGAGTGCGCCATCGCTACCCTGCGCGATGCCGTTAGGGCGATGCTTCGCGTTGCCGGGTTGCACTTCGTTGGCGGGAACGCCGGAGAATCCGTCCGCGAAGATCTCGTAGTCCCCGCCGGACTTGTCGCCGTTCAGCGACTGGAAGACAACTCGACCAGCGGCCTGCTGTTCGGGTGCGCGATTCCATGAGCCATGGAATACGATGAACGCGCCGCTCTTGTACTTCGCGGGGAACTGGCTTCCCGTGTAGAACATCAGCGACATCGGCGCCCAGTGGCCACCGTACGTCGCGACTGGTCCCTTCTTGCTGCCGCAGCGATCGCTCTTCTTTCCGTCGCCGCCGTACTCGGGCGCATCGACGAGCTTGTTCTGATCGACCGCGTAGTAGCAGTATGGCCAGCCGAAATCGTCGTTCTGGCTTACCTGCACCAGTTCCTCGGCTGGATTCTCGGCCTGGTACTTCGTGTCGGGGAACTTGCTCTTCCAGTAGTCGAAGAGACCGTCGCGTCCGTGCTGCGTCGCCCAGAGCTTTCCGTCCGCTGGGTTGACGTCGATGCCCATCGCGTTGCGGATTCCGGTCGCGAAGCGCGTCGCCGCCGAGAACGTCTGGCCGGTCTTGTTCGCATCGAACTTGAAGATGCCGGCGCGCGTTGCCAGCTCGCGGCAGGGATCCTCGCCGGCGAGATCGGGCTGGCGATCCTTGGGCTGGCAGGCATTCGTTGCCGACCCGACGTTCAAATACAGCACGCCGCTCCGGTCGATGGCGAAGTTCCGCGCGATGTGACCGGGCCTGCTCGGGATTCCCTGGACGACGACCTCCATCCTGCCTGTCGGCGCGAGTGTGGCCGAGTCGAGCGGGAAGCGGACGACCCGCGTCAGCTGGTCGACGTAGAGGTGGCCATTGTAGATGGCGATGCCCGTCTCGCCGGTTCCGCCGAAGTAGGCGACCGAATCGGCCTTGCCGTCGCCGTTGCTGTCGCGCATCGCCGCGACGCCGCGCTTCGGGCTGAACGACGGCTTCCCGTCAGCCGAGGGAGCCGGGGTCTTGAGAGTGGCGTAGACGACGCCGTTAGGCGTGACGACGATGTGCCGGGGGCTGCCGACGCTGTCGGCGAATACGCTGGCGCAGAAGCCGGCGGGAAGGGTGAGTCCGGCGTTGTCGCCGGCGCACCTGGACGACGCGTTGCTACCCGCGGCACCGCCGGCCATCGCGGTGCTGTCTGTCGTGCTCTTCTCCCCGCTGGTGCACGCGGCGAGGAGGCCAGCGACGCCGACGAGTGAAGCTGTGATCGAGTGACGGATCGTACGCATTCTCGTTTCTCTGGTGTTCTGGTGACGCCGATTGCGCGAGCACACAACTGCGCCGCGCCTGGCGAATGCGTGCGCACCGCACGATGTGAGCCGAAGCGAATATTACGAACCTTTACGCGATCCGCACCCGGACGCCCTGGGCAGCCTTGGCCATCGCGGCTAAGATTGTCTTGCCGTCGAACGTCGATGCGTGCGCCTTCGTTCCGCCCCTGCCCGACCCCATTGCGATGAAGAGAGCTGCCCTGCGCCGCGCCGCGATGTTCGTTGCGTCCGTCGTGTGCTTCATCACCAGGAACGCTGCGCAGGCGCAGGCGCCGGCCGCGCGCGTCGCCGCGGCGACAGACTCGATCGCGGCACTCCTCCGCGCCGATTCGATTCCCGGCCTGGCCGGCTGCTCGGCGCCGTGATCGAGCACGCCACCGGCCGGCGGTGGGACGAGTACCTCGCGGAGACGTTCTTCCAGCAACTCGGAATGAAGCACACCCGGCTCTGCCGCGCGCGCGACCCGGAGCGCGCGGTCGGCTACGTGATGACCGGCGGCTATCGAAGGATCGACAAGGTACTCCCAGTCACCGCGACAGGCGCCGCCGCCGGGATGTGCTCGAGCGCCGAGGACCTCGGCCGCTGGACCGCCGCGTTGCACGGCGGCAGGTTACTGAGCGCGGCCAGCTACAGCGCGATGACCTCACCGGCGTCCGGCCAAGCGACCGGCTACGGCTTTGGCACGGTCATCGGATCGATCAGCGGACATCGTGCGTTCTTCCATCCGGGCGGCTCGAGCAGCGGCGCACGCAGCCTCGTTGCATATTTCCCGGCCGACGCGCTGACCGTCGTGCTGCTCGTCAACGCACAACCGGTGGATCTCGGCCGCGTCGAGGCGGCGATCACCGGTGCATGGTTCAATGCGACGTCGGCCGCTGCTCCCTCTCTGAAGCCAACGCATGACGGTCCCCCCTCAGAAACGCATCCTCGTCGTCGACGATGACCCGGCTATCTGCAAGGCGTACAGCGAGGTGCTGTCGGCGAGCGGATACGATGTCGTCACCGCCGGCAGCCGCGCTGACGCGCTCGACGCCGTGGCCCGCGTCTCGGGGGCGATCGATGCATTGATCCTCGACATCGGCCTCCCCGACGCCGACGGTGCCGAAGTCGCGCGCGACATCGCCGACCGGATCGGCCAACGCCCGACGCTCTACGTCAGTGGCTGGTCCGAAGACTTCTGGCAGCTCTCCGAAGCGCCAGGCCGCTGGCGCGTGAGGCAGAAGCCGATTCCGATTCCCTGGCTGCTCGACACAGTCCGGTGGCTCGCGGAGGGCGGAGAGGCGCCCGCCAGCTAGAAACTGCGCTGCACGAAGCAGCGAGAGGCGGGGTGGCGAAACAGCGCGTTAGGCGATCAACGAAACTGACCGGCTGGAGCGGAACCGCAGCGGCGGGGCTGGTTGCCGCGTGGCAGGGCGGTTTCGAAGCATCGGAAATCCCGCCACCCCGCCTTTCGCTTCTTCAAGCAGCATCGCTTTCGCCACCCCGCCTTTCGCTGCTTCAAGCAGCGTCGATTTCGCCATCCCGCCTCTCGCTTCTTCGTGCAGCGCCTTATTGCACCGGCGCCGCCTCGAGCCGTACGCTGATCGTGCTCCGTCCCGCCAGTCTGCCTTGTTCGTCGAGCCGAACGATCGCCACCTGCACGGTGTCGCCTGGCCTCCGCGCGCGCAGCAGGCGTAGCAGCTCGCTCGACGTTCGCGTCGGTGCCGAGTTGATTGACACGATGATGTCGCCTGCCCGGAATCCGGCGCGTGAGGCGGGCGTGTTCGGTCCCACCTGACGGATGATCACGCCTTCGCGCACCGGCAGCCGGAAGCGGGCGGCGATCTCCGGCGAGAGGTCGGCGGGGGTGATGCCGAGGTAGGCCCGCGTGATGCGACCCGTCGTCAGCACCTGGTTCGCGATGTCCTGCGCCAGGTTGATCGGGATCGCGAACCCGAGGCCGGTCGTCCCCTGCAGGACGGCGCTGTTGATGCCGACGACGCGGCCCTGTGAATCGAGCAGCGGGCCTCCCGAGTTGCCCGGGTTGATCGCCGCGTCGGTCTGGATCAACCCGCCAAGCTCGAAGCCGCGCGGGCTGCGATTGATCGCCGAGATGATCCCGGTCGTGACGGTGCGGTCGAGGCCGACCGGGTTGCCGATCGCGATCGCCGTCTGCCCGACCTCGAGCTGGTCGGAATTGCCTAACGGCGCGATCGGAAGCCCGGTGAGCGCGATCCGGACGACCGCGATGTCGACCGTCGGGTCGCGGCCGAGCACCTCGCCCTCGAGCTGGCGTCCGTCAGCCAGGCCGATCTGCACCCGGGTCGCACTGCCGACGACGTGGGCGTTGGTGATGATGATCCCGTCGGCACGGATGAGAACCCCCGAGCCCGAGCCAACCCCCGGGTCGGTGACGCTGACGACCGCCGGCGTTGCCTGCTTGGCGACGCGGATGATCGTTGCCTCGTCAGCGAGTCGTCCCTGTGCGCCGAGCGCGAACGGAGTGGCGGCCAGCAGCGCGACGGACAGGCGCATCGCCAGCTCGGCGCGCGCGGTGCGGACCTCGAGGATCGATATCATTTTCCTGAGTGCGTGGGTGCAGCGTGGGTGCAGCTGGCGCCGGTTCGTCGAGCTAGGCCGCTCCACCGAGCGCGCACTCGTGGGCGAGGTGCCGCTGCTCGATCTGCATCGTCGCATGCTCGATGCCGAACCGGTCGTGCAGCTGCCGCGACGCCGTCGCGATCAGCGAATCGGTGTTGCCCCCCTCCGGCACGACGAGGTGCGCGGTGAGCGCGACGTGAGTCGTGCTCAACCCCCAGATGTGGACGTCGTGCACGTCGCTCACCCCCGGAAGCGATCCGAGATATGCCGTCACCACCTCGGTGTCGATTCCCGGGGGCACCGCGTCGAGCGCGAGGTTGAGCGAGTCGCGCAGCAGCCCCCAGCTCCCGGCCATGATCAGTGCGACGAGTATCAGGCTGACGACCGGATCGATCCACGTCCACCCCGTCCACCAGATCGCGACCGCGGCGATGACGACGCCCGCGGACGCCGCGGCATCGCCGAGCATGTGGAGGAACGCGCCACGGATGTTGAGGTCTTCCTTTCGTCCGCGCATGAAACCGAGCGCGGTGCCGAGGTTGATGCAGATGCCGATCAGTGCGACGACGATGACCGTCGTCGTCGCGACCGGTCCCGGCTCGCGCAGGCGGTGCACCGCCTCGACGGCGATCACCCCGACGGCGATGAGCAGGAAGCCGGCGTTGCCAAGTGCCGCGAGGATGGAAAAGCGGCGCAGTCCATAGGTCCGCCGCATCGTCGGCCGCCGCGCGCCGAGCAGTGTCGCGGCCCAGGCCAGCCCGAGTCCAAGGACATCGCCGAGATTGTGCCCCGCGTCGGCGGTGAGGGCGAGCGAGTGCGCGCGCACGCCGAAGATCAGCTCCGCGATGACGAAGGCGACATTCAGGCCGATGCCGATCGCGAACGCGCGGTCATACCGCGCCGGACCGTGATGGTGATGATGGTGTGCTTCCACCCTGAAGCGTACGAAGCAGACCGCCATTTCGTCAACGCTTGCCGTAACGCCGCGCGCGAATGATCGTACGGCGTGACCGGGGGCTGGCGATCAGCCGCGATCTCGCCCGCGGGATGCGGGGCGAGATCCGGGTCTCGAGCGCCGGCGCTGGTCAGGGATCACAATTCGTGCTCGTGCTACCCCAGGCGCCGACCGCCGCCGAGAACCGGACGCCGACACCGACCGTTGAGGCGCCCGCCATCCGTTAGGCGCACCATGCCGCCGACATTGACAACGCGTGTCATAACACATATTCTCCCCGCGTGCCCAGCGCGTCCCCGCTCCAGCGTGAGCTCAAGCAGTCGAAGCCGTTCCGAAGCCTCGAGCAGGAAGCGCTGCTCAGCATCGAACGGACGGCCGCGCTGCTCAGTCACGGCGTGGCTGATGCGCTCCGTCCCTACGACATCACGCCGACCCAGTACAGCGTGCTGCGCATTCTCCGCGGCGCGGGGGAACACGGGCTCTGTCGCAACGAGGTGCGGGACCGGCTTGTTGCACAGGTGCCCGACGTGACGCGGTTGCTCGATCGAATGGAACAGATGGAGCTGGTCGAGCGTGAACGCGCCGAGAAGGATCGGCGGATGGTGTTCACGCGCATCACGAGGAAGGGCACACAGCTGCTCGCCCGGCTCGATGAGCCGGTCGCACGGATGCACCACCAGCAGCTTGGTCATCTCGGCCCGGCCAGACTGCGCACGCTGATCAAACTGCTCGCCGCGACGCGGCGTGCAGATGACGGCGATGATTGACGTTCAGCGGCACACACGGCCAGCGTTCTCCGGCGTAACAGCTCCAGCACACCTTTCGCACCCAGGGTCACCATGTCCTCGCGCTACGCCAACTCGACGAACTTCTCGCGCCGCATCGACACCGGACTGCTCGTCCTCCGCATCGTCATCGGCCTCGTCTTCCTGATGCACGGCGGACAGAAGCTGTTCGTCTACGGATTCGACGGCGTCATCGGTGCATTCGGACAGATGGGTGTTCCGATGCCAGCCATCACCGGGCCACTCACCGCGATCGTCGAGTTCCTCGCCGGCGGTGCACTCGTCATCGGATTGCTCACGCGGCTCGCCGCGATCGGTCTCGCCATCAACATGCTCGGGGCTATTCTCATCGTTCACCTGAAGAACGGCTTTTTCATGCCCGGCGGCTATGAGTTCCCACTGACGCTGCTCGCAGCGAACATCGCGATCGCCCTCACCGGCGCTGGTTACTACTCGATCGACCGCGTCATCGCCGAGCGCCGCGCCGGCCGCTGATGGCGCAGGGGTTCGGCATCGCACCACCGGGGTACCGGCTGCCCGAGACGACGCGTCTCGGCCGGGTCCGACTCCAGGTTGCCGACCTCGCTCGCTCGCTCGCGTACTACGAGCGCGTGCTCGGCCTCCGCGTCATCAGGCGCGCGGACGCCCGTGCCGAGCTCGGAACCAGCGACGGTCGGACGGTCGTCGTCGAGCTTCGCGAGCTGACCGGCGCGTCACCGGTACCGCACCATGGGCGGCTCGGCCTCTACCACTACGCGATCCTGCTCCCCGATCGCTCATCGTTAGGCGCGTTCATCGCGCATCTCGCCGCGATCGGGGTTCGCGCCGGGATGTCGGATCATCTCGTCAGCGAAGCGATCTACCTGACCGATCCCGACGGTCTTGGCATCGAGGTCTACGCTGATCGCCCGCGTTCCGGATGGCATCACGAGGGACGACAGCTCGTGATGGCTACCGAGCCGCTCGACGTCGTGAACGTGATCGCCGCCGCCGGGGGGCGGGCGTGGGCCGGGATGCCGCCGGGCACCGGCCTCGGTCACGTCCATCTGTTCGTCTCGGACCTCATCGCGGCTGAGAAGTTCTACCACGCCGGGCTCGGATTCGACAAGGTGGTCTGGAGCTACCCCGGCGCGCTCTTTCTGTCAGCCGGGGGCTACCACCACCATCTCGGGATAAACACCTGGGCGAAACAGGCAGAGAAGGCGGGCGAGCACGACGCGCGACTGCTCGATTGGGAGGTCGTACTACCCGCCCCGACCGACATCACGGCGGCTGCGGCGAGTCTCGCTGCGCAGGGGGCGGCAGTCCAATGGAACGCGGGAGGTGCGACTATCGCTGATCCGTGGAGGACGAATGTCCGCCTGACGGCGGCGGCCGCGAGCTAGCCGCGGTTTTCGCCGGACTGGCGGAAGTCCGGTCGTTCCCTGACTGTAGTGTACCGACGCGAGCGCGCTCCACGCGCTCGCGTCCCTGTGTCGATGCCCCTCGAAGAGTCGTGATGAACCCAGCGATCGGACCGTCAGCCACCCTGGCGCTCCCACGAGTGATGGAGACCGGCCCTGCCTAACGTTCGGCGGAATCTCGTCGCCATCGGACCGCCGGTCGTGGTCGCCCTGCTCGGAGTCGTTACGGTGCTGACGGTCCGCCGCGAGCGCACCGAGACCCAGTGGGTGACGCACGCCCAATCCGTGCGGCTCGGGATCAAGACCGTCTTCACCTCGCTGCGCGACGCCGAGGCTGGAACGCGTGGTTTTCTCCTCACTGGTGACAGCAGCACGCTGTTCGCGTATCACACGCGGCTGCCGATGGTGGCGCCGGCGATCGACAGCATTCGCCTGCTCACCGCTGACAATCCGGAGCAGGCACCGCGGATTGCCGCCCTCGAGACTCTGGTCGCGACAAAGCGGCGGGAGCTCGACGCGATGGTCAGGTTGACCGCCATCGGGCAACGCGATTCGGCGTTGGCCACCCTCGTCGGCAACCAGAGCGTACAGGTCGTGAACCGGATCCGTGCGCTGCTCGGCGCGATGGATGCCGACGAAGCGAAGCTGCTCGAGCAGCGGCTGGACGCGCTCGAGCGGCAGCGACGGCTGGTGGTGATCATCGTCGTTGGCGGCACGATCATCGCCGCCGCCCTTGCGCTGCTCGCGCTTCAGCTGCTCGCTCACGGAGCACGCCAGCTCGAGGCGCAGGCCACCGAGCTGGCCGCGAGCCGCGACGAACTGCTCGCGACAGCCGACGAACTCATCGCGCGGACACACGCCGCTGAAGACGCCAACCGCGCGAAGGCACAATTCCTCACGACGATGAGTCACGAGCTCCGGACGCCGCTCAACGCGATCGACGGTTACGCCGAGCTGCTCGAGATGGGCTTGCGTGGGCCGATCACCCCCGAGCAGGCAAAGGACCTGGGGCGGATCCGCCGCAGCCAGCGCCACCTGCTCGCCCTGGTGAACGACGTGCTGAACTTCGCGCGGCTCGAGGCTGGGCGCATCGAATGGGAGATCACCGACGTGCTGCTCGATGACACGCTTCAGTCGGTCGAAGCGCTGCTCCGCCCGCAGCTCGAGACGAAAGGGATTGGCTACCACCGAGAGGGCTGCGACCCGGGCGTGCTCGTTCGTGCGGACGCCGAGAAACTGCGTCAGATCCTCGTAAACCTCGTCGGCAACGCCTATAAATTCACCCCTGCCGGTGGCGAGATTACAATCGAATGCGACATGCGGGGTGAACTGGTCGCGATCATCGTCCGCGATACCGGCCGCGGCGTACCCGCTGACAGGCTGGCCACGATCTTCGATCCGTTCGTCCAGGTCGATCGCCACCTGAACTCCGACCCGAGGCAGGGCATCGGGCTCGGCCTCTCGATCAGCCGCGATCTCGCCCGCGGAATGAATGGTGCGCTCGACGTGCGCAGCACGGTCGGTGACGGCTCCGAGTTCATTCTCACCCTTCCGCGCCCGGACTCCCGGCCAGGGCGCCTCGAAACCGCCACCTTATCCGTCACTTCGTCATCGCCATGACACGCTTTCATCGGATCACTCTCACCGCACTCGCCGCGGCAGTCCTCGCCCCGGTGGCCGGCGCCCAGACCTTCGCCACCGGTGACTCGGTCCTTCGCCGCATCTGGACGTTGGGGATGGACAGCTCGCGGACGTACGCGCTGGCTCAGCCGCTGCTGGACTCGATCGGTCCGCGGCTCACCGGAACGCCGCAGCAGAAGTCGGGCAACGAGTGGCTCCTCAGGACATACCGGTCGTGGGGCATCCCGGCGCGGAACGAGACGTACGGCACCTGGCGGGGCTGGCGGCGCGGCATCACCCACGTCGATCTCGTCGCGCCGCGCCTGCGGACTCTCGAGGCAACGATGCTCGCCTGGAGCCCCGGTACGAAGGGGCCCGTCTCGGCGCCGGCAATCGTCCTCCCCGACCTCGCCGACGGCGCCGCGTTCACGCGCTGGCTGCCTAACGTGAAGGGCAGGTTCGTGCTCGTTTCGATGGCGCAGCCGACCTGTCGGCCCGACACGACCTGGGCGTCATCGGCTACCCCCGGCTCCTATGCCCGCATGCGCGACGAGCGGGCGAGGGCACTGCTCGCCTGGACGCAGCGGGTGTTCCGGACCGCCGGCCCGGGGGACAGCACCGCGGCGCTGGCCGTGCGCAATCTTCCCGCCAGGCTCGAGAAGGCCGGAGCGTTAGGCGTGATCACCAATCTCTGGTCGCAGGGATGGGGCGTGGACAAGGTTTTCAATGCCCGCACCACCACCGTGCCGACGCTCGACTTGAGCTGCGAGGACTACGGGCTCGTCTTCCGACTTGCCGAACACGGCCAGGGTCCGGTGCTTCGTGTCGAGGCCGAGTCGCAGGCGCTCGGCGAAGTCCCGGTCTACAACACCATCGCCGAGATTCGCGGCAGCGAGAAGCCCGACGAGTACGTCATGCTCTCGGCGCACTTCGACTCGTGGGACGCGGCCAGCGGCGCGACCGACAACGGCACCGGCACGGTAACGATGCTCGAGGCGATGCGGATCCTGAAGCAGGTCTATCCCCGCCCGAAGCGGACCATCGTCGTCGGACACTGGAGCGGCGAAGAGCAGGGGCTCGTCGGCTCGCGCGCGTTCGCCGCGGACCACCCCGAGATCGTGAAGGGGATGCAGGCGCTGTTCAACCAGGACAATGGCACAGGCCGGATCGTGAACATTTCCACGTCAGGGCTCGTGAATGCCGGCGGACTGTACGCGAACTGGCTGGCGCGCATCCCCGCGGAGATCAGCGGACAGTTCAACATCAGTTTTCCGGGGTCGCCGGCGGGCGGGGGCAGCGACAACGCGTCGTTCATCTGCCATGGTGCGCCGGCCTTCAATCTCGGCTCGACCAGCTTCGACTACGGGGTCTATACCTGGCACACCAATCGCGACACCTTCGACAAGATCGTCTGGGACGATCTGAAGTCGAACGCGACGCTGGTGGCGATGCTGGCGTACCTGGCGAGCGAGGACCCGCAGACCGTCCCGCGCGACCGCCGGCTGATGGGCGGCGGCACCCCGGGCCCGCTTGGCTCGCCCGGTTCTGGCGAATGGCCCGTGTGCCAGACGCCACCGCGCAAGTCGTCGGACTGGACGCGTTAGGCAGCGAGGACTGCAGTCGGCGCTGCAGCGCGCGGTTGCGCGTTTCGTATTTCAGTAAAAACGCTTGGGGCACGCGGGGCGAGATCGTCTCACCACGCATGCCCCAGGCAGTGCGACCCCGGCGCAATCGAGCAAATGACGGTAGGGCAGTAGCTCGGCGAGTACGGCGCCGAGGCAATCGCCTCGGTGTCCCCTGTGCCCCCTGTGGTTAAAGCTTTTTTTTCTCAAGCAAAAGCATCAACCACAGGGGGCACAGAGGTCGCCGGGATTTGGCTAGCCGCCCGCCGCGGAGGCGCCGAGGGCCGCAGTCGGCGCTGCAGCGCGCGGTTGCGCGTTTCATATTTCAGTAAAAACACATGGGGCACGCGGGGCGAGATCACCACGCGTGCCCCAGGCAGTACGACGCCGGCGCGATCGAGCGAATGACGGTAGGGCAGTAGCTCGGCGTGTACGCCGCCGAGGCAATCGCCTCGGTGTCCCCTGTGCCCCCTGTGGTTAAAGCTTTCTTGCTCAAGCAAAAGGCGCCCGCCAGCAACCGGCAGCCGTGGCCCGAATGTTGACGCTGCCGTGCGGATTCCCCTGCCCCCTCGCCATGGCGCCGCTGTCATGAGCCCGCGATCCACAGTTCTCCTGCTGTCCGACGACCCGATGACGCTCGCGCTCCTCGGGATGCTCCTCGAGCTCGCGAACTTCGTTCCCGCCTTCGCGGCGGCGGGCGAACGTCCCGAGGATGCCCTCGCTCGCGTCCGTCCGTCGCTGGTGGTCCTCATCGATGACACGCTCGATGCGGTGAGCTCCGACATGTTCTTCGCGCGCGCAGCGCAGCGGCGCATTGCCCTCGCGATCTTTCCCGGCAAGACGTCCCGTCGCGAGCTCATGAACGAGATCGGCGAGCGGGGGATCCCCTGGTTCGAGGTCCCGACCGATGTCGCAAATCTCGCCCTGGTCATCCAGTCGGCGGCCGCGACCCGGTGGTGGGCGCGAGGCGGCGACCGACGCGCCCTTCCCGCTGCCGAGCGTCCCGATGCTGGAGGATTGTTCTTCGTCGATCGATCGGGCCGACGCTGGCAGGTCTACGACCGCCGCGGAAGCGATCGTCGACAAACCCCCGATATCGACGAGCCAGCGCCGCTCCGCACCACCGGTCCGAAGGTCGCCACGTCGCAAACCGGCGAAGTCGTGCCTGGTGTGACTCGCCTTTTCATCAGCGACGACGGCCGCTCGGTCGAGACGCTGCTCGACGACGGGGAAGTCGGTAAGCTCTCCGCGACTGAGCTGGAGCGCCAGTTTCTGCGAGCGGTGAAGGTCGGATAGCGCTGCTGATTACCCGGGAGCGCACGGGAGAGTTTGGAGACCTCGATACGGCGCACGAAATGCACTGATGGTGTGGTTCCCCTACTCGTTCTTCTGATCCACTGGATGCAGCTCCTCACCGTCCGCCTCTCCGACAGCCGGTTCGCGTTTCGCGCGGCGGATGTTCGCGAGATTGTTCGAGCCGTCGCCATCGCGCCCCTGCCCGCCGCCGGCTCTGTCGTCGAGGGCGCAATCAACGTGCGTGGACAGGTCATCCCCGTCCTCGATCTCCGCGCCCGGTTTGGACTGTCCCCCGCGCCACTCGCGACCGAGCAGCATCTCGTGATCGTGAGCACCGAGAGTCGCGATGTGGCGTTCCGCGTCGACGAAGCCGAGGACCTCATCGACGTTGCCGAGACCGACATCGCCGCGCCCAACGCACTGACGCCGACCGCGCGTCACATCGCGGGGGTCGCTGCGCTGCCGAACGGCGCCGTCGTCATTGCCGACCTCGCAACGTTTCTGACGCGCTGGGAAACAGAGGCGCTCGACGCCGCACTCGCCGCGAGCGCCGCGCCGAGCGCCGCGTGATCGCTCCAGTGTCGCCGGACTACTCCGCAGCCCCTCGCTCCCCAAGGAGCTGGACTGATCCCGAGATGATCAGGATCGCGGAAGTCGCACGCGAGGACGCAGGGCTCATCTTCACCGACAACCGGATCCCGAGCGCCGAGCAGGGCATTCGCCGCGCGATGCGCACGCTCGGCTTCAGTGACCTGAAGAAGTTCGGCGACGCCGTTGCGGAGCCAGGGCCGGCGCGCGACGCGTTGCTCGCCGAGCTCACGATCGGCGAATCGTACTTCTTTCGCGAGCCGGCGCAGCTCGAGTTCGTCGCGCGCGAGCTGCTCCCCGCCTTCGCCGCCGAGCGGCGCGGTGGGAAAGCGTCGCCCCTCCGGATCTGGAGCGCGGGATGCGCCAACGGCGAGGAACCGTATTCGCTCGCGATGCTTCTCCGCGAGAACGCCTGGGGCTACCAGAGCGAGATTCTCGGGAGCGACATTTCCATTCCGCGGCTGGTCACGGCGAAGCGCGGCCGCTACTCGGAATGGGCGATGCGCGCGACACCCCGGCCCGTCGTCACGCGCTACTTCGAGCAGGCCGGCAAGCAGTATGTCCTCCAGCGCGAACTGTGCGCGATGGTGCAGTTCCGGGCGGTGAATCTCGTTTCCGACTCGCAGCTCCCCGCGCACGGCTCGTCGGGAATGGACCTGATCTTCTGCCGGAACGTTCTCATCTACTTCTCGATGGAGACCGTGGCTCGCGTCGCCGAGCGCCTGCTCGCGTCGCTGGCGCCCGAGGGGTGGCTGTTGATCAGTGCCTCCGACCCGCCGCTCATCGACCTGGTGCGCTGCGAGACGGTGACGACGACGGCGGGCCTCGCCTATCGCCGCGCCGACCGGCCTGGCCGCCCAGCGACCGCCACCGTATTGCCGGCGGTGGATCGGACGTTAGGCAGCGAGCTGCCGGAGCCGCCGCGCCGCCGGGAGACAACTCCGCCCGCGCCGGTTCCGGCGGCCGCGCTGCCCGCCCGGCCGCCCGTCGTATTCACCCCCGACCCGGTGGTCGCAACCGTCGAAGTCGTGTACGCGGCGGGGGATTTCGATCGGGCGGCGGAGCTCGCGGCCGCGCGCGTCGCGGCGGGCCACGACGACGAGCGCACGCGGGTGCTTCATGTCCGCGCGCTCGCCAACCGCGGCCGCCTCGATGCCGCCGGTGCCGCCTGCGCCGCGGCCCTCGACCAGTTTGCACTGTCCCCCGAGCTGCACCTGCTTCACGCGACGCTGCTCGCGCGGGCCGGCCAGTACGCCGAGACGGTGATCGCGGCCCGCCGCGCGCTCTACCTCGAGCCAACCATGGCGATGGCGCAGATCGTGGCCGCTGACGCGATGACGCGGTCAGGCGACACGCGCGGTGCCGAGCGTTCGCTCCGCGCCGCCAGCGAGATGCTCGCCGAGCTGCCAGCCGAGGAGCACGTCGTCGCCGCCGATGGCGAGACCGCCGGCCGGCTGCGACAGCTCGTCGCCTTCCATCTCAAGGCACTGGGCCGTGAGGCCCGCCGGTGACCGCCGCTGGCGACGCTCGTTCACCCGGCGCGCGCAGCCGAGCGATCCTCGACGACCGGGCGCGCGCACTCGCCGTTAGGCCTGACGGTATCGGCGCGGGGGAGGGCGGGCTGGCTGACACCGAGTTCATGGTGTTCCGCCGGGGGAGTGAGCGATTTGCGCTGCCGCTCGCCGATGTCGTCGAGATCTCGCGCCACGCGCGCGTCACCCCGCTCGCCGGCGCCGCGGCGCCGGTGGTTGGCCTCGCCGGATGGCGTGGCCGCGTCCTCACCGTCGTCGACCTCAACCCCGGCGCCGGGGACGAAGGAGACCACCTCGTGGTCGTCGGCGCCGGACGCGCGTCGTTCGCGGTGCTCGTCGACGAGCTCGAGGACGCGCGGCCGCTTTCGGCCGACCCGACCGCGGGCGAACATCGCCTTCCATACGCGACCGGGATCACCACCGACGCAATCACCCTGCTCGGATACAAGCTGCTCCAGAGCAGCCTGACGGCATGATGAGCAGCCGGCCAGCAGCGCGCAGCGCCAATGAAGCAACCAGCAGCGAATACATCTTCAACGGAGTGTTGATATCGTGTGGACTGTAAATCGCCGGATCATCTTCGGGTACGCGATCGCCCTCGGGCTGCTCGTCATCGTCGCGGCGATCGGGTGGGTGTCCCTCTCGCGCGCCGAGCGAGCATACGAGACGGCGCTCTCCGCGCGGAGCGACGTGCTCATTCCCGCGGTGATGATCGAGTCGGATATCCGGGCCGCGAACGTGGAGAACCTCCGCTTTCAGGTCAGTGGCAATCGCGACTACCTGCCGCGCCGAGACAGCCTGATCGCAATGGCCTCGGCGACGCTGGACCAGCTGCGCAGCCTCTCGCGAAACGATTCGGGGAAGACCGACTGGGTGACGATCGGCCGTACCCTCACCCAATGGCGTGAAGCGAACATCGCGACATCGAATGCTGTCGCAGCCGGTAATCGGGTCGAGGCAGAGCGCTTGCGACGGGAAGTGACCGAGCCGTTGCGCAATGAACTCGACGCGCGGTTCCGCGCACTGGCCACACGCACCCAGCAGGGCACCGATGAAATGGCGCGTGCCGGAACGATTGCGGCGCGCGCGGCACGAACCGGCCTGACGGTCGGCGCGCTCGTCGCGCTCATCGCTGGCTTGATCTCCGCCTACCTCCTCAGTCGCTCGATCAACAGGCCCCTCCAGGACGCGGCGACTACGCTCGCGTCGAGCGCCGCCGAAATTCTCGCCGCGACGACCGAGCAGGCCGCGGGCACCAACGAATCGATGGCCGCCGTGTCGGAGACCGTTGCGACGGTCGATGAAGTGACGCAGACCGCCAACCAGGCCGCGCTCCGTGCCCGCGCAGTATCCGAGACCGCGTCGCGCGCGGCCGAACGCGGGCGAACGGGGAAGAAAGCCGTCGACGACACGATGACCGCGATCCGCGCGGTCGAAGCGCAGGTCGAGTCGATCGCGGGCAGCATCGTCTCACTCGCCGAGCAGGCGCAGGCGATCGGCGAGATCATAACGGCGGTGAGCGACATTGCCGAGCAGACCAAGCTCCTCGCGTTGAATGCCGCCGTCGAGAGCGCACGGGCCGGCGAGCACGGGCGCGGGTTCGCGGTCGTCGCCGCCGAGATCAAGAGCCTGGCCGGCCAGGCCAAGCAGTCCACCGTGCAGGTTCGCACCATCCTCGGCGAGATCCAGCGCGCGACCAACGCGGCGGTGATGACGACGGAGCAGGGAACGAAGCAGGTCGCCGCGGCGGGACGGCAGGTGACGCAGGCGGGCGAGATCATCGCGCAGCTGGCCGAAGCGGCCGACGAATCGGCGCAGACCGCGGCGCAGATCCAGGCATCGGCCGGCCAGCAGGCGATCGGGATGGAGCAGATCCGGCAGGCGATCGGCAACATTCATGACGCGACGCAGCAGCACCTCGTCGCAACGCGCCAGTCGGAGACGGCGGCGCAGGATCTCAATCGTCTCGGCACGCGGATGGTCGATCTCGTGGGCGCGAAGCGACGGGGGAACTGAGGCGCCCGATGCGGTCCGATGAGCTGGCGGCGCGACTCCTCTCGATGTTCATCGAGGAGCTCGAAGAGCAGCTCCGCGTCATGAACGAGGATTTGCTCGCGCTCGAGCGGTCACCGGGGGACGCCGAGCGGCTACGCTCGCTGTTTCGCAGCGTGCACTCCTTGAAGGGTGCGGCGCGGGCGGCCAGCGTTCCCGCCCTCGAAGAGCTCTGTCACGCGCTCGAGGCCGAGCTCGCGCAGGCGCGCGATGGTGATCGGCCGCTCGCGCCGCCGCAGCTGGTGCATGGATTTGCCGCCGCCGACGCGATGGCTGACGCCGCGCGCCGGCTCCGCGCCGGCGAGTCGATTCCTCCCGGTGAATACGACGCGCTGCTGCTCGCCATTCGCAGCGGCGCACCGGCGCCACGCTCCACGACCCGGTTCACGCCGTCGGCGGGTATGGCCGCAATGCCGCCGCGGCCCTCTGCGCCCGTGATAGTCGTGACTGAACGAGTGGCGCCGGTGACCGCACCGGTTGCGGTGCAGCCTTCGGCGCCCGCCGAGTCAGAGACGCAAGCCGCTGCGCCAGCGGCGGCGACCGCGCTTCAGGGGGAAGACGCGGCCGATGAGCAGGTCCGCGTCGGTGTCAGGCGTCTCGACGGCCTGACCGCGGCGGCTGCGGAGCTGCGCGAGATCTCGAGCACCGTTGCCTGCTGGCCCGACGAATTGGCGCCGGTACGGACGCAGCTGCTGCATTGGCGCACGATCTGGCAGCGGCAGGGACACGCCGAACCGGCCGCGCTGCAGCAGCTGCTCAGCGACGTCACCAAGCGCCTCACCGAAATCGAGCGTGACATCCAGGCCCAGGCGCGCGCCGCGGACACGGTGAGCCATCGCCTTCTCGAGAGCGCGCGACACATCCGCCAGCGCCCGTTCGGTGACATCGCCCAACCGTTAGGCAGGGTCGGCCGCGACGTCAGCGTCCAGACGGGGAAGGAGGCGAGGGTCGTCATCAGCGGCGAACGTGTCGAGGCGGACCGCGCCGTGCTCGAATCGCTGCGCGACCCGCTGATCCACCTGATCCGCAACGCGATCGATCACGGCATCGAGCCGCCAGCCGATCGCGAGCGAGCCGGCAAGCCGCGCGAGGGAACGGTCCGCATCGACGCCGCGCTCCGCGGCGACCGCCTGACGGTGACGGTGAGCGATGACGGGCGGGGACTCGACATCGCCGCGATCCGCGCTGCCCTCGCCCGAAAGGGACGATTCGTGCCCGACGATGAGCTCGCGGTCGCGCGTACCCTCCTCGGCGCGCAGATATCGACGCGAAGCGTGGCGACGGAGATCTCCGGCCGGGGTGTCGGCCTCGATGCGGCGCGCGCGGTGGTCGAGCGCATTGGCGGGACGCTCGACGTGCGATGGACCCGCGGTGCCGGCACGTCGTTCGTTCTCGATGTGCCACTCAGCGTCGCGACCATGCGCGCGCTGCTCGTGGCCGTGAGCGGGCATGTGATCGGCATCCCGACCGCGCTCGTCGAGCGAGTCGATCGCGCGGCAGCCGACGAGGTTCGCGTGGTCGGTGGCGAGCGCGTGCTGATGGGAGGCGATGCGCCGATCCGCCTCGCCTCGCTCGCACGACTGCTCGGCTCGCGCTCCGACGACGCGACCGAAGACAGTGACGTGCTCCAGGTCGTCGTCGTGATCGCGGCCGGTGCGCGACTCGCGCTCGTCGTCGACGAGCTGATCGAGGAGCGCGAGCTCGTCGTTCGCCCGATCGAATACGCGTCGAGCGTCAGCACGCGCTACGTCGGCGCGGCGCTCCTCGCCAATGGGAAGGTCGCTCCCGTACTCAACGTGCCGGGCGTGATCGGCGAAGCGGGCGACCGCGGCATCCCCCGCGCCGAACGCGGTGACGGGCAAAAGCGGCAAGCGCGCATACTCGTCGCGGACGATTCGATCACGACCCGCGCACTCGAGGAGAGCGTGCTGTCGGCGGCTGGCTACGACGTCGTCACCGCCCCCGACGGCGCGGAAGCGCTGCGCATCGTCGAAGGGGGCGGCATCGACCTCGTCGTCACCGACGTCGAGATGCCGCGGATGACGGGTCTCGAGCTGTGCGCACGCATTCGCGCGTCGCGGACGAACGCCTCCCTCCCGGTGATCATCGTCTCCTCGCTCGACCGCCCCGAGCACCGAGCCGCAGGGATGGAAGCGGGCGCCGACGCATACGTCACCAAGTCGAGCTTCGAGCAAGGCGAGCTGATCGCCCTCGTCGAGCGGCTCATCGGACGGTCCGCGTGATCCGCGTACTGGTCGCCGACGACTCGCCGACCGCGCGCGCGCTGATCGTCGGCATGCTCGAGAGCGATCCCGAATTTCATGTCGTCGCGCAGGCGGTGAACGGCATCGAAGCAGTTGAGAAAGCCGAGCAGCTGCAGCCGGACCTGATCACGATGGACGTGCAGATGCCGGAGATGGATGGCCTGACCGCGACCCAGGCGATCATGTCGCGCTTCCCGACGCCGATCATCGTCGTCTCGAGCCAGGCCGATCTCCGGCAGGCAGAGCTCTCGCTCGAGGCGACGCGGGCCGGCGCGCTGATCGTGCTGCCGAAGCCGGTTGGTCCGACATCGCCAGGCTTTGCCGCGCAGCGCGACCAGCTCATCTCGATGGCGAAGGCGATGTCGAAGGTGAAAGTCGTGCGGCGATGGACGTCGACCGGTGGCGCGACGGCGACACCGCAGTCGTTGCCGCGCGTCATCGACCGGTCGCCCGCGCGCGTTCGCACCCAGCTCATCGCGATTGGCGCGTCGACGGGCGGACCGGCCGCGCTGCGCGACATCTTCGCCGCGCTGCCCGCGGACTTTCCCGTCCCGATTCTCGTCGTGCAGCACATTGCGAAGGGATTCGTCGGACCGCTCGCACACTGGTTGAGCGGCGCTGGTCCGATTCGTGTCAATGTTGCCGGCGAGCGCGACGCCCTCCGGCCCGCAACGGTGTACATCGCGCCGGACGATCATCACCTCGGCGTTCGAACGTCGCCTGACGGGATGTTCCTGACGTCGCTCGCGCAGTCTCCGCCGATCGGCAGCTTTCGCCCGTCGGCGAACCACCTCTTTCAGTCCACGGCGAACGCGATTGGCAAGGCGCTCACAGCGGTGATACTCACGGGCATGGGTGACGACGGGGTGAAGGGCCTCGCCTTCGTTCGCGCCGCTGGTGGACGCATCATCGCGCAGGACGAGGCGAGTTGCGTGATCTATGGGATGCCCCGTGAGGCGGTGCGCGCAGGACTCGTCGACGTCATCGCGCCGCTCAGCGACATGGCCGGCCATCTGATGCAGGCGGTCTCATGACAGTGGTGCAAGCCGCTTCGAGAACCGATCCTGCCGCGCCGAATCCGCCGCGTGTGCTCGTCGTCGATGACAGCGCGACGCAGGCTGGGGCGCTGGCGATGCTGCTCGAGGAGCACGGCATTGCCACGCGCATCGCGCGGAGTGGCGAGCAGGCGCTCCAGATGGTGAGCGAAGAGGCGCCCGATCTCGTGCTCAGCGACGTGGTGATGCCGGGCATCGACGGCTACGAAGTCTGCCGCCGCATCAAGACCGACCTCGGGCTGCCTCAGCTGCCGGTCGTTCTCCTCACCAGTCTCACCGACCAGATCGCGATCGTGCGCGCGCTGGCGAGTGGCGCGGATCACTACGTCACGAAGCCGTATGATCCCGAGCGACTGGTCGTACGCGTCAGGCACGTGCTCAGCCGGGGTGCGGCTCCGCAGTTTCCGCGCAGCGCACCGGTCGTCGTCGACCTGTTTGGCACCCCGTTCGAGATCAACGCGAGCAAGGAGAAGATCCTCGAGCTGCTCGTGTCGAGCTACGGCGACCTCGTGCGAACGAGCGAAGCGGTACGCGCCGCTGAACAGCGTGCCCGATTCCTCGCTGCCGCCGGCGAGCGATTGTCGGCGTCGCTCGACGTCGAGGGTACGCTCCGCGAGCTGGCCCGGCTCGCGGTCCCGACACTGGCCGACGTCTGCTTCGTCGACATCGTCGATGCCGACGGCTCGCTGCGGCGCGTCGACGTCACGCATACCGACCCGGCCGTCGCCCCCGTCGCCGAGACACTGCGCGACCTCGCGAACGAACGGCGGGTCTCGTCGCTCACTCGCAAGGCGGTCGAGACCGGGTTGCCGGTCGTGATCGACCACGTCGACGAGACGATCCTCCAGCAGCTCGCGCCGACCGAGGAACATCTCGCCGCGCTGCGCGCGCTCAAGTCGCGGGCGGTGATCGCCGTGCCACTGGTCGCGCGCGCCAACACGTTAGGCGCTGTCGCGTTCATCGCGACCAACCCGACCCGCAACTATGGGGACGAGGAGCGGACGCTCGCGGTCGAGCTGGCACGGCGTGCCGCACTCGCGATGGACAATGCGCGGCTCTACACCGCGGCCCAGGCCGCGACCCGCGCTCGCGATGACGTGCTCGCGATCGTGTCGCACGACCTGCGCAACCCGATCCACACGATCCACATGAGTGCCGCGCTGCTGCAGGAGCTCTATCCCGATCCGCAGGAGCTGCTCGTCAGGCAGCTGGCGGTGATTCGCCGGGCGAGTCGCCGCGCCAACGCGCTCATCCAGGATCTGCTCGACGTGAGCCGCATCGAGTCCGGCACCCTCGCCGTGGAGCGTGGCCCGCTCGACGCGCAATCACTGGTCGATGACGTCGTCGTCGAGATGCGACCGATCGCCGAGGAGAAGCAGCTCGCGCTCGAGGGCACGTGGACCGGGCCGCCAGCCGAGGTGCCCGGTGACCGCGACCGGTTGATTCAGGCGTTCTCGAATCTGATCGGCAATGCGGTCAAGTTCACTCCGCCCGACGGGCGCATCGACATGATCGGAGCGGTCGTCAACGGCATGGTCGAGTACCGCATCCGCGACACCGGCGCCGGCATCTCGGCGGACCACCTGCCGCACCTGTTCGACCGTTTCTGGCAGGCGAAGCGCACTGGCCGCGCCGGCGCGGGGCTCGGCCTGTTCATCACGCACGGAATCGTCGAGGCACACGGCGGCACGCTCACGGTCGAGAGCACCGAGGGCCAGGGCTCGACGTTCGTCGTCAGACTTCCATTGAAGACGCAGTAAGCAACGCGTCCAGCTGTCTCACGCCCGGCGGTTGCCGTGGCGGCGGTCCGCCCCGCGCCGTTCGTGCTTCGTGCGCGGCTGCAGCCAGCGGGCCGAATACCAGATGGCGACGCCGATCAGGACGACGTACATCGGGGGCAGCAGCGGCTTGTATGCCGGCGACCAGTTGCCGAATGAGCGAAGCCCAGCCATCGCTGCCGCGATCGATACCAGCACGATGATGAACTTCGTACGACGCCTGTGCATCCCGAATCCTTGCCAATGTTCCGTCGCTCGCCGCGACCGTCGCGCAAGCGTAGAAGCTAAACCCGCCGCAGCTGTTTGACGTCTGACGCCGCCGCGCCCAGCATTACTACAGCTGTTCCAGATCTCGAGCCCCAAGGACCGCCGTGTTCTCTACCGCTCGCAGGACCGTCATGCGCAGCACCGCTGCACTCGCCATCGCTCTCGTGCCGACGATCGCGGCGTCGCAGTCGGCACGGCCGGCCAGCGCCGCGAGGTCGCTGCGTTTCGCCGTGACTTACCCCGCAACCGCCGGCGCACCGACGATCGACGGGCGTCTGCTGGTCATGCTCTCGGCCGACACGAGTGGCGAGCCACGCTTCCAGGTGGGTGATACGCCCGGCACCGCCCAGGTGCTGGGTGTCGACGTCAATGGGTGGAAGCCAGGCGAGACACGCTGGGTCGACGCCACCGCCGACGGCTATCCGCTGCTCTCGCTCGCCAACGTCAGGCGCGGCAACTATCGCGTGCAGGCCCTGATCAACCGCTACGAGACGTACCACCGCGCCGACGGCCACACCGTCAAGCTGCCACCAGATCGCGGTGAGGGACAGCAGTGGTCGCAGAAACCCGGCAACCTCTACTCGATACCCCGCGCCACACTCGTCGATCCGTCGCGCCCGGGCACGATCCGCCTCACGCTCGATCAGACAATTCCTCCAGTCGCGGACTTCGCGAAGAAGGAGTCGAAGTACGTGAAGTACGTCTCCATCCGGAGCGAACGGCTCTCTCGCTTCTGGGGGCGCGACGTCAACCTCGCCGCATGGGTCCTCCTTCCTGAAGGCTGGGC
The DNA here is from genome assembly GCA_031359795.1 of Gemmatimonadaceae bacterium. Classification (GTDB taxonomy): domain Bacteria; phylum Gemmatimonadota; class Gemmatimonadetes; order Gemmatimonadales; family Gemmatimonadaceae; genus JABFXC01. Next base: position 54,513 of record JANMAM010000070.1, read on the forward strand.
GGAGCATCCCGCGGCCCGCTATCCGCTGGTCATCAATCACGGCCACTTCCCCGCGAGTCCCGATTGGCGCGATACCCCCCCCGACTCGACGCTCAAGCCCGACTACAGTGCCCGCTTCAACCTGCACGGCTACAACCGCATCGAGCAGGAACATGCGTGGCAGTTCTACAAGGACTGGACAGGCCCGAACTTTCCGCGCGCGATCCTCGCCGAGCTGCAACATCCGACGCCGTACTACGACGACTCGTACGCGGTGAACTCGGCGAACAACGGCCCCTATGGGGACGCTATCCAGTATGAGCTCATCCCCGAGATTGAAAGGCGTTACCGGGCGATCGGACAGGGGTGGGCCCGCTTCACCTTCGGCGGCTCGACCGGCGGATGGGAGGCGATGGCGGTGCAGACCTTCTATCCCGATGAGTACAACGGCGCCTGGATTGCCTGTCCCGATCCAATCGACTTCCGCGCCTACACCGTCATCAACATCTACGCGGACAGCAACGCCTACTATCAGCAGGGCGCCTTCAATCGCGTCCCCCGTCCGGCGCACCGCAACTGGCTCGGCCACGTCAGCGCGACGGTCGAGAGCTCGAACCGCCGCGAGAGAGCGTTAGGCAGCCGCGGCCGATCGGGCGACCAGTGGGACATCTGGCAGGCGGTCTACTCCCCGGTCGGCGCCGACGGCTACCCGAAGCCGATCTGGGACAAGGAGACCGGGGTGATCGATCACGAGGTCGCTGCCTACTGGCGCGAGCACTACGACCTGACCCACATCCTCCAGCGCGACTGGCAGACGTTAGGTCCAAAGCTTCGCGGCAAGCTCCGCCTCTACGTCGGCGACATGGACAACTACTACCTCAACAACGCCGTCTACCTCGCCGAGGATTTCCTGAAGCAGGCCAGCCCGCGGGCTGACGCGGTAGTGGAATACGGTGACCGCGCGGAGCACTGCTGGAACGGGGACCATACGCGAGCCAACGCCTACTCACGGCTGCGCTACCCGCAAATGGTGCTGCCGTGGGTGAGACAGAGGATGCTCGAGACGGCGCCGGTGGGGGGAGACACAACCAGCTGGCGATACTGAGATGCTCGCTGGTCGCTGGTCGCTGGTCGCTGGTCGCTGGTCGCTGGTCGCTGGTCGCTGGTCGCTGTGCGATGCACGAAGCACGAAGCAGCGAGAGGCGGGGTG
>JANMAM010000098.1:0-7997 GCA_031359795.1 Gemmatimonadaceae bacterium
CCGAGGCGCCATGCAATTCCACTCGCGTGCAGGTCTGCCGACTCTGGTCCGCTGATATCTCCTCCGTAACGCCGGTGGGGGTTGGTCGTCCCCCTCTATGGCGAAATGCGTCTGGCGAAATGCCAGACTTGACCATATAACGGTTGTCTTGCCTACGGCAAGGCGCCGACTCGACTGTGCGACTGACCCCCATCTCCGACGATACCGCTCGCAAGGCAATCCTCGATCCGCGCGATTTCATGCGCTGGGTCTACATCGGGCGGTTGTCGCTCGGGAGCGCCATCTTCGTCGCCGCCGTCTTCGCCGGGGACAAGGCTGAACCATCGAATACGATGGTCGCCTCGCTCGCCTTCGCGGCCGCCGTCGCCTTCACCACCGCGTCCGCCTGGGTCACCGGGGTCCAGCGTCGCCTCCTGACGCCGACGTTCTTCTATCTCCAGAGCCTTTTCGACCTCGCGCTGGTCACCGCGGTCGTGCACGTCACGGGCCGCGCGGCGTCGCCCTTCGCGGCCCTGTACATCCTCGTCATCGCCATCGCCTCGTTGCTCCTGCCGACGGGGGGTGGGCTCCTTGTCGCGGCGCTTGGGAACGTCCTGTTCTTCGCCGATGTCATCCTCGGTCACGACGGCGGATACAGCGCGGCACTCGGACTGCAGCTCGGGATCTTCGCGGTCGTCGCGTTAGGCAGCGGGATGGTCTCGGCCAAGCTGCGCGAAGGCGCCGCCGGCCGCGATCTCCTCGCCGCCGAGCTCGTGCAGGCGCGCCTCGAGGCGGCCGACATTCTCCACAACATCCGCAGCGGCATCGTCACCGTCGATCTGCGTGGCCGCCTGTTGTACGCGAATCCCGCCGCGAGCGAGCTGCTGGGCAACGACCTCGAATCGCACGTCGGACAACCGTTCTTCGAGTGGCTCGCGCCGATCGCCCCGGTACTCTCGGATGCGCTGCAGAAGAGCGTGACAAGTCGCGAGCGCATCGTCCGCGCCGAAGGGCCGATGTACCGCGGCGACGTGACCATGACGCTCGGCGTCACCACCACCGCGCCCGACTCGAACGGCGACGACCCGCATCGGCTGGCGACATCCACGGCGATCTTCCAGGACATCTCGAACAACAAGCGGCTCGAGTCACTTCGTGTTCGAACGGAGCGTCTCGAAGCGGTGGCCGCGCTCAGTGCGTCGCTCGCGCACGAGATCCGCAACCCGCTCGCGTCGATCAGGAGTGCCGTCGAACAGCTCGCCGGCGCGCGCCACGCCACCGACGATGAGCGAGTGCTCGGCGCACTCGTGATGCGTGAGTCCGATCGGCTCTCACGACTGCTCGGTGAGTTCCTCGACTTTGCCCGGACCCGGGCGACGGTGATCAAGCCGGTGGATCTGGCGGCGATCGCGCGCGGTGCGACCAGCCTCGCTTCGGCTCACCCGTCTCGGGCGGAAGGCGTAGTCGTCAACTGCTCCGCGTCCGATTCCCCATTCGTGATCGAAGCGGACGAGGATCTGCTCCATCGCGCGATCTTCAATCTCGCCTTGAACGCAGTGCAGGCGACCGCGGCCGGCGGACGCGTCGACGTCGACATCATTTCTCTTCCGCCCGACGAGCTGCCGGTCGGCGCGGGTTTCGCCCACGGCGCCGTCGCGCTGCACGTGACCGACAACGGCCCCGGAATACCGCTCGACCTCCGCTCGCGGATGTTCGAGCCGTTCGTCACCACCAAGGAGGGAGGCAGCGGGCTCGGTCTCCCCGTCGTACATCGCGCCGTCGAGGCGCATCGCGGCCTGGTGCTCGTCGACTCATCCAGTCACGGCACTCGGTTCACGATGCTGCTTCCGCTCGCCCAGACTGGATCCAACGAGGAACCGTGACCGACCGCCAGACTCCGCCTAACGGCAATGCGCCGCGCATTCTCGTCGTCGACGACGAATCGGGCATCCTCGATACCCTCCGCATCCTGCTCAAGAACGAGGGCTTCGCGGTCATCACCGCACTCGGCGGCCGCGCCGGCCTCGAGCAGCTCGCCGCGCAGGCTCCCGACATCGTCCTCACCGATGTTCGCATGCCGAGCGTGACCGGCCTCGACGTGCTCGCGGCCGTGCGCGCGCAGAGCGCCGAGACGCCCGTCGTGCTCATGACCGCGCAGGCAACGCTCCAATCGGCGATCCAGGCCGTTAACGAGGGCGCGTTCTACTACCTCCAGAAGCCGTTCCGCAACGACGAGCTGGTCGCGATCCTCCGCCGGGCCGCCGAGACTCGGGCGCTCAAGATCGAGAACACGACGCTCAAGCAGGAGATTCGCCGCCGCGACTTCGGCGAGGTCTCCCGGCCGTTAGGCACGGCCAAGTCCTGGCTCGAAGTGCTGCGCGTCGCCGAGACCGTGGCGCCCACCGAGTCGACGGTGCTGATTCAGGGCGAGTCGGGAACGGGCAAGGAGGTCATTGCACGCTACATCCACACCCTGTCAGCGCGCGCCGACAAGAGTTTTGCGTCGATCAATTGCGGAGCGCTGCCGGAAAGCCTGCTCGAGAGCGAGTTGTTCGGACACGTGAAGGGATCGTTCACCGGCGCCGTGAAGGACAAGGCGGGACTGTTCGCCGCGGCGTCGGGTGGCACGTTCTTCCTCGATGAAATCGGCGAGACCACGCCAGCAACGCAGGTGAAGCTCCTTCGCGTCCTCCAGACCCGTGAAGTCATACCCGTCGGCGCGACCGACCCGCAGCCGATCGACGTCCGGCTGATCGCCGCGACCAATCGGGACCTCGATGAAGAGATCAAGCGCGGGACATTTCGTGGCGACCTGTTCTACCGGCTCAACGTCATCGCGCTCCAACTGCCCCCGCTCCGCGAGCGGCGCGAAGACATTCCGCTGCTCGCCGAACACTTCCTGCACCGATCGGGAGAGCAGGCGAAGGAAGAGCCCAAGCGCCTCAGCCCGGTCGCGGTCGAGATTCTCCAGTCATACGACTGGCCTGGCAACGTGCGCGAGCTCGAGAACGCGCTCGAGCGCGCCGTCATCCTCACGCGCGGGTCATTGATCGACGTCGCGGCATTCCCCGAGCGTGTCGTCGAGCGAAAGGCGCGCCCGCTGATCAGCGACGCACCGCCGGCCAACCCGACGCTCGACGCGGTCGAGCGCGCGTACATTATGTGGGTCCTGCAGAGCGAGGGCGGCAACAAGACGCGAGCCGCGGAAGTGCTCGGCATCGACCCGTCCACGCTCTATCGCAAGCTCTCGCGCTACGGCGTCGAGGCCTGAGACCAGCGCCGCCTAACGTGCTGCTTCGCCTATCCTCATGACGAGTCCCGATTCCACCCAGTCGCCGTCGTCCTCACCTGCCCGCAGGGGAGGGCGGCTCGACAGCCTGCTCGGCGGGAAGGCGCCGCGGATGCGCGGGCGCACGCCGCTCGAGCCGTCGGCGCTCGTCCTCTCTGTGCTCATTCCGGTCTACAACGAACGCGCAACCATCGAGACGATCCTCGACCAGGTTCGCGGCGCAGTCGACGTGCAGACCCAGATCATCTGCGTCGACGACTACTCCACCGATGGGACGCGCGAGATCCTCGGCCGGCTCAAGGCGGAGGGGCGTGTCGATGTGCTGATTCTGCACGAGCGAAACCGCGGCAAGGGAGCCGCTATCCGCACCGCGCTTGCCGCAAGCACCGGCAACGTCGTCATCGTGCAGGACGCCGATCTCGAATACGACCCCGCCGATTGGCCGGGGCTTCTCCAGCCGATCATCGACGGCAAGGCCGACGCGGTATTCGGTTCGCGCTTCCTCGGTGGCCCGCACCGCGTGCTGTTCTTCTGGCACATGATCGGGAACAAGGGGCTCACGCTGATGAGCAACGTGTTCACCAATCTGAACCTCACCGACATGGAGACCTGCTACAAGGCGATCCGCGGCGAGATCGCGCGCTCGCTTCACCTCACGGCGGACCGGTTCGGCTTCGAGCCGGAAGTGACCGCCCGCCTGGCCCAGGCCAACGCCCGCATCTACGAGGTGCCCATCTCCTACTCGGGCCGCACCTACGCCGAGGGCAAGAAGATCGGGTGGAAGGACGCGGTCGCCGCGTTCTGGCAGATCGCCAAGTACAATCTCTGGCACAAATAGACCGTGAACGACAAGCTCCGCCGCTGGGGTCCGTCCGCTGCAATCGTGCTGCTGGCGATCGCGGTTTCCGTAACGTCGCTCGGGAACACGTACGCCTACGACGATGGCTACATCGTCGCCGCGAATGAGCGCATCCGATCGTTGAGCAACATTCCGGCGCTGTTCGCCGATTCGTACTGGGGGAAGAACAGCCCCGCGGGCGGCTATCGGCCATTGACGCTCGCGCTGTTCACGGTCCAGTGGGTCGTCGGCGGTGCCCGTCCGATCGCGATGCATCTGGCGAACGTCCTGTTCTATGCGGCGCTTTGCTGGGCGGTGTTCGCGGTCGTGCGCCGGATCATGCCGCCTGGGGCCGCCTGGGTCGCAGCCACGCTGTTCGCCGTCCACCCGGTGCACGTCGAGTCCGTTGCCAATGTCGTCGGACAGGCGGAGGTGACCGCGGCGCTGGCCTGCGTGATCGGCGTCCTGCTCTACATGCGCGAACGCGACACCGGGCGCATGGGATGGCGCGCCACGTCAGGCATCATCGGCTGCTTCATCGCCGCCGTCCTCACCAAGGAGAACGGCGCCGTCTTTCCGATGCTGCTGCTCGCCGCTGAGCTCACCGTTGTCCGCGACCCGCGCCCGATCCGCGAGCGCTTCGTCACGACGCGGCCGCTCGTCCTGCTGCTCACGCTCATCGGAGTGCTTTACATCTGGGTGCGCAGCCGCGTGCTCGGCGATCTCGCCGGAATGCCCCCGCACGTCGCCTACGTCGGGTTGCACCTGACGAACGCGCATCGGGTGCTGACCATGATCGGCATGGCGAAGGAATGGGTGCGCCTGCTGCTCTGGCCCGCCCGGCTCGTCGCGGAATATTCGCCGCCGATGACGCCGTTCGCGATCGGCATGAGCACCGAGCAGCTCCCGGGCCTGACCGCGCTCATCGTCACGTTAGGCACGCTCTGGGTCTCGATCAAACGAGGGTGGAACGACGTCGCCTTCGGCGTCGCCTGGACGATCATCGCGATCCTGCCCGTCAGCGGCTTCCTCGTCGCGACCGGATTCATCCTCGCGGAGCGGACGATGATGCTGCCGAGCGTCGGAGCGATGATCGCCGTCGCCGGCCTCGGGTGGCGCTTCTGGGCGGCGATTCCAGTCGAGCAGCGCGCCGAGCGCCGCCTCCGCGTGTTGGCAGGTGGGGCGCTCGCGGTGATCGTCGCCATGGGATTCACGCGGAGCGCGCTTCGGCAGATGGTCTGGCGCGACAACGACACGCTGTTCCCGACGACTGTGCGCGACGCGCCCAACAGTTATCGCGCCCATCAGATCATGGGCGGCTGGCTCTTCGCGACAGGCTTCCGGGGCGAGGGCGAGAAGGAGATGTGGCAGGCGATCCGGCTCTTTCCCTACGATCCGATCCCCCCGTTCCTGATGGCGGAGGAGTATCGGAAGATGGGAGCCTGTGATCGTGCCGTCCCGCTGTATAAATGGTCGCTCGCGACCACCGATACCGCGGCCGGCTTCGTGCTCGGGCCCTACGCGCGCTGTCTGCTCCAACTCGGCCAGCTCGACGAGGCACATGCGCAGGCCATGCGCGGAGTCGCCCGCGGAGTCGACACCCGGCCGTTTCGCTTTCTATTGCGCCGGGTCGATTCGGTCCGCGCAATCGTGCGCCGCGGCGGCCCGGTCGGGCCGATGCCACGCGCGTATCCCGCGCCGCAAACAGCGGTAGCGGGCAAGCCCGGCGCTTTGCGGCAGACTTCGCAGAACGCCCGCCCACCCCCCCCGGGATGATACCTCCGAGATTCGTTAAGTCGTTGAAAATTCTGGAGTTAAAGAAAAGGTTCAGTCTGGTACATCGGTTGCTTTATTGAGCCGCGGAATCGCCAGTCCCCCTGTTGGCGACGTCCTGGAATTCCCTTAATTCGGAGAGCATCCAATGCTTCGCAATACGCGCAAGGGTTTTACCCTGATCGAGCTGCTGATCGTGGTCGTCATCATCGGCATTCTCGCCGCGATCGCGATCCCGAAGTTCGCGAACACGAAGGAAAAGGCGTACATCGCCGCGATGAAGTCGGACCTGCGTAACCTGGTCACCGCGGAAGAGGCGTTCTTCGCGGACTCGGTCAAGTACACGACCGACGTCGCGCAGATGAAGTTCAAGCCGTCAACCGGTGTCTGGACCCCGACGATCGCGATTGGTGCAGGCTTCTGGTCGGCCCAGGTCACGCACACGCAGGTGGCGGGCAAGAACTGTCAGATCGCGGTCAACACGAACAACACGCTCGTGACGACTGCTGGCGACGGCGAGCCGGCCTGCAAGTAAGCGTTAGGCTCCACCGAACGAAGGCGCGGGCCAGGCGAAAGCCTGGCCCGCGCTGTTTGTGTCGTCCCCCGCGGCAGCTGTGCTACTTGCCTTCCAGCTTCGACTTGTACGTCCGCTCGCCCGGGCCGATGTAGATCTGACGGGGACGCGCGATCTTCTGGTCCTTGTCAAGCAGCATCTCCTCCCACTGCGCCAGCCAGCCGGCGGTGCGCGCGATGGCGAAGAGCACGGTGAAGTACTCGGTCGGGAAACCCATCGCGCGATAGATGAGGCCCGTGTAGAAGTCGACGTTCGGGTACAGCTTCCGCGACACGAAGTACTCGTCGCTGAGCGCGATCTTCTCGAGCTCCATCGCAATTTCGAGGTCCTCGTCCGAGCCGGTCTCGGCGAGCACGTCGTCGGCGAGCTTCTTCACGATCCGCGCGCGCGGGTCGTAGTTCTTGTAGACCCTGTGCCCGAAGCCCATCAGCTTCCCCTTCCCCGCCTTCACGTCGGCGACGAAGGAAGCGACGTTCTCCTTCTTGCCGATCTTGTTCAGCATCACCAGCACCTGCTCATTCGCTCCCCCGTGCAGCGGTCCGAAGAGCGCCGCGATCCCGCCCGCAATCGCCGAGTACGGATCGACCTGCGTCGAGCCGATCGCGCGCACCGCGCTGGTGGACGCGTTCTGCTCGTGGTCGGCGTGCAGGAGGAAGAGAATGTCGAGCGCTTTCCTGAAGGTCGTGCTCGCCTTGTACTTCGACTCGGTCATCCGGAAGCACATCGAGAGAAAGTTCTCGGTGTACGAGAGGTCGTTGTCCGGATAGACGAAGGGCAGCCCGCGCATGTGTCGGAGAATGAAGGCGGCAATGGTCGGGAGCTTCGAGATCAGGCGAATGATCTCGATGTCCCGCTGCTCCGCGTCCATGATGTTGTGCGCATGCGGATAGAACGACGAGAGCGCGCCTACGCTGCTGAGCAGCATCGACATCGGATGCGCGTCGTAGCGGAACCCTTCGAGGAATCGCTCGATGTTCTTGTGCACGTACGTGTGGTACGTGATGTCGTGCACGAAGTGATCGTAGTCCTTGGGGTTCGGCAGCTCACCCTTGCGGAGGAGCCACGCCACCTCGAGAAAAGTCGCTCCTTCGGCAAGCTGTTCGATCGGGTAGCCGCGGTAGCGGAGGATCCCCTTGTCGCCATCGATGAAGGTGATCGCGCTCTTGCAGCTCGCCGTGTTCATGAACGCCGGATCGTAGCTGAGCAACCCGAATTCATCCGCGTTCTGCTTGACCGGCCGAAGGTCCATCGCGCGAATGAAGGTGTCGCCCTCGACACCCTGCGTCGCGATCGGAAGGTTGTAAGTCTTTCCAGTCCGCGAGTCGCGTATCTCCAGCGAGTCCTTGGACGGAGCCGCTTCCTTCGCCGCTTCCTTGCTCACCGGACTCGTGTCAGTCTGCGCCATGCCGTTCTCCATAGGTGCCGTGACGCCGGTCCCGACCGACGCCGCCCTGCCCTCGCTGAACCATCGGAAGACCGCAACTCGCAACCTCCGTGCGCGGCAACCCGGAATCTATCGCGCTGCATCGGTACGGGGCAGTAAG
>JANMAM010000129.1:0-7671 GCA_031359795.1 Gemmatimonadaceae bacterium
CGAGCGCGATGTCGCGCGCGGAGCGCGTTTCCGTCCCCTTGAATACCATGTGCTCGAGGAGATGCGACACACCCATCCGCTCGCGCGACTCGTGAATCGACGCCGCGCGCACCCACGCTCCAAACGCGACTGACCGTACGCCGGCCACGCGCTCCGAGAGTACGGTCAGTCCATTATCGAGGACGGTGCGGCGAAGATCCGCCGCACCGTCGACTACAGTGCTCACTCCCGCGGCCGTCCCCTGCCGCCACCACTGCCACCGCGGCGCGGCGGGCGACGCTCGCTCCCGCCCGACTCGCCGGCAGCAGCCTCACCGTCACCAGAGCCCTCGGCGGCCATCGAGCGCTCGCCGCCGTTTCCTTCGCCACCGCCGTTCGAGGCTTCACGCGGCGGACGTCCCCCGCGATCGCTGCCACCACTGCGCGGCGGACGATCGCTGCGAGGACGCTCGGTCTCCTCGGGCATGCCCTCGGGTCGCGGCACGAGCGCCTTCATCGACAGGCGGATGCGTCCGCGCTCGTCGCGATCGACGAGCTTCACCTTGACCCGGTCGCCGCGTTTCACGACGTCCTCGGTCTTCTCCGTGCGCCCGTGCTGCAGCTCGGAGATGTGCACCAGGCCTTCGGTGCCGGGCATGATCTCGATGAAGGCGCCGAACGCGGTCGTGCTCTTGACCGTGCCTTCGTACACCGTGCCGATCTCCGGTTCGGCGGTGATCGCCGCGACCATCTGACGCGCGCGCTCCATCGCCTCGCCGCCAACCGCGGCGATCGTGACGGTGCCCGTGTCGTCGACCGTGATCTCGGCGCCGGTCTCTTCCTGGATGCCGCGGATCGTCTTGCCCTTCGGTCCGATCAGGTCGCCGATCTTTTCGGGATTGATCATCATCGTCACGATCCGCGGCGCGTACGGCGACAGCTCCGCGTTAGGCGTTGCCATCGCCTTGGCCATCTCGCCGAGGATGTGCAGCCGGCCGCGGCGCGCCTGCTCGAGCGCCTCGGTCATGAGGTCGAGTGACAGCCCCTGGATCTTGATGTCCATCTGGATCGAGGTGATGCCCTGCTCCGTGCCCGCCACCTTGAAGTCCATGTCGCCGAGGTGGTCTTCGGTGCCGAGGATGTCGGTGAGGATCGCGTAGCGGTCGTCTTCCTTGATCAGTCCCATCGCGACACCGGCAACGGCGCCGCGAAGCGGAACGCCCGCATCGAACATCGCCAGCGAGCCGCCGCAGACCGACGCCATCGATGACGACCCGTTCGACTCGAGCACGTCGGAGACGATGCGGATCGTGTACGGGAACTCGCTGAAGTCGGGCAGCACGCCCTGCAGCGCACGCTCGGCGAGGTTGCCGTGGCCGATCTCGCGGCGGCTGGTGCCGCGCATCGGGCGAACTTCACCGGTCGAGAACGGCGGGAAGTTGTAGTGCAGCATGAACGACGTGGTCGTCTCGCCCGCCTCGTCGATGCTGTCGAGACGCTGGACGTCGTTGGCCGTGCCTAACGTGACGACGACGAGCGCCTGCGTCTGCCCGCGGGTGAACAGCGCCGAGCCGTGAACGCGCGGCAGCACCTTCGTGTCGATCGAGATCGCGCGAACCTCATCGAGCGCCCGGCCATCGACGCGCTTCTTGGTGTCGAGGACCTGATCGCGGAGGACGCGATACTCGACGTCGCCGAGCATCTCGTGCACCGCCTTCGATCCGTCGGGGAACTCGGCGGCCAGCTCGGCGGCGGCGGCCTTCTTCACCTTCTCGACGGACTCGATGCGGGTGTGCTTGTCGGCCTGGTTGATCGCCTCGAGCATCTTGCCTTCGGCGAGCGCCTTGACACGCGACGTCATCTTCGCGTCCGGCTCGGCCTTGGTCCATTCCATCTTTGGAGCGCGGCCGGCCTTGGCGAACAGCTCTTCCTGGATGCCGATCAGCTCACGCACGCCGCGCTGGCCGATCGTGATCGCCTGGATGACATCCTTCTCGCTGATCTCGAGGGCGCCGCCTTCGACCATCACGATCGAGTCCTTCGAGCCGGACACGATCAGTTCCATGTCGCTGTAGGCGAGCTGTGGAAAGGTCGGGTTGAGCACCCACTTGTCCTCGACCCGTCCGACCCGCGCGCCGGCGATCGGCCCGGCGAACGGGATCCTGCTCGCGTTGAGCGCATAGCTCACGGCGAGCAACGCCGGCATGTCGGCGTCGTTTTCCTGATCCGCCGAGACGACGTAAATGAACACCTGCACTTCGTTCTTGAAGCCTTCCGGGAACAGCGGACGGATCGTGCGGTCGATGATGCGACCGGCGAGGATCTCGCTGTCCTGCGGGCGTCCCTCACGCTTGATGAATCCGCCGGGGATCTTGCCCGCGGCGTAGGTGCGCTCCTTGTACTCGACCGTGAGTGGGAAGAACGGGAGGTTGCTCTGGCTGTCGCTCACCGTCACCGCCGCGATCACCACCGTCTCGCCGAACGTCACCGTCGCCGAGCCTGCCGCCTGCTTCGCCATGCGCCCGGTCTCGATGATGAGCGGGCGGCCTGCGAAGGTTTTTTCGATTCGTTGCATCATTGCTTTACTGGCCTCTTTGAGACGGGCCTCATACGGCCCGTGGAAACGAGCCGGGAAAAGGCTCGGGAGAACGCAAAGCGCGCGGCTCGCACCGAGTGCGACCGCGCGCATTTGGACTACAAACCGCTAGTAGCGGAGTCCAAGTTCCTGGATGATCTGCCGATAGCCGGCCAGGTCCGTCCGCTTCAGGTAGTCGAGGAGCCGGCGACGCTTGCCAACCATCTTCAGCAAGCCGCGGCGACCGTGGTGGTCCTTCTTGTGCGCCCGGAAGTGGTCCGTCAGGTAGTTGATCCGCTCGGTCAGGATTGCAACCTGGACACGCGTGCTGCCAGTGTCGGTGCCATGCGCCTGGTACTTCTCGATCGTCGATGCTTTTTGCAATGCCATGTGGTATATTCTCCGCACCCGTGGCGGCGTTCGCGCCCAATCGGTTGAAGCACGGTAATTTACAGTCGAGCCGGTCCCCTGTAAAGGCTCCCGCCACCAGTCGTCGCCACATTGCCAGAGCGCTTTCTCGGCCGCACCCTCGGACGCTTCCGCGTCGATGCCATCATTGGCGCCGGCGGCTTCGCCTGGGTTTACAAGGCGTACGACCCGGAGCTCGACATCCCTGTCGCGCTCAAGATCCTCAAGCCGCAGTACGCCGGCGATGAGAAGTTCGAGCAGCGGTTCCGCCGGGAAGCGTCGACCGCCGCCAAGCTTCGCCACCCGAACATCATCAAGATCTACGCGGTTGGGCGCGAGGAAGACGCGGTCTATTTCGCGATGGACTACCTCCCGCAGGGGCTGGCCGATCGGCTGAACGTGATGACGCAGCTCCCGGAGCAGATGCTGATCCGGATGGCCATCGACGTCGCCAGCGCGCTCGGGTTCGCCCATCGCGAAGGGGTCATCCATCGCGACATCAAGACCGATAACATCCTCTTCGACGAGCACGGCAACGCGATCGTCGCCGACTTCGGCATCGCGCGAGCGGTCGCGACGCATACCGATTCGACCGGGACGAACATGGTCGTCGGCACGCCGCAGTACTTCTCTCCCGAGCAGGCGAGGGGGCTGCAGCTCGACGGCCGCGCCGACATCTACTCTCTCGGCGTCACCCTCTTCAAGTCGGCAACGGGGCAACTCCCCTTTCAGGGCACGGACTGGTACGAGATTGCCCGCCAGCACGTCGAGGACAAACCGCCCAAGCCGCGCTCCGTCAACCCGGGGCTCTCGCGTGAGATGGAGGACGTCATCCTCCAGTGCCTCGAGAAGGATCCGAACGACCGCTTCGCGTCCGGCGAAGCCCTCTGCGAGGAGCTGATTCACATCCTGCAGGAGCGGGGGGAGACCGCGGCCGTGCGCTCGAGCGGCATCGTGTCGACGGACACGCTCAGCGGGTCGGTCACCAACTCCCGAATCCGCAGGCGCGTCAGGCGAAATCGCGCCTGGTGGTACGCTGGCGGCCTCGGACTGCTCGTCGCCGTTGCCGGCGTTGCCGCGGTCCGCGCCCGCGCCAACAGCGACGCCGCGAAGGCACCGGTCGCCCGGCCCCCCGGTACGCCGTTAGGCAGACCCGCCGTCGTACCCCGCCCTGGTGCAACCAAGCCGCGGCTCGTCGTCAATGCGCCGCGTGAAGCGGTCGTGAGCATCAACGGAATACCGATCGGCTCGGGGCCGTTCACGATCGACAGCCTCGGAGCTGGGACCTACACGATCGGCGCGACGGTGAGCGGGGTCAGAAACTGCTCGAGCCTGCGCGATGAGGCGACCGCGATGCTCAGCGGAACGGCCGTCGACACGGTGACGCTCAATCCGCGCAACTGCGGGACGCTCGAGCTCGCGGTGACGCCTGACGGCGCCAGCTACACGCTCCAGCCGCTCGGGAACGACCGCTCGCGCACCGGCACCCTTCCGCTCCGGGAGCCACTGCTGCTCCCCGCTGGCGCGTATCGCATCACGCTCGAGCACAAGTTCTGCGCGCAGTACACCAACCAGCGGCTCCGCATCACCGCCGAGAAGCCGGTGAGAGAACGCGTCCGGCTGATCTGCGAAAGAAGCTGACGCCGACGCGTCGTGGTACAGGGCGGGCAGCTTCCTAGAGCGCTTTCCCGATGAACAGGCCGGCGACCAGCCCGCCTAACGTCCCACCCCAGAATGCCCTGTTGGCGTACCAGTGCCCGCGCGGCGGCCGCAGCAGCACGACGTGGTCGGTGGTCACCTTCTGCGACTGCCCAAGGATGAGCGCGTTCGCGATCCCATCGCCGACCCCCAGCACCACGAAGCGCGCGACCAGGCCATCGCGCCGGCGCGGATCGACCGCGATCCCCTGTTGACCTCGCGCCACCCAGGGCGCCTGAGCCGCGGCGAAGGTGAAAGTGCTGTCGCCGACAGTGCGAATCTCGAATCGCACGGCGCTGTCCTGCGCGCGCACCGCCACGGGAGCCGCGAGGCCGAGGAGCAGGGACAGAGCTAGTAGAGCGCGATGTCGCATCCGATTATCCGATGATTCCACGGAAGAAGCCGATCGCCGAATCGGCGATCCGCCGTAGGTCGTTGAACATCACTACCACGAAGAGGAGAGCGATCGCGAACAGGCCGACACGCGCGAAATTCTCCTTCGTCCGCATGCTGAACGGCCGGCCCTTGATCGACTCGGCTACGTTCATGACGATCTGGCCTCCGTCTAGTATCGGGATCGGCAGCAGATTCATGACCGCGAGGTTCACGCTGAGGAAGGCGAGGAGCGCGAACAGCTGCGATGCCCCGCCCCGCGCCGCCTCGACCGACGCCTGCGTGATCGCGATCGGGCCACCCATGTCGCGCATCGACGCCTGACCGGATCCGAGCTGCTTGATGAAATTGATGACGAGGCCAACGTTGTCCCAGGTCATCCCCCAGCCCAGCGCGAGCGCCTCCGGGAACGCGACGTCTTCGTGGGTGGAGATGTCCACCTGCCCGACGCCGACCTTGCCGATAGTGCGCTTGGCGCCGTCTCGCGAAGCAACCGTCTCGGCCTCGGGCGTTATCACGAGCGTCTTCGTCTCGGCCCCACGACGAATCGTGAACTGAAGCGGCTTCCCGGCGGCGACGGATACGACCCCAACCAGATCGCCGAAATTCCGGATCGGCGTCGAATCGATCGCGACCAGGGTGTCGCCGCGCTGGAGACCGGCCCGGGCAGCCGGCCGGTTGGGTACGACCATCCCCGCGACTGGCGGATACCATGGCAACAGCGCGTTGAACAACTCGACGCGACGCTTTCCGGCAGCCGGCCCTGCCGCCACGGAGACCGTCGACCGGTTGGTGGTGATCGCGAGCGCTGAATCCGGACTGGTCGCGATCGCCTTCCCGATCTCGTTCCAGGTCGCGACGGGGTTGCCCCCAACGGCGACGATCGTGTCGCCCGGCGAGATCGCGTTGAGCTCCGGCGCCCACGCGGGTGCATCGACGCGGCCGACGACGCGGGTGGCCAACGTCGAACGTCCCGTCATCTGGACGATCGCGGTCATGACCACGATCGCCAGCACGATGTTCATCGTGACGCCGGCGACCATGATGATCAGGCGCTGCCAGAGCGGCTTCGATTCGAACGTGCGGTCGGCCGGCACCGCGCGCGGCCCGAACGGCCGAAGTGCGGCCGGGTCGTAGCGGGGATCCTCAGGTGAGAGAGTCTCGCTCTCGTCACCCCCCTCGAGCGACGCGGCCGTCGCGTCCTCACGGGACGCCATCCGGACGTACCCGCCTAACGGCAGGGCGGCGAGCACGTACTCGGTCTCACCGAACCGCTTTCGCAGCAGCGCCGGCCCGAAGCCGATCGAGAACCGGGGCGCGTAGACGCGGAACGCCTTCGCCGCGATGAAATGACCGAGCTCGTGGACGAACACGACGAGCCCGAACACGATCAATGGTCCCAACCAGGGCAACTTCGTCAACATCCGGCCATCTCCCTCACGTGTATCCGCGCCGCACGGTCCGCTGACCGTAGCGCATCGAGTGTTCCACTTGGCATCTTGCTCAGCGCGGCGAGCGCGCTCTCGATTGCGCGCGGAATCCCGCCGAACGGGATTCGGCCATCGAGAAACTGCGCGACCGCTTCTTCGTTCGCCGCATTATAGACGGCGGGCTGCGCCCCACCCTGCTGACCAGCCCGGAGGCCGAGCCCCAGCGCCGGAAAGTCATCCCACCGGACGCTCTCGAACGTCAGCGGGGACATTTCGGTCGGATCGTACGGTGGTACCCCTGTATCGTGTACGCGTTCGGGGTGCGTCAGCGCATACAGCACGGGCAGCTCCATGCTCGGCACACCCATCTGTGCGACCACGCTCCCGTCGATGAACTCGACGAACGAGTGCACGACACTCTGCGGATGGACGACGACGTCGATCCGCTCGTACGGGACGCCGAACAGGTAGTGTGCTTCGATGACCTCGAGCGCTTTGTTGGCGAGCGAGGCGCTGTCTACCGTGATCTTCCTCCCCATCTGCCACGTCGGATGCTGCAGCGCGTCGGACACTGTCGCCTCGGGGATCCGATCGGCCGGCCAGCCGCGGAACGGCCCGCCAGACGCTGTCAGCACGAGCCTTCGCACTTCGCTCGCCGGCCGGCCCGCGATACACTGGAGAATCGCGCTGTGCTCACTGTCGACCGGTACGATTTCGCCCCCGCCGCGACGCGCCGCCGCGACCACGAGCTCCCCGCCCATCACCAGAGTTTCCTTGTTCGCCAGGGCGACCCGCTTGCCCCGCGCCAGCGCCGCGAGAGTCGCATCGAGGCCCGCCGCGCCGACGACGGCGTTGAGGACGACGTCGACGTCGTCACGCGTCGCCGCCTCGACGAGGCAGCCGACTCCGCTGCTCCAGCCGCCGGCGCGGCCATCGCCGTTGACGAGACCGACGAACGACGGCGCGAACTGCGCAGCTTGGGCTTCGAGCAGCGGGGCATTCGAGAAGGCGGTCAACGCCGCGACCCGGAAACGCTCGCGCTGCCGGCCGAGGACGCGCAACGCCGTCGTGCCGATCGATCCCGTGCTTCCGAGGATCGCGATACCGCGCGGCATCATCGAAGCGCTGGGAGGAGCAGCCAGTCGAAGGCGAGGTAGGAGACCGGCAGCACGAAGAAGAGACTGTCGAG
>JANMAM010000036.1:0-2146 GCA_031359795.1 Gemmatimonadaceae bacterium
GGCCGACCGGTCGTAGAGGACCTTCCCGCGGACTTCGACTGTTTTCAGAATCCTTGCCGCCGAGTCGAAGCGGATGTCGAAGCGGAGCGGCCGAGTGGCCGAGAGCGTGACCGTCCGCGCGACCGGGACGAACCCGATCGCGCGCGCCTCGAGCGACTGGGTTCCACTCGGGAGGCCGGTCAGCGCGAACGCGCCCGTCGCGTCGGCAACCGTCTCCTGGTCGGTACCGCGCAGCGCGACACGCGCACCCGGCATGGCGTCACCGGCTGGCGAGAGGATCATCCCGCTGACCTGCGCCGATCCGCGGCGCGGCGCGCCACTGTCCGCCGAAACCTCGACGGTATCGGTGAGGTCGAGCGCGAGATCGAGCGTCGCAACCGCGCGCGCCTTCACCTCGACGCTCACCGCCCCGGTCGCCGCCCTGCCTGACGTTGCCCAGATCGAGACCGACGCGTCGTCAGGCAGCCCGCAAAACCTGAAGCGGCCGTTCGCATCAGCGGTTACGCGGACCGTCGGCGTCGACCGCACCAGCCCGGACGTGCCGAAGCTCAGCTCGAACCACTGCACGGTGACGGTCGCGTCGGCGACCGGAACCGGCTGGTCCGCCTGGACCACGGTGCCGATCAGCAGCCCGCTCGAGTCGGCTGCCGGCCTCGGGCCGCAGTGCAGGCCGATCACCCGGCGCGGCGACGGAATCCCGAGCACGATATCGGTCCGCGCGGTTCGCGCTTCCAGCGAGCGCAGTGGTGCATTCAGCCCGAGCTCCTCCAGACGCTGGTGGAAGAAGGTGATGACATAGCTCCCGCCCGGCACGTCCGTAATGCGGAAGTGCCCACTCGAGTCCGACGCCGTAGTGAAGGAATTCCCGTGTCCGATGTCGTCCTTCGCGACCATCTGGACGGTCGCGTCAGCGAGCGGACGCATCGTCGTCGAGTCGAAGATGGCCCCGACGATCATGCTCGTCGGTGGGGGCGGAGCGGCGGGGGTCGCCTGCTGCGCGAGAGCCGCGCTGGCGATCAGCGCGCTGCCAGGCAGAGAAGTGCCTAACGCGCGGAGAGTGGAGGAGAGGCTGCGATGCATCGCGGTGGGGGGAATGATCGGGTCAAGTGAGGATTACACCGATAATTCCGCGCCTCGTCCGCCGCAAGAGCAGGATGAAATGGCCAGCGCGTTGGTCGCGACCGTTATGTCACGCCGCGCCGCCCACGACCCGAACACCATCTGCGCCGTGCCGCTCATCCCTGCGAAGCGCGAGGAAGGCTCCCGCATAGACGACCGCCGCGATCAGGTACAGTGCCTTTGTCCCCGTGACCATCGAGAGATACTCGAGCACCCCACCGACGACCGCGCCAAAGACGTTGAACGCGAGCGCGCGCGACGTGTCGACCCGTGACTCGAACAGCTCGGCGAATATCAGCGCGGCGAACAGTACAGGCAGCGCAACGAGCGAACCGCCGGCGAGCCACTGTCCCGTCGTCCCGAGCCAGAGCAGCGACCGCACCGGTACCAGGTAGGCGAGGGCGAGCGACGCGAACAGCCCGCTGAAGCGCACTGACCTCGGCAACGTCTTCCCGGCGAGGGTCAACAGGTTCGCGAACAGCACCACCACCAGGATCGACGCGAACACGAGCACGTTCACCTGCCACGTCGCGCCGAACAGCAGCGACATCTCCGCGACGCTCTTCGTCTCGACGAGGAGGAACCCCGCGCCGAGGAAGAACATCGGCCAGTCGCCGCGGCCCGCCAGTGTGCCCGGTGCGCCGAAGCGGACGAAGGCGAAGGCGATCGCGAGAACGCCGGCGAGCACCGTGAGGTAATGCATCGGCACGATGTGCTTGCGGAGGTAGAGATACGGCCAGTCGTCGTGCGGCAGCGCGACGTTCATGCGCAGGTCGGCCGCGCTCGAATCTGCGGTCAGTGCCGCGACGTCCACCGAGGGACCCGCGATGAAGGTGTAGTTGAACAGGTACCACGGCTTGTAGCGGACCACGGCTGGCGCGCGGCCGAACGACGTCTCGAGTGTCTGGTAGATCTTCGCGGCGATGTACGGAAACTGCGACATGTGATAGGTGATCATCACGCCGTCGGGATGCAGGCGCGCCCGGGCCGCGTCGAACGACTCGGCGGTGTACACATAGTTGTCGAG
>JANMAM010000230.1:0-3567 GCA_031359795.1 Gemmatimonadaceae bacterium
GGTCGTCGTTCCAGATGCCGGTCGCTTTCTACTGGCCTATGCCTCAGCGGACGCGGCAGGCTGGCGCGCGTTAGGATGGGACCTGGACGACATGCCAGCCGATATCACGACGCGAATGGATATCATCAATCACGTATTTCGGCAGGGCGAAGAGCATCGCTACGCCTATGACGCGGAAACGCTGATTGCTAAACTGCTAACGGCGGGCTTTCCAACGGTAGTTGAGCAGCGCTATGGCGAGTCTTCTGATCCGATGCTTACAGGCGACCGAGAAGTTCATCGTGCCTACTCGCTTTACGTCGAGGCCACCAAAGGATAGTGGTCTGCGAGCGGAGAGCGGATAACAGCCGATATCCTCAGTAGTTTTTGGGTTTTTCCGGGCTTCACCCTTCTCGATTCACCTCGGACTGACGTTCGCGGGGCTCTTGCATTGGCCTGGATAGGCCTACCATGCAGCGTCGCGCCCGTCGCGCCGGCGCCCGCGCGATGCGTTATCGACCCGTCAGCGATCCTGCACGTAGCTGGCGTGTCGCCGGTCTCGTTCAGCCGATGCTGCGGATCAGCGACCGCTTTGTGCAGGGATTTTGACCTCGTCCGCCTTCGTACCGACGGTGGCGATCTCTCCCCGACGTACAGCCGACACCTTGTCACTCCCGGTTATCGGCCGCTCGTAGATCTCGTCGACCACGAACGACGGGCGCCGTCGCGACTCGTCGAGCGTCCGCCATAGGTACTCCCCGAGAACCCCAAGCATGACCATCTGCACCCCGCCCGTGAAAGCGAGCAGAATTACGATAGGCGCGTAGCCCTTGACCGGGATGCTGTGAAACGCCCAGCTGTAGAGCACCCAACCCGCGTAGATGAACGCGCTGAGTGCGACCGTGAACCCGAACGCGGACAGCACACGAATCGGCGCATACGAAAACGCGACGAACGAATCGATGAACAGCTTGATCTTCTTCGAAAGCGTCCAGCGTGATTTTCCCTTCTGACGCGCACGACGGACGTAGGGGATCGCAACCGGTTGAAACCCCAGCCAGAAGATGAGCGACATCAGGTTGGTATTTTTCTCACGGATACGATTGACCTCGTCCACCACCTGCCTGTCGATGAGGAAAAAGTCAAAGCCGCCCTCCGGATAATCGGAGAGGGCGAAGCGTCGCATCAACGAGTAGTAGGTGTTGGAGAAGAGCTTCTGCCCGAACGACTCCTCGCGGTCGGCGCGCACGGCGAAGACCGCCTTCGTTCCCCGCTCCCAGTGCGCGAGCATTTCGAGGAAGATCTCCGGCGGATCCTGCAGATCCGCAGCGATCATTCCCACGCAGTCTCCAGTCGCAACCGTTAGACCCGCCTGGATCGCGGCCATCGAGCCGAAGTTGCGGGTAAGCTTCACGACCTTGATGCGCGACGGTTCCCGCTCGTGGTACTCCCGAAGCGCCGCCAGGGAGCCGTCCTTCGAACCATCGTCGACAAACACCAGCTCGAGCCGATACCCAGCCATCCGCTCCTCGAGCGCGAGCAGCCGCGGAATGGTGTCCGGGATGTTCAGCTCATTGAAGTAAATCGGGACGACGATCGAGAGCACAGGCTGCTTCATGCGGCCGTCCCGACTCGTTTTGCTTCAGCTAATACCGCGGCAATGACGCGATCCTGATCGTTATCGCTCAGGTGCGGACCGATTGGGAGGCTGAGCACCTCGTCATGAATCCGGTTGGCGATCGGAAATGCGTTAGGCGCGAATCCCAGCTCCGCGTATGCCTGCTGGCGGTGTGGCGGGATCGGATAGTGGATCAGGCAATCGACGCCACGCGCCGCCAGCCCGCGTCGGAGGCCATCGCGATCAGGACTGCGCACGACGTAGAGATGCCAGCAGGACTTCGCCCGATCAGTCTCGGTGGGGAGCACAAGGCCGGAATCGGCGAGCGCGTCGTGGTAGCGCAAGGCAAGCCGGGTGCGTCGATCGTTCCACTCATCCAGCCGCCGAAGCTTCACGCTCAATACCGCCGCTTGAATCTCGTCGAGGCGGCTATTGAAGCCACGCACCTCGTTCACATACTTTACCCGCGATCCGTAGTTGCGAAGCACGCGCAGCCGTCCGGCAACCTCGTCATCATCGGTTGTCACGGCACCAGCGTCGCCAAAAGCTCCAAGATTCTTGCCGGGATAGAAGCTCCACGCCGAGACGTCGCCTAACGTACCGACGGGCCGCCCGCCGTAGCGCGCGCCCTGTGCCTGCGCAGCGTCGTCGAGAATCTTCAGTCCGCGCCGGCGCGCGACCTCGCGGATCGCGTCCATCTCGGCCGGCAGGCCATAAAGATGGACCGGGATGATTGCACGTGTGCGCGGGGTGATCACCGCCTCGATCGCCGACGGGTCGATGTTGTAGCTCTCGAGCAACGGCTCAACGGGCACGGGCGTAGCGCCGACCTGGCTCACCGCAAGCCAAGTCGCGATGTAGGTATTCGATGGGACGATTACCTCGTCGCCCTCACCGACTCCCATCGCGAGCAGGGACAGCTGTAGCGCGTCGAGCCCGTTGGCGACGCCAATGCAGTGCTTGGCGCCGGTGTACCGCGCGAACTCTGCTTCGAAAGCGCTGAGCGCCCCGCCGAGCAGGAACCATCCACTGTCGGCGACGGCAAGGAGCGCGGCATCGATGTCGTTCTTGAGCTCGATATACGGGGCGCGCAGGTCAAGAAACGGAACTTTCGGGCTCATCGTGTTGACGTGGCGTTCGTGAATGCGGCGCGGTCGCGGATATATTCGGCTTCATCATATTCGCCCGACGCGAGGCAGAGGATGATGGTGTCCGGCGACATCTCAGCGAGATCGTTCCAGATCATCGCCGGCACATGCAGTGCTGCGCGCGGCGAGTCGAGCACGATGCGGCGCGATTGGGCGCCGTCGTCGAGCGTGATTGCGACGCTCCCGCGGAGCGCTACAATGAACTGTTCGACCGTTCGGTGCGCGTGGCCGCCGCGCGGCATTCCCGCCGGTACGTTCATGATGGTGAAGTAACGCCTCGGCACGAACGGCACGTGCAACCCGACCTGCCCGAACGTCAGCGACCCCCGCTTGTCTGAGATCTCGGGGATGTCGATAATTCGCACCCCATCGATCCCCCTTGCCCGAGGCAACACCTCGCTGTCAGCACGGAAATCGTTTTCGTCGACCTCCCCGATGATGCGCGCTGGGTTGCCAACGACGACCGCGCGAGGCGGCACGTCTCGCGTGACCACGGCCCCGGCGCCGACCATCGCGCGCTCGCCGATGACGATACCGGGGAGCAGCGTCGCGTTCGCGCCAATCGATGCCCCGCGCCGCACAATCGTTCGCGGGAAGGCCGTCGGATACTGCCGGCTCCGCGGGAATGGATCGTTCGTGAAGGTCGCGTTAGGCCCGATGAACGCGTCGTCCTCCAGAGTCACGCCGCTCCAGAGCTGGACTCCGCACTTCACCGTGACGCGATCACCGACTACGACATCTCCCTCGATGAAAACGCCGTCGCAGATGTTGCAGTCGCGCCCGACGACTGCACCAGGCAGCAGGTGCGCGAACGCCCAAATC
>JANMAM010000018.1:0-2367 GCA_031359795.1 Gemmatimonadaceae bacterium
GACATCATCGCCAGGAAGTCGGACTTCGCCTGGCTCGCCGCTTCGGCCTCGACGCGCGCGTGCTTCTCCTCGAGGAGTTGCTTGGCGCGTTCGTCGGCCTCGCGGCGATCGGTGATGTCGCGCAGCGACACCAGCGATGCCGGCTCCCCCTCCCAGTCGATGCGAACGAGGCGCAGCTCGGCGACGATGGCCGTGCCGTTTCGCCTGACGACCTCGATCTCGGTATGCTCTCCCGCCGACAGCGGAAATCCGAAATCCTCGCCGACGAGCTCGCGCGCGTCGCGGCCGAACAGCGTTTCCGCGGCGGGGTTGGCGAAGCGGATGCGCCCGTCCTCACCGACGATGACCACGCCGTCAGGCAGCCGCTCAACGATCTGGCGAAGGGCGGTTGAGGGCGACATCGCGCGGCGATCGCGCATGCGTCGCTCGCGCTCGACGCCGGTCTGCTCGGCCTCCGACCGTTGCGGCCCCGGGCGTATCGTCCCTGGTTGTTCCCTGCCCATCTCACTGTCGCCCATCTGTTGCACGCCGCTATCTGTCGTGGAACACGGTATTGCCGGACAGGACTCCGCTCACGACTCGGAACGGCTCACCGATGTGCATGCCGGTGCCGTCGATCGTGTACTCGCGGATGTCCCGGTCGTGATGCGACCCGCGCATCTTCAGCACGACGAGCGCACGACGCATCGTGCCGAAGGCCTCGACGTAGCGGAGCAGGATGATCGAGTCCGTCAGCGTCGAGATGTGCTTCTCGGTCACCGAGGTTCCGCCGAGGAGTGATGCGGAGGTCGAGGTAAAGAGCCCTGCCGTTTCCTTTCGCTTGAGCGTCGAGGTCAACGCCGTCACGAACTCCCGGAAGCCGCGAACCGAGGACGCGCGCTCGAGGGCCGACAGGGAGTCAACGGCGACGCGGGTCGGCTTGAAGTCCTCGATGATCTGCGTCATCTCGACGAGGTGGTCTTCCATCGCCATCGCGTGCGGATAGCGATTGACCACCATCAGCCGCTCCTTCTTCTCCATCGCGTCGAAATCCATCCCCCACGCGGCGGCGTTGCGGAAGAGCTGATCCTTGCTTTCCTCGAACGCGAAGAGCAGGCTGCGCTCCTTTGCCTTGAACCCGCCGCTCATGAACTGCGTGACGAGCAGCGTCTTCCCCGTTCCGCTGGCACCCGAGGCAAGGATCACCGAGTCGCGGAAGAATCCCCCGCCGCACATCTGATCGAGCTCCTTGAGCCCGGACGTGACCCGCACCGTCGACGAGCTCTGGGTCAGCTCGATCTGCGACAGCGGGATGACGACGATTCCACCGCGCGACGTGATGGTGAAGGGGAATTCGCCGCGCTGGTGATTGGTCCCGCGCATCTTGAGGATCTCGACCGTGCGGCGCCGGCGCTCCTCGTCGAGGATGTTGCGGAGAATGATGACGTTGTCGGCGACGAACTCCTCGATGCCGTAGCGCGTGACCTGGCCGTACTCCTCGATGCGCTCGCCGGTGAAGACGACGGTGACACCCATCTTCTTCAGCGTCGAGGTGATCCGGAACAGCTCGGCGCGAAGGAGCGAGTGTTCCTTGAATTGCACGAACAACGCATTGAGCGAATCGAGAGAGACCCGCTTGGCGTTGATCTTTCGCACCGCGTGCTGGATTCGGGCGAGGAGTCCACTGAGGTCGTAGTCGCCGACGACGGCGATCGGTTCATCGGCGTCGGGCGCGGCGTCAACGAACGCCCATTTGCCTTCCTCTTCCCACAGCGCGATGTTCCAGCCGAACCCCTGCATGTTCTTGCGGACGTCGACGACGCTGTCCTCGAAGGTGACGAACACGCCGTGCTCGCCGGCGTGGACGATGCCGGCCGCAAGGTAGTTCACGGCGAACACCGTCTTCGCGCTGCCGGCGGTGCCGGCGATCAGCGTGGCGCGCTGGCTGGGGAGGCCGCCTTCCGAGATCGAATCAAAGCCGGGGATTCCGGTAGGCGTCTTCGGAACGGTCACAGCTCGCGAATTCTGGGAAGCGGTGCGGATCATAGGCCAGAAGCGGTGAAGCCAAGCGCGAAGAGCACGCCCGGGCCGTCAGACAGGTCGCCGGTGACGCGCCGACGGGGAGTCGGGAAGTCGCGAATGAGCGTCGGCGTGGTGAGGATGCGGTCAGCGTCGGCCCGCTCGGGACTGTCGAGCACGTCGACAGTGGAGCACTGGGCACGCCCGCCGAGGAGCTCGGCGCAGATCCGCTCGAGATTGGCGACGGCGAGTCGCGAGCGCGGCGTGTCGCCGGCCACGTAGAGTGTCAGGTGCAATGCATCCATCGGCGGGGCGAGAAAGTACAGGCGGCCACGCCCCAGGATGAGCCAGAGCGGGGCCGCGAGACGC
>JANMAM010000028.1:0-21739 GCA_031359795.1 Gemmatimonadaceae bacterium
CCGCCGATGATCGACGGTCGAGACGACGATGCGGTCTGGGGGAAGGTGCGGTCGACCTGGCAGTTCCTCGAGTTCCAGCCGTCGGTCGGGAAGGCGCCGCGCTACCGCACCGAGTTCAAGGTCGCCTACGACGATCGCAACCTCTACGTCTTCGTGCGCGCGTTCGATCCGCATCCCGACAGCATCATGACCGCGCTCACTCGGCGCGACGTGCGCGGGCCATCGGATCAGCTCAAGGTGATGATCGATTCGTACAACGATCGGCTGTCGGGGTTCGAGTTCGCGGTGAACCCGGTGGGCGAGACGTGGGACGGGATCTGGGATGTTGGAACGACCATCGACTCCGCTGGATGGAACGCCGAGTTCCGCATCCCGTTCTCGCAGCTGCGCTACGCGAATGCGCCGGCGCACGTCTTCGGGTTCGGCGTGTGGCGAGACATCGAGCGCTACAAGGAACGCACGAGCTGGCCGCTGTTCCGTCCGACGGAGAGCGGGATCTCGTCGCAGCTGGGTCGTCTCGAGGGAATCCGCGACATCACCGCCTTCGAGCCTGACGGGAAGCCGGATCAACGGGCCTCGCGAAGTCATAACGGCGACGCAGCGCAACTCGGTACACCTCTACCAGCGTCCCGACGCAGGGCTTCCGTTCGATTCGACGCGCACCTCGCTCTCGGGTGACGCCGAGGACGTCTCGTTCGGAAAGTTCGGCGGGAACATGGTGCATTTCCAGACGAGCTACCAGCGGCAGTCACCGGGCTTCGAGGTGAACGACCTCGGCTACCTGCGCCGCGCCAACCAGCAGTCGTTCAGCAACTGGATGGGAATGAACTTCAGCAAGCCGACGAAGCTCTATCGGCGGATGAACGGCAACTTCAACGTGTGGAGTTACTGGACGGCCGCCGGGCTCCCGACCGAGCGCGCGCTGAACACGAACTGGCATGTCAACTTCACCAACAACTGGTGGCTGAACACCGGCGCGACGTTGAGCCAGCTGCCCGGCACCTACTGCGACAACTGCGCGCGCGGCGGTCCGGCGTTCCGGCGATCGCCGTTCCTCAACCTCAACCTTGGCGTGCAGGGTGACGACCGCCGCCACGTCGTGCCGAGCGTATTCGTCGGCGGTGGCCGTGGCGATTACGGCGCGTCGCACTACGTCACCGTCGAGACGGAAGTGGAGTTGATCCCGATGTCGCAGCTCCAGTTCGAGATCGAGGCGGAGTGGACGATCAATCACGACGACTCGCAGTGGTTCGGCAATTTTCGCGAAGGAACCGCCACGCGCTACGCCTTCGCGCTGCTCGACCAGGAGACGCGGTCGTTAGGCGTGCGCGCCAGCTACACCGCGACACCGACGCTGAGCTTCCAGCTGTATGCCGCGCCATTCCTGAGCCGGGGCCGTTACACCAACCCGCGCGAGCTGAGCGGGACGCCGCGCGCGACGCGGTATGAAGAGCGGTACACCCCGTACACGCCGCCGTCCGGCGCGTCGTATGGCTTCGACGTGCTCGACCTGCGCTCGAACAGCGTGTTGCGCTGGGAGTTTCTCCCGGGGTCGACGGTGTTCGCGGTCTGGACGCACGGTCGCGGGGGAGACGCATACGACCCGCGCTATCCGGATCGGACGTGGAGGAGGGAGTACGGTGACTTGTTCGGGCTGCATCCGGCGAACACGTTCTTGGTGAAGGTGGCGTACTTTCTGGACTAACGAGGGATCGGGAAACCGCACTGCCACGGGGCAGAACGACACAGGAACGTGCCGTGCCAGGAGGCGTGCTGCAGGGGCATGAGGGCAGGGCGCACGAGGCAGGGGATCGGCCAGGAGGCACAACTGCGGAATTGGGGGGTTGACGGCGGAACGAGGGAGATGTATTTAACTACCTTGTTATTTAACTCTACAGCTTAATACACATGGGTCCTGATCGGCTCTCGGCAACCTTCGCGGCGTTGGCGGATCCTACGCGGCGGGCGATTCTGGCGCGGTTGGCGAGGGGGGAGGCGTCGGTGACGGCGTTGGCGGAGCCGTTCGAGATGAGCCTTCCCGCCGTATCGAGGCACCTCAAGGTGCTGCAGCAGGCGGGGCTCATCACGCGGACGAGGGATGCGCAGTGGAGGCCGTGCCGATTGGCGCCGGGGCCGCTCAGGCAGGTGGACGAGTGGGTCGAGCAATACCGGCGGCATTGGGAAGCGCGGCTTGGGCGGCTCGATGATTACTTGCAGGAGCTGCAGAAACCCAAGGCGAAGCGGGGGCCGAGGATTGCGTCCTGAACCGCGCATCTCACACGAGGAGTCCTGATGTCGATCTTTGAAGAATCCCGTTCCGAGTGGCCAGGCAGGATGCTCAGCATCTTCCGCATCGTGGCCGGCCTCGTCTTCATCACCTTCGGCACGATGAAGGTGTTCAACATCCCGCCGCTGCCACCCGGAATGCCGCCGATTCCGTTGATGTCGCAGGCGGGCATCGGCGGGTTGCTCGAAGTCGTCGGGGGGATCCTGATCACGCTTGGCCTCTTCACTCGGCCGGTCGCGTTTGTGCTCGCCGGTGAGATGGCGGTGGCGTACTTCCAGTTCCACTTCCCGCAGTCATTCTGGCCGTCGGTGAACATGGGGACGCCGGCGATCATGTACTGCTTCTTCTTCCTCTACCTGATGGTTGCGGGCGCGGGGGTGTGGAGCCTCGACTCCCTGATCGCCCGCCGCCGCCTGATGACCACGAACCGCGGCGGTAAGCAGTAAGCGGTTAGCGGACGGCGTGCCGCGTTTCATAACGGTTCTGTGCACTCGGTGCCCCCTGTGCCCCTGTCGTTAATGCTGTTGCTCGAGCAAAAGCATTAACCACAGAGTGCACAGGGTTCACAGGGTTCACAGGGTTCACAGGGTATAGCCTGATGCCGTGCTACTTTCTGCCTTTGCTCTGCCGCTGTTTTTCTGCTTGGCGGAACTGGGCTTCTTTCTCGAACACGTCGGGCACCTGCTGCTGGAGATCGCCGAAGTCTTCGGCTTCGACCACCTGACGGATCTCGATTTCGGCTTCGGTGCCAGGCATCGGGTTGGGGCAGCGCTTGACCCACTCGATCGCCTCTGCCTTCGACTTCACCTGCCAGAGCCAGAAGCCGGCGACGAGATCCTTGCTCTCGGCGAAGGGGCCGTCGATCACGGTGCGCTTGGCTCCGGAGAAGCGCACCCGCGCGCCCTTCGAGCTGGCGTGCAGACCCTCGCCGGCCAGCATGATACCGGCCTTGATGAGCTCCTCGTTGTAGGCGCCCATCGCGGTGAGCAACTCGGGGCTCGGGAGAACGCCGGCCTCGGAGTCCTTGCTGGCCTTTACCAGGATCATGAAACGCATCGTCGTGCCCTCTGTCTGTTGGGTCGTAGGCGGCGGCCGGTGTCGATCGACAGCTCCAAACAAAGCCCCTTTCTGAGGGCAGGACAAGCCGTCCGCCAGCCAGCCGCCGGGTGGAGCGGCGCCTAACGGTTAGAGGTGACTAATGATCCGCTGATTCGTCGAACCAACGCGGATTGGTGCTCGTCCACCATGCATCCGCGGCGGTCGGCTGAGGAGCTTCGATTCCGGCTGGAACTCATCTCCTTGCAGCACACCGGAATTCTCCGACCTGGCTGGTCATCTGCTCCAACACGCGCCACCGCGGGAAGGCGACGACCGTCGAGTCGGTGAACGGCGCTCCCCCGCCCGCGTCCTCGTGGTGGACGATTGCGCGACGGACCGCGACCAGGTCGCCGAGGCGCTTCGCGCCGAGGGATTCGAGGTGCTCGAGGCAGCGTCAGGCGGCGACGCACTCGTCCTGACCCGGCGATTCGCTCCCGATGTCGTCGTACTCGATATCCGGCTTCCCGATGCCGATGGGTTCGAGGTCTGCCGCGCCCTCAAGGCGGCGTCGCTCGGGCTCCTGCCAGTCCTGCACCTGTCGTCGTCCAGCGCTTCGGAACAATCTCGCACGCGCGGGCTCGATGCCGGCGCCGACAGCTACCTGGCGCGGCCGTTCGATCCGAGCGAGCTGCGCGCCGCGGTGAATTCGCTCGTGCGCATCAAGCGCGGTGACGCCGATTTGGAACACCAGGCGGCGGCGACTTCGCTGCTCCAGGAGGCGCTCGATGCGCTCGCCGACCACATCGCGCTCCTTGGGCCAACCGGTGATGTGATCGCGGTCAACCGCGCCTGGGCGGAGTTCGCCGAAGCGAACGGCTATCGCCAGAGCGGCACGGGGCTTGGCGTCAACTACTGCGGCGCCTGCAATCACGCCGCTGGGCCGGGCGCGGATGACGCGAAGCTCGCTGCCGAGGGAATCCGCCGCGTGCTCGCGCGCGAGATCGCGGAGTACGAGCAGGAATACGCCTGCCACTCGCCGACGGAGGAACGCTGGTTCCGGATGGCCGTCAGGCGCGTCGTGCGCCCGGGTCCCGTCGCGGCTATCGTGACGCATACCAGCCTGACGCGCGAGCGTGAGGCAGTCCGCTCCGAAGCCGCCGCGCGAGAGAAAGCGGCGGTCGAGCAGCAGGCGCGCTACCACAGCGACACACGCTTCCGGCAGTTCGTCGAGACGACCCACGAAGGCGTGCTGGCGATGAACGCCATCGGCGTCATCACCTACGCGAACCCGAGAATCGGGGCGCTCCTTGGCTGCACGCGAGAGTACCTGGTCGGGCGGTCATACTTCGCGTTCATGCCCCCTGAGGCAGACTTCGCGGCACGCACCCGATTCGCTGGGCGGTCGCGAGGCAAGTCCGCTGGGGTCGAGGGGCAGATGCAGCATTGCGACGGTACGATCGTTCACGTGCTGGCATCGGAGAGTCCGATCGTCGACGAGCATGGCGAGACTGTCGGCGTGCTGGCGATGGTCAGCGATGTCACCGAGCGGAAGCGCGTCGAGAGCGCAGTGGCCGGGGCGCTGCGCGATGCCGACCTCGATCGTCGCCGTCTCGAAGCGACGCTGCGGGCGATCCCGGTTGGTGTCTGGCTCGCTGACGCCTCGGGGCGCCTGACGCACTCGAACCCGGCAGCCGATCGCATCTGGGGGGGAATGGTCCCGCGCATGCGCGCCGAGGACGACGCGTTGCACACTGCGTGGTGGCCGGATACCGGGCTGCGAGTCGCGCCGGAAGCGTGGGCGCTGACACGAACGCTGGCGACCCGGCAGACGGTCGCGGGTGACATCATCGAGATCGAGCGTCTCGACGGGACGCGCGGGTTCATCCTCAACTCGTCGGCGCCGATCCTCGACGCCAGCGGGAAGCTCACTGGCGGGGTGGTGGTCAATGTCGACATCACCGAGCATCAGGCCGCGACGCGCGAGCGTGAACGGCTGCTCGCATCGCTGCAGATCGAACGCGCGCACATGACAGCGATCTTCGAACAGGCCCCGGCCTTTCTCGCGGTGATGCGCGGTCCCGACCACGTATTCGAGCGGATGAACCCCGCGTGCCAGGCACTCATCGGCCAACGCGACGTGATCGGAAAATCGATTGCCGAGGCGCTGCCGGAGCTCCGCGACCAGGGGTTCATCGAGATTCTCGACCGCGTTCGCGCGTTCGGTGATTCGTTCGTCGTCAGGCAGATGTCGATGCAGCTCGCGCGAACGCGAGGCGCGCCGCAGGAGACACGCTACGTGAACATGGTGTACCAGCGGCTGTTCGACGCCGGCGGGGATCACTCGATCGTGTGGCACGGTGTCGACATCACCGAGCAGGTGCTGGCCACCGCGAGCGTGCACCAGAACGAGCAGCGGCTTCGCGACCAGTTCGCGAAGCTTCCCGTCCCGACGTACCTGTGGGAGGAGCGCGGAGACGACTTCGTTCTCGTCGACTGCAACCAGGCGGCGCTGAACGCGCTGCCGCAGTTCGGGCGCGACGTGTTCGGCAAGGGATCGCGCGAGATCTTTCCGGGAATGGAGGACCTCGGCGACGATGTGCGCCGCTCATTGCGCGACGACGTCGTCGTCAGGCGGACTGTCGAGGTGGATGTCGGGCCGTCGATGGGGAAACGGCGGTTCGAGCTGACGATCGGGCCGCAGCAGCCCGATCGCGTACTCCTCCACGCGATCGACACCACCGAACGTTCGGAGCTCGAGGGGCAGCTCCGGCAGGCGCAGAAGATGGAGGCAATCGGGCAGCTCGCCGGCGGAGTCGCCCACGACTTCAACAATCTCCTGACGGTGATTGGCGCGCACAGCTCGTTCCTCCTCGAGTCGCTCGACGTCACCGACCCGCAGCACGAGGACGCCGTCGCCATTCACAAGGCGGGAATCCGGGCGGCCGGGCTGACGCGGCAGCTGCTCGCATTCAGCCGGAAGCAGATCCTCAAGCCGCTCGTGATCGATCTCAATGCGACTGTCGAGGAAACGCGAAAGATGCTCGAGCGGCTGCTCGGCGAGGACATCGAGATCGTCACGAAGCTGGGGGTGGGGCTGCAGCACATCGTCGCCGATCCGAGCCAGATCGATCAGGTGATCGTGAACCTCGCGGTCAACGCGCGCGACGCGATGGAGGGTGGGGGCCGCCTGACGTTGACGACGTGCATGACGACGATCCAGCCGAACACACCGGGGTCGCGCAGCGTGATCCCGGCGGGGAAATACGTCGAACTCGCGGTACGCGATACCGGCGAAGGGATGAACGCCGCGGTACAGGCGCGCCTGTTCGAGCCATTCTTCACGACCAAGGGACCGGGCAAGGGAACGGGGCTTGGGCTCGCCACCGTGTATGGCATCGTCAAGCAGTCCGGCGGCTACATCACGGCCGAAAGCACGCTCGGGAAGGGCTCGACGTTCCATGTCTATCTGCCGGCGGTCGTGGCCGAGGAAGAGCTCGACCAGCTCGAAGAGGCGAAGCGGGCGGTCGCCCGCGGTGTCGAGACGGTTCTTCTCGTCGAGGACGAACCCGCGGTTCGCGAGGTCGCGCGGCGCGTGCTGCAGCGCCACGGGTATCACGTGCTCGAGGCGCAGAACGGCGAGACGGCGCTGGCGGTATCCGCCGGGTACGACGCAAAGATTCACCTCGTCATTTCCGACGCGGTGATGCCGGGGATGCGCGGCGCCGAGGTCGTTCGCCGGCTGCAGAGCCAGCGACCGATGCTCAAGGCGCTGTTCATGTCCGGCTACACCGATGACGAGATCGTGCGTCGCGGCATCGTCGCCGCGGCCGTGCCATTCGTGCAGAAGCCGTTCACGTCGGCCGACTTTGCGCGCGCGGTGCGCGAAGTGCTCGACGCCTGACGCCTGACGCCTAACGGCGCGGGTCCGTGTCGCCGTCGGCGCGCCGCGACGGCCGTGCCTCGACGCTGTGCTTCCCGAAGATTCGGCCGCCGAGCTCCATCTCGCGCTCGGCGGCCGGAACCATCTGCCGAGCGTGACGGGCGATCACGAGCTCGGACAGTGGGCTCATGAAAATCTGCCGGATCGCGGCGAGTGGGCCAAGCGCTTTCGGTATGAACACTTTTCGCCGGCGCCTGACGATGGCGTCGACGAGCGCTTCGGCGCAGACTTCCACCGGCGTGATCGTGCCGAATGGGCCGGGCAGGGCAGCGAGCGCCTCGGTAAAGCTGCGCGAGTCGCTCTGGATATCGCGCACCATGTCGGTGTCGACCCACCCGGGATGCGCACTGCCCACCTCGACTCCCCGGTGGCGCAGTTCGAGCCGGAGCACGTTGCCGAACATCTCGACACCGGCTTTCGACGCCGCATAGGCGGCGATGCCGGGCATGACGGCGAGCGCCGCGGCTGACGAGATGAGCAGGTAGTAGCCGCGCCGAGCGGTGATGGCGTTGAGCGTCGCGCGCACGGTGCGGACGACGCCGATGAGGTTCACCTCGATCGTGCGTGCGAGGGCGTCGGCCGGCGTCACCGCGACGGTACCGTTGCTCGCGATTCCGGCGTTGGCGACGACGACGTCAATCCCCCCATGCGCCGCGATTGTCGCCCGGACCGCGGCGTCGAGCTGGGACTGGACGGTGACGTCGCAGTCAGCCCAGCTGTGCCGGGGGCCGAGATCGGACGCGAGTTTCGCGACGCGCTCCGGCTCGCGTCCGACGAGGGCGAGCGTTGCGCCGCGCGCAGCGAGGCGGCGTGCAGTTG
The DNA here is from genome assembly GCA_031359795.1 of Gemmatimonadaceae bacterium. GTDB lineage: Bacteria > Gemmatimonadota > Gemmatimonadetes > Gemmatimonadales > Gemmatimonadaceae > JABFXC01. Next base: position 8,085 of record JANMAM010000028.1, read on the forward strand.
CCTCACCGATCCCGCGGGCCGGCCCGGTGATGAACACGACTTTATCGACGAGGTCGTGACTCAATGCCGAGTTTCTCCGTTGAGGTCATCGTCAGGCACCGGCGCACCATCGAGGAGGGCGCGCCATTCGCGGGCAACCTCGCGCATTGCCTGCCGCGCCGTTGGCGAGAGGTCGGTGATGTGGATGAAACCGTGCGCGAGCGACGCGAAGCGGCGCAGTCGTACCGTGCCTCCGGCGTCGCGGAGCGCGCGCGCATAGGCCTCGGCCTCGTCACGGAGCAGATCGAACCCCGCGGTCACGACCAGCGTCGGCGGCAATCCGCTCAGGTCGTGCGCGAGCAGCGGCGCGATGCGCGGGTTTCGCGGATCGCCGTGCTGCCCGCCGCGGTATGCGCGGTCGAACGCGGCGACGTCGCGTGAGGTGAGGAACAGCTTCTCGCCGAACAGGTCGCGTGACGGTCGCCGCGTGAGCGGGTCGACCATCGGGTAGACCAGCAGCTGCGCGGCGGGTGCGTCGCCGGCGCGGGCGGTGTGGTGTGACACGACAGCGGCGAGATTCCCTCCCGCACTGTCTCCGCCGATCGACACCTCGTTCGAGTCGACGCCGAACTCCCCGGCGTGAGCGCACGCCCATCGATAGGCAGCGATCGCATCATCGACCGCGGCAGGGAAGGGATGCTCGGGCGCGAGGCGGTAGGCGACGCTCAGCACGAGCGTCCGTCCGTAGCGACAGAGCACGCGGCACGGCTCGTCGTGCGTATCGAGGTCGCCGATCACAAATCCGCCGCCATGCAGATAGACGAGGAGCCGCGCGCCTAACGCCCGATCGCGCGGGCGGTAGAGTCGGGCCGGAAGGGGGCCGCTCGCGCCGTCGACGGTGAGATCGCGTACCTCGCCGACGACGGTCCGCCGCGCCGCCAGCGACGCCGCATCGCGGCGGTAGCGCGCGCGCCCGAGCGGGATGCTCGGCTCGACGAGACCAAACCGGTGCCGCTTCGCGCGCAGTACTCGCAGCAGGTGAAGACCCGGGTCGAGCCGTTGGCCGTCGACGATTGGCGGCGGACCGCCGGCCAGCTTCACGATCATCGACTCGGGCAGGCGTAGCAGGAGCTTCGCGATGGCGCGCTGCAGGCGCTCCCCGATGCGCGGACGATCGCGGGGTGCGTGTCGTGCGTCAGCCGGCATTGGAGGCGGCCCGGTGAACACTGAGGTAGTCGCCGCGGATCAGCCGGGAGAGCCGGCGCCGGAATCGCCAGGTGAAGTCGGGCCAGAGCGACGAGTTCCGCCCCGTGCGATCGAGGTACCAGCTCATGCACCGTCCCGCGACCCAGACGGTGTTGCGCATCCGCGACTCGACGTCGGCGATGTATCGCGCCTCGGCATCGGCGCTCGGCTCGAGAGCCGGTACGCCGCGTCGATCGAGCTCGCGCAGCACGAGCATCACCTGCGCGATCTGCGCCTCGATCATGAACACCACAGACGAATGGCCCAGTCCCGTGTTGGGGCCGAGCAGGATGAAGAGATTCGGGAACCCTGTCACCGTCGTGCCGAGGTATGCGGTGGGGCTGCCCCGCCAGGTCTCGGCGAGAGTGTGCCCATGGCGGCCGCGAATGCAGGGCGCGAGCGGAGGGTCGGTCGGGCGGAAGCCGGTGCCGAAGATGATCACGTCGGCGCGGTGCTCGCCGCCATCGGCGTCGACCACGCTGCGCGGGCGGATCGATTCGAGCGCGGCCGTCACGACGTTGACGTTAGGCATGTCGAGCGCGGGAAGATAGTCGTCGGAAAGAAGCACGCGCTTGCAGCCCATCGTGTAGTCCGGCGTGAGCTTCTCGCGCTTGGCCGGGTCGTTGATCCACTTCCGCAGCCCGCGCCGGGCAAACGCCTCGACGCGCGTCATCCAGCCGGGGTGGCGGAAGAACAGGAGAAAGAGCTCGTGCTGGAGGTAGAGCCGCGCGCGAGCGACCCGCTGTGCAACTGGGACTGCCCGGAAGAGCCGCTGCCGCCAGCGCGGCACCGCGTGATCGCGGCGGGGAAGCACCCAGGGTGGCGTCCGCTGAAACAGGTGCAGCTGCCTAACGCCGGGCTGGATGCGCGGCACGAACTGGATCGCCGATGCGCCGGTGCCGACGACTGCCACGTCGCGCCCGGCGAGGTCGAGGTCATGCCGCCACGACGCCGAGTGAAAGACGTCGCCCTCGAACGTCGCGAGCCCCGGCAGGTCGGGGATGATCGGATCGCTGAGCGGGCCATTGCCGAGAACGAGCACGCTGGAGCGCAGGGGGCCGCGCGTCGTCGCGATGTTCCACTCGGCAGCGCGCTCGTCCCATGCCGCGCCGAGCACTTCGCGGCCGAACTGCACGTGGGGAAGGATGCCGAAGCGCGCGGCGCACCGCTTCAGATACCCTTGAATCTCAGCCTGGGGCGCGTACTTGCGCGTCCAGTCCGGGTTGAGCGCAAACGAGAAGGAGTAGAGATCGGATTCGACGTCACAGGCGCAGCCCGGATAGCTGTTGTCGCGCCAGGTGCCGCCGATGTCCGCGGCGCGCTCGAGGATCACGAAGTCGTCGAGTCCCGCGCGCTTGAGGCGGATCGCCATGCCCAGGCCGGCGAATCCGCTTCCGACGATCGCCACCTTTACGCGCGTCTCCGGCGTTGTCGCCACCGCGGGCATCCTCTCGATGAATGGGAGAGGTTAGATGCAAGCGCCGCTCGTCGCAACTCGACCGTCAGCCATCCGTGAAACCAGCCTACCTTACTACGGGCGCCTGATCCCGAACGTCTGACCGAGGGTGAATAACGACCGATGACCACGCCTCCCGTTCCGCAACAGGCGACGCCGCCGTACCGGCTGCCGGTCGACGAGGTCATCGCGTCGCTGGGGACCGATGCGGCGCGCGGGTTGACCGCGCAGGAGGCGCTCGCGCGGCTGGAGCGCGACGGCCGCAATGAGCTCAGGGCAAAGCCACCGGTGCCGAAGTGGCGGCAGTTCGCCGCGCAATTCACCGACAAGCTCGTGATCCTGCTGCTCGTCGCGACCGCGATCTCCGTCACGCTCTGGGCGATCGAGCGCGACGCGGCGCTGCCCTACGAAGGGCTTGCCATCTTCGCGGTGGTCCTGCTCAACGCGGTGATGGGGTACGTCCAGCAGTCGCGCGCCGCGTCGGCGGTCGCAGCGTTAGGAAAGATGGCGGCCGCGCGCGCCAACGTCGTTCGCGACGGTGATCGCCAGAACGTGCTCGGCGCCGAGGTCGTGACCGGTGACCTCATCCTGATCGAGGAAGGCGACACGATCCCGGCCGACGCGCGCGTCATTCAATCGGTCGCGCTCCAGACAGCGGAGGCTGCGCTCACCGGCGAGAGTCTGCCCGTCTCGAAGGAGGCTGACGCGGTCGACCACCAGGCGGGCATCGGCGACCAGCCGAACATGGTGTTCAGCGGGACCGCGGCCACGTACGGTCGCGGCAGGGCTGTCGTCACGGCGACGGGAATGAACACCGAGATGGGCCGCATTGCCGGGATGCTCGATGAGACGCCGGCCGAGCCCACGCCGCTGCAGAAGGAGCTCGACCGCGTCGGCAGGCTGCTCGGCATCATCGTCGTCTCGGTCGCGGTGGTGATGATCGTGACGATCATACTCGTCGAGCGTGTCCGCGGATTCTCGGCGCTGTTCGACGTGCTCATTCTCGGGGTGGCGCTGGCCGTCGCCGCGGTGCCGGAGGGGCTCCCCGCGCTGGTGACGACTGTGCTCGCGCTCGGCGTCCAGCGAATGGCCAAGCGGAACGCGATCGTCCGGCACCTCGCGGCCGTCGAAACGTTAGGCTCGGCGGACGTCATCGCCTCGGACAAGACAGGCACGCTGACGAGGAACGAGATGACGGTGCGCACCGTCGTCACGGCGAGCGGACGCGTCGACTTCACCGGAACGGGCTACGAGCCGTCCGGTGAGATGCAGGTCAGCGGCGGAGGCGGGGCGACGCTCGGCGGCCCGCAGCGCGTCGAGGTGCGGCGCGCGTTGACCGTCGCCGATCGGGCGAACAACGCGGTGCTCGAGGAAAGCGCGGGGCAATGGAAGGTGCAGGGCGATCCGACCGAGGGCGCACTGCTCGTCGCCGCGCGCAAGGCGGGACTGGAGGACGCCGTCCTCGAGGCGCGCTTCGCGCGCGTTGGCGAGGTTCCGTTCTCCGCCGATCGACGGTTGATGACGACGGTCCACACCGACGCTGAACAGCGCGAGCGGTTGCTCGTTTTCACCAAGGGGGCGCCGGGGTCGATCATCGTCCGCTGCACGCACGAGCTGGTGGGGGAGGAGAAGCGGCCGCTCGACGAGCCGCGTCGCGCTGCGATCCTCGCGGTTGGTGAGGCGCTGGCCGCCGAGGCACTGCGGACGCTCGGGGTCGCGGTGCGCGAGCTTCCCGCCGATGCGCTGCAACGCGACGAACCGGATGCGACGATCGAGCAGGAGCTCACCTTTCTCGGGTTGATCGGAATGATCGATCCGCCGCGCGACGAGGCGAAGAAGGCAGTCGCTCGCGCGAGGAGCGCGGGCATCCGGCCCGTCATGATCACCGGCGACCACCCCCGCACCGCCGCGGTCATCGCCGCCGAGCTGGGCATCAGCGACGACGGGCGGGCACTCACCGGTGACGAGCTGGAAGCGCACGACGATGAGGCGCTCGCGGCCGCCGTGCGCGGAGTCGCGGTATTCGCTCGCGTCAGCCCGGGACAGAAACTGCGCCTCGTCAAGGCACTGCAGCGCGGCGGGTCGACGGTGGCGATGACCGGGGATGGCGTGAATGACGCACCGGCGCTCAAGACCGCCGACATCGGCGTCGCGATGGGAATTACCGGCACCGACGTGTCGAAGGAAGCCGCGGACATCGTGCTCACCGACGACAACTATGCGACGATCGTCGCGGCGGTCGAAGAGGGCCGCGCGATTTTCGCGAACATCCGCAAGTTCCTTCGCTACCTGCTCTCGTCGAACTTCGGCGAGGTGTTGACGATGTTCTTTGGAGTGCTGCTGGCGAGGGTGATCGGCCTCCACTCGGAAGGGAACGCGGTGGTGCTTCCGTTGCTGGCGACGCAGATCCTCTGGATCAACCTCCTCACCGATGGCGCGCCGGCGCTCGCGCTCGGCGTCGAACCGCCTGACGCTGGCCTGATGGATCGGCCACCGCGTCCGCGGTCAGAGGGTGTCATAACGGGGCGGATGTGGGCGGGCATCGTATTCGTCGGCGCGATCATGGCGGCCGGCACGCTGCTCGTGCTCGACGCGTCGCTATCGGGCGGACTGATCGAAGGCTCGGGGTCGATGCGCTACGCGCAGACCAGGGCGTTCACGACGCTGGTGATGTTCCAGCTGTTCAACGCGTTCAACGCGCGATCCGACGACGTGAGCGCATTCCGCGGGCTGTTCCGGAATCCGTTGCTGTGGGGGGCGATCGGGATCTCCCTCGTGCTGCACCTCGCCGTGATATACCTGCCGTTTCTCCAGAGCGCATTCTCGACCGAGGCGCTGAGCGCCCGGGACTGGCTCTTCTGCGCCGCGGCCGCCAGCTCGGTGCTCTGGCTCCGCGAGGCGAGCAAATTGATCACGCGTCGCAGGCAACCCGCTGCCTGACGTGATGAACCCCGGTGGCGACATGTGGCCACCGGGGTTCGCCGTGAGGCAGTTGTTCAGTTCGAATCAGCCTTCGATGCTCGCGATCACGCGCCGTGCGTAGTCGATGATCGGCTGCGCGGCCGTGCTGCTCACCTTGCCCGATTGGACCATCGCGTCCAGTTCGTTCAGGAAAGCGCCGAGCATTCCGGTTGCGGCGTTGGTGTTGCCGTCCTCGAGCTGCCTTGTCGCGTTATCGAGCTTCACCTGCAGAGAATTCAGCTGGCCCTTGTTGAGACCTTCCTTGTTCGGGCCCTTCACCGGGCCGGGGCCGGTCGCGGTCAGTGATGACAACGCATCGCTGAGGTTCGCGATCCCCTCGAGCGGTGACTGAACATTGACGGTCGCCGAGGCAGTACCCGATCCGGCGTCGTCATCGGAGACGCTGACGCCAACCGCGAAGGCGCCGGCTGCGGTGTAGCGATGTTCGAGATCGAAGCTCTTGCCTGCGATCGCGAGTGCTGACGTGCCTGAGCCGTCGCCGTAGTTGACGCTTCCGCTCCAGCTGTCGGCGCCTGGATCGGTGAAGTTGCCAGCCGCGGTGTAGGTCTCGCCCTGAAGGATCGTCGCGCCGCCGAACGAAGCAACGCGCGGTGCGACGTTGGCGACAGCGACGGTCGTGGTGACCGTATCGGCCGCTCCGTCCGGATCGGCGACGATCAGGCGGACACCGAAGTTGCCGTTGTCGGCGAAGGTGTAGCTCAAGGTCGCCACTGCGCCGGCCGGCTGGCCAGCAACGTCCCAGCGATAGCTGAGGACGTCGCCTGCGTCAGCATCGCTCGACGTCGTCGCGCTGAAGGTGAGAGTCTCGCCCTCGTCACCGCCCGAGACATTGCCGGTGATGTGCGCAACCGGGACGCAGTTCCGGACTTCGATCCGGCACTGCAGATCCTTCGGCAGGGTCGAGAGCAGGTCGTAACCCGTCGAACGCTCGATCTTGTTGATGGTCGTCTGGTACAGCGTCCAGCTCCCGGTCGACTTCGACTCGTTCGCCATGTTCACGGCGATGACCTGCACATCGGACGGGCTGTCGATCTCACTCGCGCTCCGGGTGTCGGAGACAACGATCGCAACCTTCCACATCGAGTCGGGAATCGCGATCCGGGCGGTGCTGCCGTTCGTTCGCGCCATGTACCCCAATCCATCGACACCAGCACCGCTGCGGTCCTTCGTGAAGATCGGACCCGAGATGATGTAGATCTCGGTGTTGCCGACCGCGAGTGTGCGGAGGTAATTCTCGAGATCACCCCAGGCGCCGGCGTTCGCCGTCTGGTTCTGCGGAATCATGTTGGAGAGGAAGAACGTCGACGCGTTGTCGCCCGGCGAGCTCGCCCAGTCGGCCGACGGCGACATGTGGCCGCGCGAGTAGGCGCCGCCGTTGATCCAGTCGTTCGTGTCGTAGGGGCGGATGCCGAAGCGGACGAGCGCCGTGTCTGCCGTGAAGCAGTTGCAGCGCGGCGAGCTTCCGGTCGATGTCTTGTGCGATGCGTCGAGGTTCCAGCTGACCCAGTTCGGGCTGCCGCGGCTCGCGTTGTAGGAGAGCGTGTACTGCCGGCGGGCGATGACGACATCGTCGCTCGGATCGGCATCGGTCGGGAGTCCGAGCTCGGTGTTGTGTCCGACGCGTGCGGTCGGCGAGACGGGGAGGACGGCGGTGGTGATCGTCGTTCCGCCGCTCGAGATGCCGTCGCTCTTCGCGGTGGCACTGATGACCGCCGAACCGGCCGCGTTGGCCGTGATCACGCCGGTGGCCGGATCGACCGACACGACATCCGCATTCGACGACGACCACGTGATGCCGTCGCTGCCAACGGGGTTGCCGTTGCTGTCGCTGCCGCCGCTGTTCAGGAACAGCTGCGTCTGGAAGCCTACCGGGAGGATGTCGGTACGGGTGCTGACGCTGACATTGCCGGCGGTGACGGTGACCGTGGCCGAGCCGCTCTTGCCGTTAGGCGTGGTCGCGATGACCTGGGCCGATCCAACGGTGCGCGCAATCGCGGCGCCAGTGGTCGCGTCTACCGTGACGACGGCATTCGAGCTGGTCCACGTGAAGCTCGTCGCGACGGTGTTGCCGTCTGCATCCTTGGCGACGGCGGTGAACGTCTTGCTCTGGCCCGTCTTGAGGGACCAGGTCAGCGGCGACACGACGACAGTTGCCGGCGCGCCGGAGACGGTAAGCGTGGTGGACGATGACGTGCTGCCCTCAGCCGTCGTGACGGCGACGCCGATGGTGGTCGTTCCCTTGGTCAGCGTCGAGGCGGCGCCTGACGCTTCATCGATCGTGGCGACCGCGGTGTTGCTGCTCGACCATTTCGCCGACGTGATGACGACCGGCTGGCCGCCCTTCGTCGCACTGGCGGTGAACGTGAGCGAGGCACCCTCGAGCGCTGCCGGCGTGAGCGGAGAGATCGTTACCTGGAGCGCGTTCAGCGGCGGAAGCGGGTCCGACCTGCTGTTCCGCGCGTTAGGCGCGCCGGTCGAGAAGTCGGTCGAGTTGTTGTTGTTGTCCTGCCGGCCGCCGTCCTTGCGAAGCGCGGCGGTCGTGTTGCTCAACGTCGCGGTTGGAGCGACCTCGGAGCAGTTCGCCGAGCCAAAGCCGACGACATCGATGACCACGACACTGACTGGACACGCGCCGCTGAGGGGCGTGGTGTTCCTGACCAGCGCAACCTTGCCGGCGGTCGCGCTCATCGCGATGCTGCCACTGTCATCAGGAGCGCTCACCGGGGGCACCGTCGTGGACGCGCCGGACGCTTCGCGAACCAGATAGTAGTGGCCGGACAGAATCGTTCCGGTGAGCGGCGTGACGAGCCACGCGCCGGTGCCTGCCGAGCTGCCGTACTGCACGGAAGCTCCGGCGAGCGAGACGTCGGAGCTGGTGCCGTTGTACAGCTCGATGAAGTCATGCCTGATGGTTGCCCCGGCGTTTCCGCCACCCCCGTACACCTGGCTGATGACGACGCCGGGACCGAGCGGAACCGCTGCAGCAGCTGCTGGCGCCGCAGCGTAGTTCGGTTCGTCGAGAATGATCGGTGAGGGCCCAACCGCTTTATCCGCACCCGCGGTGCAGGCCGCGGCGATCACGAGCGCAACGAGCACCGTCGCCGATGGGCGGCGACCATTGAATTTCAGCGTCATTGTCGGGAGCGAAGGTCGGCTAGGCGTGCGCGTACGACTTGCGCACCGGGCAGGAAGAACGGGAAACCTACGGTCCCGCCGCCCTTCCCGACAGAGCGAGTTCGACCGACCGCTGACCGCCGCGACAGCGGTTCGCTCAGGTGGTACAAAACACCTCTTGACTATGGAAAAAAGTGATCAGGATGTTGACGGTCGCGCTCGCCGAGGTCCACTTTCGACCGGATGACACGGCGAATGCTGCCTCGACCCCGGCGCGGTGCCACCGCGGCTGCGTGCTGCCTCCTCGGCGCCGCCCTCGTGCTTGCGGGCTCTCAGTCGCGCGCGCAGCAGCCGGCGCGTGACCTGACGCCTGACCAAGCGCCTAACGCGGACTGGCCGATCACCGGGGGCGAGCCGGGCAACACGCGCTACTCCCCGCTCACCCAGATCGATCGCGCGAACGTCGCTTCGTTGCGCGTCGCATGGAGGTATCGTAGCGGCGACCTTCCCGAGGGCCAGTCGCAGATCCAGGCGACGCCGATCGTCATCGGCGGAACGCTCTACACGACGACGCCTGCGCTCGCGGTCGTTGCGCTGCGCGCCGACAACGGCGCGCTCCGCTGGCGCTTCGACCCGTTCCGCGGCCGCAAGCGGGAGTTGCACGTGAATCGCGGCGTGGCGTACTGGGAGAACGGCGCGGAGCGACGCATCCTGTTCACCGCCGGGTCGCGACTCTACGCACTCGACGCCGCCACCGGCCGCCCGGTCCCGAGCTTCGGCTCGCGCGGATCGGTGGACCTCCGCAATGGCTTGGGGCGCGACGTGAGCGGCACCCAGGTGATTGCGACGAGTCCGGGGGTCGTCTACGAGGACCTGCTCGTCCAGGGGACGCGAGTGAGCGAAGGTGCCGGCGCCGCGCCGGGCTTCGTCCGAGCCTACGACGTTCGCACGGGGCGAGTGCGCTGGACCTTTCACACGATCCCCGAGCCCGGCGCAGTGGGCCACGACAGCTGGTCCGCTGGCGCCACCGAGAGCGCGGGGGGCGCGAACTCGTGGGCCGGGATGTCGGTCGACGTCAGGCGCGGCATCGTCTACGTGCCGACCGGGTCGGCGACGCCGGACTTCTACGGTGCCGCACGAGTCGGCGCGAACCTGTTCGCCAACACGCTGCTCGCGCTCGATGCCGCGACCGGTGAACGCCGCTGGCACTTTCAGACCGTTCACCACGACCTCTGGGATCGCGACCTTCCCGCCGCGCCGAACCTGATCACCGTGCAACGCGACGGCCGCTCCATCGATGCGGCCGCGCAAATCACGAAGTCGGGTTTTGTCTTCCTCTTCGATCGCGAGACAGGCGAGCCGCTCTTTCCAATCGAGGAGCGCGCGATGCCAGCATCGGATCTCGCGGGCGAGCAGGCATTCCCGACACAGCCGATCCCGACTATCCCGAAGCCGTTCGCGCGCCAATCGCTCGCCGAGTCGGACCTCACCGACCTCTCGCCGGAGGCGAATGCCGCGGTGCTGGCGCGGTTCCGGACGTTGCGGCACGAGGCGCTGTTCACGCCGCCGAGCGAGGCGGGAACGATCGTCTTCCCCGGCTTCGACGGTGGAGGAGAGTGGGGTGGCGCGGCGGTCGATCGCGAGACGGGTGTGCTCTACGTGAACGCGAGCGACGTTCCCTGGGTCGCGGCGATGCGGCCGGCGCGCACCAGCGCCAACTCGGCGCCGAGCGGAGCGTCAGGCCTGACGGCAGGCAGCGGGCGTGAGTTATTCGAGGCGTCGTGCGCGGGCTGTCATCGTCCGGATCGGCGCGGCGACGGAGATCGAGTGCCATCGCTCGTCGGCGTCGGCCGGCGGCTGTCGGCGACGCAAATCACCCGCGTCATCGAGCGAGGACGAGGGTTCATGCCGGCGTTCGCTGCACTCACTGAACAGGAGAAGCGCGCCATCGTCGCCTACCTTCGCGGTGCGCGCGCGCCCGCGGCGTCTCGCGCTGCCACCGCGCGCGCGGCCGCACCGCCGGCTCCCTACGAATTCGCCGGCTACGAGCGATGGAAGGACCCTAACGGTTATCCGGCGGTGAAGCCGCCGTGGGGAACGCTGAGCGCGATCGACCTGAACACCGGCGAGTACCGCTGGCGCATAACGCTCGGTGAGCACCGGGAACTGACTGCGAAGGGTATCGCCCCCACCGGCACCGAGCAGTACGGAGGACCGATCGTCACCGCGGGCGGTCTCGTCTTCATTGCCGCGACGCAGGACGCAAAAATTCGCGCCTTCGACAAGGAGACCGGGGCGCTGCTCTGGGACGCAGACTTGCCCGCGGCGGGGTACGCGACACCGAGTACCTACATGGTCGATGGCCGGCAGTACGTGGTAATCGCGGCCGGCGGGGGAAAGCTCGGCACCAGGTCCGGCGACAGCTACGTGGCGTTCGCACTGCCGTGACGGTGCCGTCGCCCCGCATTGTCGCATCCGGGCCGGGTGCCTAACGGTGGGCGGAGGCGAGACCGTTCGCCGCGTCGTGAGCGGGCGCGACCCGGATCTCTCGGCGCGGGTGGTGCGATCGATGCCGATGCTCTACGCCGCGGGCCCCGACCGCGGCGCGGACCGTCCGGCGCATGTCCGCGCGGCGTCCGGCCTGGCGTGGATTGGTGAGCGGCTGGCTGTCGTCCAGGACGACGCCAACTTCGTGGCGCTCGTCGACGTGGCCACTGGCGCGGCGGAAGCGGTCGCGCTCCCTCGCGGCGCTGGCGGCCTCCGGCTGTTCGACCGCACGCGCGGCAACAAGGCGCAGAAGCTCGACCTCGAGGCGCTCGTTCGCGTTCCAGGGCCGGCCGGAGCGCGCCTGCTCGCACTCGGGTCGGGATCGACCGCGAACCGCCACTGGATCGCGCTCATCAGCGGGCTCGAATCGCCTAACGGCGCGCCGGTCGCGGTCGCGATGCACCAGGCGGAGGCGTTCTACGCGCGGCTGATCGACGCAACAGCATTTGCGGGAAGCGAGTTGAACATCGAAGGAGCGACGTTCCTCGGCGACCGGCTTCGCCTGTTCGGCCGCGGCAACGGCGCGGTCCGAGGAGAGGTGCTTCCTGTGAACGCGACGTGCAACGTGGACTGGTCGCGACTCGAGGCTCACCTCGCCAGTCCGGAGAGTGTTCCCGCTCCGGCGCCCAGCGAGATCACGCAGTACGAGCTCGGCACGCTCGACGGCATACGCCTCGGATTCACCGATGCCGCTCTCCAATCCACTGACCGCAATGACGGAACGGCGAGCACACTCTACTCGGCGGCCGCCGAGGCATCGCCCGATGCCACGCGCGACGGCACCGTGGCTGGCTCGGCGATCGGGATCATCGTGGACGCGCCGGGCACCGCGGCCGCGCGCTGGATCGAGCTGATGGCGGAGGACGGGCGACCGTTTCGTGGAAAAGTCGAGGGGATCGCTGTCGATCCGCGGAGTCCGGGTTGCGTGTACGTGGCCGTGGACCGCGACGACCACGAGCAACCGTCGGTGCTCTGCGAGGTCGTGCTGAGCGGACCGTGGGCCCCTGCCTATCCGACCAGCTGACGGCGCTGCAAATTCGACCGCTGCCTTCGACCGATCACCTCCCGTCGCCTGCGATCGCCCATGCAACGATTCGTCGCCCTGCTCGCGCTGCTTTTCGCCTCGATCAGCGTTCCTGTCGCGGGACACGCCCAGGAATCACGCGTCCTCGTCTTCTCGAAGACCGCCGGCTTCCGTCACAGCTCGATCGCGGCCGGCATCGCCGCTGTCCGGAAGCTGGGACAGGAGAACGCGTTCGCTGTCGATGCGACCGAAGACGCCGCTGCGTTCACCTCGAAAAATCTCGTGCGATATCGTACGGTCGTCTTCCTCAACACGACCGGCGACGTACTCGACGGGGCGCAACAGGACGACTTCGAGCGCTACATCCAGGCGGGCGGTGGCTACGTCGGAATTCACTCCGCAACGGACACCGAATACGACTGGCCGTGGTACGGCCGGCTCGCCGGCGCATGGTTCAGCGGGCATCCAGCGAACCCGAACGTCAGGCAGGGCACCTTCCGCGTGCTCGACAAGAACCATCCGTCAACCGAGGGGCTGCCCGACACGTGGCCGCGCACGGACGAGTTCTACAACTTCAAGCTGATCGACCCGAGCATCCGCGTCCTCGTGGACATCGACGAGAAGAGCTACGAGGGTGGAACGAACGGCAGCTACCACCCGATGAGCTGGTACCACGACTTCGACGGCGGCCGTGCGTGGTACACGAACATGGGTCACACCGACGAGACCTACTCCGAGCCGCGGTTCCTCCAGCACCTGCGCGGCGGATTGCGTTACGCGATGGGCACGGGCACGATCGACTACAGCCGCGCGCGCCCCGAGGAGAACCGATTCACCAAGGTCGTGCTCGCGACACCGCTGAACGAACCGGTGGAGCTGGCCGTGCTTCCCGACGAGCGCGTCATCTTCGCGGAGCGTCGCGGCTCGGTCAACCTGTACAAGCCATCGACAGGCAGGACGGCGCGGATCGCCACGATCGAGGTGAGCACGAAGTACGCGGACAGCAGCGAAGCGGAGGACGGCCTGCTCGGTCTGGCGGCGGATCCCGACTTCGCGACGAATGGCTGGATCTACATGAACTACTCGCCGGCCGGGCCCGAGCCGAAGAACGTGCTCGCCCGTTATGACATGAAGGGGGACTCGCTCGACCTGGCGTCGCGGAAGATCCTGCTCGAGGTTGGAACGCAGCGCCAGAAGTGTTGCCACACCGGGGGCTCGATCGCGTTCGATGCGAGGGGCAACCTGTACGTGTCGACCGGCGACAACTCCAATCCGTTCGCGACCGCGTACGCGCCCATCGACGAGCGG
>JANMAM010000031.1:0-4084 GCA_031359795.1 Gemmatimonadaceae bacterium
GTCGAGCTGGTTCCGACCTACAGCTGGCGCGTCCTCTGGCTGATCGGTCTCCCGACGGGCGTCGTGTTCATCATGCTCAATCGCTGGATCCCGGAATCTCCGCGCTTTCTCCTCGCCAATGGGCGCGATGATGAAGCGCGCTCCGTCATGCAGCGGTTCGGCGCGGTGGTGGTCGAGGAACCGGAGTCCAGCGCCGAGGTCGCACCGCGAGTCGCAAGCCGCTGGAGCCAGCTCGCGAGCCGCGAGTTCCTGGGGCTCACCGCGGTGATCGCGTGTCTCGCCCTTGGCTCCGGACTGGTGTTGTTCGGATTCAACCTGTGGATTCCCTCCAACCTGCGGAAACTCGGATACACCGACGCCGACGCGATCCTGCGCAACGCGGCGCTGATCGGGTTTCCGCTGACGTTCGTGGTCGCGTGGATGTACGGATTCTGGAGCAGCAAGAAGACGATCATCGTGATCAGCTCACTGACCGCCGCGGCGCTGTTCGGATTCGTCATCGCCGGCGACGCGATCGTGCAGAACCGCCCTCTCCTCTACGCGCTTTTGGTCGTGCCGATCTGGGGAATCAGCTCGGTGGTCGCGGTGCTGTCGGTCTACAGCGCGGAGGTGTATCCGACGCGCGTCCGCTCGCGAGGCACCGGGTTCGCGGCCGGAGCGAGCAAGGCGGGCGGGGTCGGCATCATCGCCCTCGTCGTGTTCGGTGTCGCCGCGCCATCGATCGCGACGGTCGCGTTGATCGGTGCGATCCCGATGACAGTCGCGGTCGTTCTCGTCGCGGTCTTTGGCGTGGAGACGCGCAAACGCCGGCTCGAGGACATCACCGACGAAGCGTTCCAGAAGGCTGCGCATTCGGGCGCGCGGCTGTCGCACACCGCGTAGCGCGTCAGGCCGGCCAATCACGCTCTTGACCATCTGGCGTCCGCGCTGCACCCTTCACCGAGCCGCAGCACCGTACCGCTTTCGTTTCGCACGATGACCATCACGCTTCTTCCGAACAATCTCACGCTTACGCGGACGACGCCCCTTACGACGGGGGACGGCGCAGCGCACGCATTCGTGTAGACGGTCACACGAAAGTCTGTAGCCAGCGCGGTCTCTCCTTCGGAGGACCGCGCTTTCTGTATCATCACCGGTAATGGGCTTCATGAGCTCCCCCCACCCGATCCACCCGATCACCGTCCACAAGTTCGGCGGCGCTGCACTCGCCGACGCCGACGCGATCCGCCACGCGGCGCGCATCGTCGCCGAGCGCCCGTTAGGCGCGGTGGTCGTCGCGTCGGCGATGAAGGGTGTGACCGATGCACTGCTCGAGATCGCCGCGCTGGCGAGCAGTGGCGATCTCGACGCTGCCCGGTCGGCGAGCGCAGCGCTTCGCGACCGGCACCTGACCGCGGCGAGCGAGCTTGTGCCTGACGGTGAGGGGCGCAGAGTTCTCGCCGGCGTCGTCGACAGCGAGTTCACTGAGCTCGCCGCTGTTCTCCGCACATTGCACCGTTCCCGGGAGCTCGACCCGCTGACCAGCGACGCGGTCGCCGCACGCGGCGAGCGCATCGCGGCCGCCCTGCTCGCGGCGGCGCTCACCGCGGCGGGCATCAATGCGGCCGTCGTCGACGCGACGCGCCTCATCCGCGCCAACTCGCTCCATGGGAATGCCGCACCCGATTTCCTGCGCACCGTCAAGGCCGTCAACGAACACCTGTTGCCGGTCGTCGCAGAGGGTGTCGTACCCGTCGTCGCCGGGTTCATCGGATCCGCGCCTGACGGTACGCTCGTCACCCACGGCCGCGGCGGCTCCGACCTGACGGCGACGCTGCTTGGCCGGGCGCTTCGCGCAGAGAGCGTGACGCTCTGGAAGGATGTCCCCGGCGTCCTGACCGCCGACCCGCAGGTTGTCGCGGATACCCGGCTCGTCCCGCGGCTGCACGTGCGGGAAGCAGCGGAGCTCGCGTACTACGGCGCGAAGATCCTCCACCCGCGGGCGCTGATCGGACTTGGCAAGGACACGCGGCTCTTCATCCGCCCGCTCGCGGACCCATCGTCGCCGGGGACAGAGGTCACGACGCGGCGCGACATCGAAGTCGAACGGCTGCACCCGGTTCGCGCGATCACGGCGATCGGGGCGCAGGCGATCATCAATATCTCGGGTGACGGCATGGTTGGCGTACCGGGGATCGCGGCGCGGGCGTTCGGCGCGCTCGAACGGGTCGGCGTGTCGGTGTCGCTGATCTCGCAGGCGTCGTCGGAACACTCGCTCTGCCTGGTCGTGCCTAACGCGGTCGCGGACGCGGCCGGCGCCGCGCTCCGTGCCGCATTCACCGCGCAGCTCGAGCGGCAGGAGGTCGAAGCGATCGACGTCCGGCCCGACGTCGCAATCGTAGCCGTCGTCGGCCTCGGCATGTCCGGCACCCGCGGGATTGCGGCGCGGCTCTTCGATGCGATCGCCGAGGCCGAGGTCAATGTGATCGCGATTGCGCAGGGAGCGTCGGAGCTGAACATCTCGGTGGTCGTCGAGGGGCGCAGTGTCGCCGCAACCCAGCGAGCGGTGCACGCGGCGTTTCAACTCGACAAGATCGGCGGCGGAACGGCCGCCCCCTCCACCGACGCCGACGTCGTCATACTCGGCTACGGACGCATTGGCCGCGAGCTCGCGACGCAGCTCGGCGCGGTTCCCGCCGCGCGCGGCATGCGGGTCGTCGCCGTGGTGGACAGCAGCGGCTATGTGTTCGAGCCGCGCGGACTGTCGGAGCAGCAGCTCGCCACGCTCGCCGCCGCAAAGGAGGCGGGGCGTTCACTCGCCGACATGCCTGACGGTGTGAGGGCCGGTGCTGAAGCGGGATTGGCCGAGGTGCGCCGGCACGCGCTGTCGCGCCCGATCCTGGTTGACGTGACGGCAGGCGATACGAGCGACGTGCTCGAGGCGGCGCTCGTCGGCGGCATGGACATCGTGCTCGCCAACAAGAAGCCGCTCGCGGACGCGCGACGCGGGGCGAACGGCGGTTTGACGAAGTCGGCGGCGTCGCGTGGCCGGCGAGTGCTGCACGAAGCAACGGTGGGTGCGGGGTTGCCGATCATCGACACCATCGGCAAGCTCCAGGAATCCGGCGACGAAGTGCTGCGCATCGAAGGGTGCCCGTCCGGCACGCTCGGCTATCTGTTCGGCGAACTCGGTCGCGGAACGAGCTTCTCGACGGCGCTTCGCGCGGCGATGAAGCTCGGCTACACGGAGCCCGACCCGCGCGAGGATCTCTCGGGGATGGACGTTGCGCGCAAGGCGCTCATCCTCGGCCGACTGCTCGGCTTCGACGGCGACCTCGAGTCGGTTGACGTCGAGTCGCTCGTGCCTGACGGTTACCGCTCGCTGCCAACGACCGAGTACATCGCGCGGCTCGAGGAGCTCGATGCGCAATGGCGAGAGCGTATCGACGAAGCGCGCGCGCGGGACAGCGTGCTCCGGTACCGGGCCACGGTCACGCCGGGCAGCGTCCGCGTCGGACTCGTGGCCGTCGGCGCGGCGAGCTCGCTCGGCGCGCTCACGGGGACGGACAATCAGTTCGCGATCATGACGCGCCGGTACCGCGACAACCCGATCGTGATCACCGGACCGGGCGCCGGCGTTGCCGTGACTGCGGCCGGTGTGTTGAACGACGTCCTCAAGCTCGCCGGTTCGCGATGAGCGAGAGCCCGGCCACGGCGCAGGTATGCGACTCCTGCGGCGCGGAGTACGGGGAGCTCGACGCGCGCACGCAGTGCGCAGCGTGCGGCGGTCTGCTCTCGCTTCGACTCTCGCTTCCCGCGCACCGAGGGACGGCGCTGCAGCGCACGTTCGACGAACGGCTTGGGGCTCGAGGCGAGCCGCCGGCCGTGTCCGGGGTGTGGAGGTTTCGCGAGCTCGTGCTCCCCAACGTTGCCGATGCGGCGATCGTGTCGCAGCCGGAGGGCAACACGCCGCTCGTCAGCCGCGACCGGGTCGCGTCGTGGTGCGGGCTCGACGCGCTCCAGCTCAAGCTCGAGGGTGCGAACCCGACCGGCTCGTTCAAGGATCGAGGCATGACCGTGGCGCTCACCCAGGCGATGCGGGTTG
>JANMAM010000032.1:0-4209 GCA_031359795.1 Gemmatimonadaceae bacterium
GCGATCGGACCACCTTCGGCCGCTTCGGGTGACACGTGGCCGATGCAGAGGCCACGCGTTCCACCCGAGAATCGGCCGTCGGTGATCAACGCGACGGAGTCGCCGATCGGCATGCCCTTGAGCAGGCTGGTGAGGGCGAGCATCTCGCGCATCCCCGGGCCACCGCGCGGTCCCTCCTGGCGGACGACGATCACGTCGCCCGACTTGATCACCCCGGCGAGCGCCGCCTCGGTCGCCGCTTCTTCGCCATCGAAGACGCGGGCCGGTCCGCGGAACTGCATCTCGTGCTGCGACACGGCGCCGACCTTGATCACGGCGCCTAACGGCGCGAGCGACCCGAAGAGCACGGCGAGCGCTCCGCGCGCCGAGTGCGGATTCTCGATCGGGCGGATGCAATCGGGATTCTGCGTCCGGACGCCGGCAACAGAAGCCCCGATTGTCTCACCGGTGACTGTCAGCGCGTCGAGATGCAGCACCCCGGGTTTGCGCGCCAGTTCGCCGATGATGGCCGAGACCCCGCCCGCGGCGTGCACGTCCTGCATGTGCCACTGCTGCGGGCCGTCCCATGCGGGCGAGATCCTGGCGAGGTGCGGAGTCCGCTCCGCGACTTCGTTGAATCGAGCGAGTGGGTATTCGACTTCGGCTTCATTCGCGAGCGCGAGCACGTGCAGCACCGTGTTCGTCGAGCCACCCATCGCCACGTCGAGCGCGACCGCGTTGTCGATCGCGTCGGCGGTCACGATGTCGCGGAAGGTCGTGTCGCTCTCGATGAGCCGCATCAGGTGCCGCGCGGCGGAGCGCGCGAGCTCGTGGCGCGCCGGGGACGTCGCGAGCACCGAGCCATTGCCCGGGAGCGCAAGACCGATCGCCTCGCACAGGCAGTTCATCGAGTTGGCGGTGAACATCCCGCTGCAGCTGCCACATGTCGGGCAGGCATGCTGCTCGAGGTCGAGCAGGCGCGCGTCGTCGATCGTTCCAGCGGCGTGCTGGCCGACTCCCTCGAACACCGAGATCAGATCGATCTTTTTCCCCTGCGCATCGCGGCCAGCCTCCATCGGGCCACCGGAGATGAAGATCGTCGGCACGTTCGCGCGCGCCGCACCCATCAGCATACCCGGAACGATCTTGTCGCAGTTCGGAATGCAGATGACCGCGTCGAAGCAGTGGGCGCGGACCATCGTTTCCACCGAATCGGCGATCACCTCGCGCGATGGCAACGAGTAGTGCATCCCCTCGTGCCCCATCACGATTCCATCGTCGACTCCGATGGTGTTGAACTCGAAGGGAATCCCGCCGGCTTCGCGGATCGCGTCCTTTACGACTTTCGCGAACGCCTGGAGATGGACGTGGCCGGGGACGATGTCCACGTACGAGTTGCAGACGGCGACGAATGGCCGGTCCCATTCGCCGTCTTTCACCTGGCCCGTCGCGCGCAGCAGGCTCCGATGTGGGGCCCGCTGCACTCCGCGCTTGATGGTGTTCGATCGCATTCCGCCTCTCGAGGGGGTAAATGCGACCGCGGCCCGTCCTGACTGGGACGGGCCGCGGCGACTCGAGATTCGCGCGACCCCTCCCAGTTCGAGAGAGGTCGCGGTCGGTGTTGCTGCTACGCCGTCGAACCCCCTCGCATGCCAATAAGCTCCGTAAGCGATACGGAGATTACGACGAGCGTAAGGAGGACGAGCGACGAAAGAATCATTGGTCTGGTGCGCGTGGTCATGCGAAGTGCTTCGCTATGATGGGGTCAAATCGACCGATGCGCAAGCCCCCAGTCATTTTTCAGGTGGGCGCACGATTGCCGGCCGGCGCTGCACAAAGGTCTCGGCCGACACGCGATGCGCGCTCCATGCGTGCTGCATCGCGACCGCAACGGCGTCTGCCGAGCGCTGCGGCGCGACCGCGACGAGCGTCGATCCGGAACCGCTCAGCGTCGCACCGAACGCGCCGGCCGAGCATGCAGCGTCGTGAACGTGCGTGAGCGCCGGCACCAGCCCACGCCGGTAAGGCACGTGAAGCACATCGTCGAGCGCGATCCGGAGAAACGCGCCGTCACCGCTCGCCAATCCATGCACGAGCGCCGCTGCCTTCCCTGCCGCGCTCACCGCGACTCCGTGTCTCACGTCCGTTGGCAGGGCAGCGCGGGCACGTGCGGTCTCGACGAGAAAGGGCGGGATGATGAAAACAAACGCAAGGTCCTCGTGCACCGACAGCGGCGCGAACGCCCACCCGGGCGGCGCGGCCCCGTCTGGCACCGCGAGCACGAGCCCGCCAAATACCGCTGGCGCAACATTGTCCGGATGGCCCTCGAGCCCTGTGCAGAGCGCGGCCACTTCGGCGAGCGACAGGCGCAACTCCAACGCCTCGTTCGCCAATCTCACTCCCGCGACCAGCGCCGCCGACGAAGACCCGAGACCGCGTGCAACCGGAATGTCGGAGTCGACGATGAACTCGAGTCGCGCCGGAACATCTCGACCGCGTGCGGCGCAGGCCGCGACGAATCCCTGCACCAGCGCGTCGTCGGCCGGCGCGACGTCGAGCGACGCGAGCGACCCGCTGCGTGTCACGCCAATCGCTGGTTCGCGCGTCGCGCGGCTCGCTGACTGGTCGTGCTCATGCGCCACGACCGACGCGGTCAGCCAGCGATCGACCGCCATGCCCACGCAGTCGAAGCCCGCCCCGAGGTTGGCGCTCGTCGCCGGTACGGTGACGCGCGCCGTACGCGACCCGTTCATCGCTCTCGTCCCCCATGTGCCGCCGCAAGCACGCGTTCCACCGCCCCGAGATCGGCGTCGATCTCGAGCGGCCGGTTCGAGAACGCGTTAGGCGGTTCCGCGTCGCGGTGATAGTCGAGCAGGATCCCCGGATCCTTGAGGATGTGACCGGTCAGCACGGCGACGACGGTTTCGCCGCGTTCGATCACACCCGTTGCGACGAGTGCTCGCGCCCCAGCGACGCTGGCAGCACTCGCCGGCTCGCACCCGACTCCCGATCCATCGACCACCGCCTTTGCGTCGAGGATCTCAGAATCAGCAAGATCGATCACCACGCCGTTCGTGTCACGGATTGCGCGTACGGCGCGATCCCACGACGCGGGGTTTCCGATCCTAATCGCCGTAGCCACCGTCCTGGCGCGCACCGCGGTCCGGGTCTGGAAGTCAGCGCGGTACCCCGCCGCGAACGGCGCCGCACCCGACGCCTGGACCGCGGCGAGTCGCGGCATCCGGTCGATCAGTCCAAGCGCGAGCGCGCCGCGGAGCGCCGCGCCGAACGCGGCGGTGTTCCCGAGATTCCCCGCGGGGAGCACGATCCAGTCGGGTGCGCGCCAACCCAGCTGCTGCAGCATCTCGAGCACGATCGTCTTCTGCCCGGCAATCCGGTACGGGTTGATCGAGTTGGCCAGATAGACACCGAGTGTCTCCGAGGCCGCGCGCGCGAGGCGCAGGCAGTCGTCGAAATCGCCACGGACGAGCAATGTGCGCGCGCCGTACGCCATCGTCTGCGCCAGCTTTCCGAGCGAGACCTGACCGTTAGGCACGAGCACCAGCGCCGGAAGGCCAGCCAGTGCCGCGTAGGCCGCCAGCGACGCGGACGTGTTGCCCGTCGACGCGCACGCCACCGCCGAGGCACCAACCCGCATTGCCTGGGTGAGCGCCACGGTCATGCCCCGATCCTTGAACGAGCCGGTCGGGTTCGCACCCTCGAGCTTGAGATGGAGCGCGTCGAGTCCGCACCACGACGCGACCCGCTCGCGGCTGACGAGCGGCGTGTTGCCCTCCGGCTGCGACACGATCGCTGCGTCGACAACGTTGGGGAGCACGAGCTCGCGAAACCTCCACACCCCGGACACAGCCGGCGGCTCGCCTCGAGCCCCAAGCCGTTCGTCGAACGCGCGCTGCAGCGCCGTCCCTCGGTGCGCTGGGAGCGCGAGACGAAGCGAGAGCAGACCGCCGCACGCTGCGCACTGCGTGCGCGCGTCGAGCTCCCCGTACTCCGCGCCGCAGGAATCGCATACCTGCGCCGTGGCCGGGCTCTCGCTCATCGCGAGCCGGCGAGCTTGAGGACGTCGTTCAACACGCCGGCCGCAGTCACGGCAACGCCGGCGCCCGGTCCGGTGATCACGATCGGGTTGTCGCGGTACCGGCGCGTCATGATCGCGAACTGATTGTCCGTCCCCGTGAGCGCGCCGAGCGAGCTCGCCGCGCCGACGGC
>JANMAM010000047.1:0-12518 GCA_031359795.1 Gemmatimonadaceae bacterium
TCCGTCGCGTCGGCGAGCTGGCGGGCCGCGTCCTTTGGTTCGATCGCGGCATTCTTCGTCATCGCGACCTTGACCAGCTCGTGGGTGCGGAGGGCGTCGTCGAGCGTCGCGATCACCGCGGCGGTAAGCCCTTCCTTGCCGAGGTGGACCAGCGCCGAGAGGTGGTGCGCTTCGCCGCGAAGCGCCGCGCGCTCCTTGCCGCTGATCTTCGGAGTCTTCGGGGGATTCTGGCCTTCGGTCATGCCGGAATACTACTCGACGAACAGCGGCCGCGGGTTGACCGGAATGCCCGCCCACCACTTCCCATCGGGCGGCATTCGCGTCACCTGAAAGTGCAGGTGCGGAGTGTCCGGCGGCGCATTCCCCGACGTGCCGACGAACCCGATCGTGTCGCCCTTCTCGATCGACTCGCCTTCGCTGATGCCGTCGCGATAGCGATCGAGGTGCGCGTAGTAGTAGATGAAGCGCGATTTCGGATCGACGGTGTAGATCGTGATCCCCCCGGCGCCCCCCTTTCGCAGCTTGAGCACACGTCCGGCATCCGCGGCGAGCACCGCGGTTCCGCGCGGCGCCATGATGTCCACCGCGCGATGCCGACGCTGCCCATCGCGCGCGTCCTCGAAGCTGTCCGGAATCCGCGCGAGCTTCGCGTTCGCAACCGGAATGAGCAGACGCCTCTCGCGCAGATACTGGTAGTCGTCGGCCGAGACGCCCGCCGGCAACACCACCCGCGAATCAGCCCGCGCCGGCGCTGGTGCGGTCGGCGTCCCGAGCCGGCACGCAGACGCGACCAGCGACATCACGAGCACCGCCGCAGGCCGCATCCCCCGGCGCCCGGCCCCTGGCCCCCGCGTTATGGCGCGGTCGTGAACTGAAACGTCACCGGCGCCGCGAGCCCGTTTCCGGCACGATCGCGGATGGCGGTCGAGAACGTACCGCGGATCGTCGTCCCGGCCGGCAATCCCGGCGATGGTGTCAGGGTGACGACCGCGCCGTTGACGACAATCGTCCCGGTGACGCCATTGTCGAATGAGAATGCCGCGTTGGTGACGCTGGCCGAGTCGAGCAGTTCGGAAAACGTCGCGGTGATCGTGGCGTTCCGCGGGACGCCGGTCGAGAGATTCGTCGGATTCGTCGAGACGAGAGTCGGCGCGATCGCGTCGGTACCCGTTCCCCCTCCTCCGCCAATCGGGGTCAGGAAATCGTTTCCCGATCCCGAGCCACAGGCGACGACCGCGCTCGCAACGATCGTCGCGAGAATCACGCGCCCCAGCGCTCGGCGGCCTCTACGGCCGGCGCTCCTTGCTGACATGACCTTCATCTGCTCCTCCTCCTCAGATCGGCTGAGCGTCCATCGGCGGAAAACCATGCAGCCTTCGCCCGATTGGACCCTCGTGCTTCGCTGTCGTCTTGTACAACTCGAAGCGCCCGTCGGCCGCGGCGTCGGCGCAGCGGCTCCTCAGGGCCTGCATCTCCGCGCCCGTCATGCGCTCGAGCTCGCGGGCGACCTTCACATTCTGCCGTAGTACGCGCATCGAGTCCACCCCGCTGACCGTCGTCGCGACGTCGAGGCTCATCGCGTAGCGCAGTGCCTCCTGCGCGGTCACCGCCTTTCGCTTGACGGGCACCCCCTCTCCGCCCAGCGACTTCATACCGATCGCGGCGATCCCGCGCCGGTTCACCTCGGGGAGAACCTGCTGCTCGAAGCTCTCGAACGTTGCGTCGAAGCAGTTGAGCGGCATCTGGCAGCTGTCGAAGGGGAAATCATAGGACAGCATCCGCAGGTGCAGTGCCGGGTGCTTGTGCCCGGTGAACCCGACGAAGCGGACCTTGCCTTCACGCCTGGCCTGCGCGAGCGCGTCCACCGCGCCCCCCTTCATGAAGTGGCGCTCGGGATCGTTATGATAGGCGACTTCGTGGATCTGCCAGAGATCGAGGTAGTCGGTCTTCAACCGGCGGAGCGACTCGTTGAGCTGCCGCATCGCCGTCTTCGCGTCCCGGCCATGGGTGCAGAGCTTCGTCATCAGGAAGACCTCGCTCCGTCGTCCCTCGAGCGCATTCCCGAGCCGTTCCTCGCTCTTCCCCTCGTGATACTCCCAGGCGTTGTCGAAGAACGTCACCCCGGCCTCGATCGCCGCATGCACGACCCGGGTGGCTTCCTTCGCCGTCCCGATGTCGCCGAGGTGATAGCCACCGACCCCGATCGCGGAGACCGTCGCGCCGGTCCGGCCGAGCGGGCGCATTGGGATGACTTGTGAACGCGCTGTCATGGATGTCTTCCTGAGCCGTTAGCCCTTGGCCATTAGCAGGAAGTGAACCGCGGACTTGCGCAGTGAACGCCGTTGCTTGCCGCTAACAGCTCATGGCTAACGGCTGCTTCACCGGGCTTCCCACGCGAACCCCGCCGTCAGGCGGTCGAGGCGTTTCCGGGCGGTGTCGAGTCGCATGATCGACAGGCCGCCCATCGCCTCGCCCAGCGCGCGGGTCGCGATGTCATCGACGCCGTCGCGATCCGCGTCGAAGGCATACACGCCGTCGTGCGCGGCGAAGCGGTAGTCGCCGAACTTGAGCGGGGTTACCGCACCCGAGTCATCGACAATCGCCATTCGCTCGGCGACCCATTCGGTGTTGCCGGCGCGGGCACTCACGATGACGAGCACGCGGCCGAGGTGGCCGTAGCAGCCGGCGATGCGGGAGCTCGAGACCTTGAGGGAGTTCTGGAGCCGCTCGAAGGGTGGCTTCGCGGTCGCGAGCAGCTGCTGCGCGATCGAGTCCCGGACGATCGCGGCCCGGTCGGTGAGGTCCTCGCTCAGCGAGTCGCGCTTGCAGGCGTCGGCGACTGATTCGATGGTCGAATCGGTGATTGACGCCGCGGCCGGAAGCGGCTCGACGGTGCGGGCAAGCGAATCGACGCGCTGCGATACCGCGAGGACGCCAACGATCCGGCCGTTCCAGACCGCGAACTCCTTCAGCACCGCGCTGTCCGATCCCCAGGGACCGCTCAGCCGGAAGCGTGAGCCGACCGGTATCGGCGAGACGCGGTTGAGCGCCTCGACATACGCGCTCGCCCGTGGCTCGGTCTTGACGTCGATGTCGACCCGGCCGATGTCGACGAGCATCCGCTTGCCGCGCGCCGCGGCGGTGAACCAGAGCTGCCCGCGCGGGGGGAACACCATTCGCTCGGCGATCGAGTCGGCGAGCGGCGAGAGCGGGGCGAGCCGCGTCGGCTTGCCCGTAGACAGCGTCTCCGGCCGCACCATGTTGCTGGTCTGCGTATCGAGATGCGCGACCGTGTCGCCCGCGGGCGCGGATGGCTGCCTGCGTCGGTCACGGCATGACGCGACGACCGCGACTCCGAGGAGCGCGACGACGATGGGGCGAAGCTTTGCTGCGTGCGACATCGAAAAAGGCTGAGCGGGCGACGAATCGCCCGACGTAAGGCTCGCGATTGCTCGGTGCGCCAGGGGCGCCCGTCACGGTAATGCATTGCGTGGCGCATTGCGACGTTGGCGAAAATTACCGCCCCTTTCGACGAGCATCACCCGTGAAAGGTGACCGAACCGATCAGGACGCTGGTTAGAGCGGTATCATGTTCTGCGGGTGATCAGTAAATCGTCCTTGCGTTGCCGTAGACGGCGAGAGCGGCAAGAGACAGTTTTCACCAAGGGGCGCGTGACCGTCCGTCATGTTCCCCCACGACCAATCGCGTGAGCGAGACTCGAGAGAGTGGACCCAGGAGGACGGTACCGATGCCCGTGCTGGAAACGAGTGGGACGATTCGCGAACTGAGCGACCCCGAGACGATCGTCGGCAGCGGCGCGGCCGCGACATGGCGGGTCGGCGGCGCCGACCTGTCGGCGCGGCACTTCGCCATATCGTTAGGCAAGGAGGGCCAGGCGTCGGTCAAGTCGTGCTCGACGCAGAACGTCGTCCTCGTCAACGGGCGCCAGCTCGGGGTTCGCCCGCTGCCACTCGCCGATGGCGACACGATCGCCGCCGGCAACGCGCGCTTCGTCTACGCGAAGAACGAAGCGGGGCTCAAGCCGCCGGCCGAGCCGGGCGACAACACCGCCTACCTGGTCGATGAGCGTGAGCGGGTCGCGTATCCGCTCGCGCGGCGCTCGGTCTCGGTGGGGCGCGACGCGGCCAGCATCGTCGTCGTCCGCGACCCGCAGGTCTCGCGCTTCCACGCCGATGTGCGGAGCGAAGCTGGCGCGCACGTGCTCTACTCGATGGGCTCGGCCGGGACGACGGTGAACGGATCCGGCCTTTCCGCGCCACGCGTCCTCGAGCCGGGCGACAAGATCGGCATCGGCCAGAGCACGCTGCTCTTCACCCGCGGGCCGCTCGCGTCGGGCATCAAGATGGCCGGCAGCCCGGCTGCGGCGACCCAGGATTGGAGCCGCCGTTCGACGATGGGTACCCACGCGATCGACACCGGCGAGCGCCCGAAGTACGAGGACAGCGGGACGCCGTGGGGAAAGATCGCGGCGATCGCGGTGGTGGTGATCCTGCTGGCCGTGGTCGGCCTCAGGATGATGCGTTAGGCAGTGCTGCCTAACGAACGAGCAGCTGGGCGATGACGATGATTACCAGCACGATCCCGCCGACGACGACGAACATCAGGCCGTAGCGGCGCTGCTCCGTCTTGCGGAGCATGTCACGCGCCTGGACGGTGCCGACGAACATCGTCTGCATCTTCGCGCCGCGCTTGTCCATGCCGCCGGGGCCGGCGCCGATCGCGAGCAGCGACGAGGGCGGCTCGAGGGTGAACCGGAACACCGTCCGGCCGATCGTGACCTCGTCGCCTTCATGGAGCCGCGTGTTGACGGCGAGGCGCTTCATGTTGACGAGTGTGTACGCGCTGCCGACCGCCTTGGCAACGAAGCCGCCCTCGGGCGCGCGCAGGATCTCGGCGTGAATGCGCGACACCTCTGGCTCCTGCAGGTTCACCGCGCACTTCACGTCGCGCCCGATCTCGGTGACGTTGCCGAGGGTGTAGACGCGGCCGCGCCGGGTGTCGTGGAGGTAGCCGGGCCGGCCGCTCGTGCTTTCGTCAGTCGCGAACTGCCGGTAGTTGAACCGGGCGGTCCCGATCTGCATCACGTCCCCGAAGTTCAGCATGCCGCGTCCCTCGGGAAGCTCGGCGCCGTTGACCACGATCGCCGATGCTCCGCTGCCCGGCTCGACGTGCGCCTTGCCGTCGCGCAGCAGCGTGACGATCGCATGCAGCGGCATCAGGTCTCGCCCGATGATGCGCCACGACGCCTCGGTGCCGCTCCCGATGGAGAGGACGCCGGGACCAAGCGCTCGCGTTTGATGGTCGTACTCGAGGTAGGGCATTTGGCCTGACGAGATGCTCCCGGTCTATCCGGGGGGCATGCGAAAGGCGCGCCCGGCGGGACGGTAGCGTTCGAACGACGCACGCACAGCGGCTCTGGTCACAAATCACAAACAAGGCTCGGGGGGGCGAAAGCGAGGGAGACCAACGAGACCCCTCGATGAGACGCCGAGCTTTTCCGAGAACTGCAACCGCGCCGCAGAGACGCAGAGTCGCAGAGTACTCGCAGAGAACGGCAACCTCCGAATAGCGGGGCGAGAGCGCTTCGCCGCGGTCGAACTGCTTGGGGCACGCGTGGAGAGATGATCTCTCCACGCATACCGCCACCTAGTTCAGCCCCCCCGATGGACTTGCCCCGCTTGCCCCAGGCAGTTCAGCCCCCGCCGCGATGGACTCGCCCCGCTTGCACCAAACAGTTCAAGCCCCGCCTCGAAAACTCAGCCTATCAGGCCGTTCTCTGCGACGTCTCTGCGACTCTGCGTCTCTGCGGCGCGGTTGTCGTTCTCGTTCCCGGCAAATCTCGGCACCGCCCTCATTATCAGAAGTTCCGTCGTCGTGTGGTTTCGCGTTTCTCAGCTCCCTGAAACCAGACGCGCCCTCATTTTGTTGAATTCTCAGGAAAAGGGACTAACTTTATAGGTCTTTCCCCGCCCCACCGGTCACCGGTGCCGCCCGGAAGCACGCCTCCGCCGCGTAAGACCGTGGCATGCAGTCAGTTACAAGCTGAGAGCCGAACCGGTGAACACGCCATGAGCACGTCGATCGAAGCGCTCGTCAACCGCGAATACAAGGCGGGATTCGTCACGGACATCGAGGCCGACGAGATCCCGCGCGGTCTCTCCGAGGAGACCGTCCGCCTGATCTCGGCGCGGAAGGACGAGCCGGAATGGCTGCTCGACTGGCGCCTCAAGGCGTTCCGCCGCTGGCAGCAGATGGCCGAGCCGCGCTGGCCGAACGTCGAGTACCCGCCGATCGACTACCAGGACATCGTCTACTACTCGGCGCCGAAGTCGTCCACGCCGTTAGGCAGCCTCGACGACGTCGACCCGAAGATCCGCGAGGCCTACGACAAGCTCGGAATCCCGCTCAACGAGCAGAAGTTTCTCTCGGGCGTCGCGGTCGATGCCGTCTTCGACTCGGTCTCGGTTGGCACGTCGTACAAGGCGGAGCTGGGCAAGTTCGGGATCATCTTCATGAGCTTCGGCGAGGCGGTGCGCGAGCATCCCGAGATCGTGAAGAAGTACCTCGGCTCGGTCGTCCCCTACAGCGACAACTTCTTCGCCGCGCTCAACGCGGCGGTGTTCAGCGACGGCTCGTTCGTGTACATCCCGAAGGGGGTGCGCTGCCCGATGGAGCTGTCGACCTACTTCCGGATCAACGCCGCCAACACCGGCCAGTTCGAGCGGACGCTGATCATCGCCGACGAGGGCTCGTACGTCTCGTACCTCGAGGGTTGCACGGCGCCCAAGCGCGACACCAACCAGCTCCACGCCGCGGTCGTCGAGCTCGTCGCGTTAGGCGACGCGTCGATCAAGTACAGCACGGTCCAGAACTGGTACGCCGGCGACGAGAATGGCGTCGGCGGCATCTACAACTTCGTCACCAAGCGGGGCAAGTGCGCCGGTCCGCGTTCGAAAATTTCGTGGACGCAGGTCGAAACGGGCAGTTCGATCACCTGGAAGTACCCGAGCGTCATCCTCCAGGGCGACGACTCGACCGGTGAGTTCTACAGCGTCGCGGTGGTCAACAACCACCAGCAGGCCGACACCGGCACGAAGATGATCCACATCGGCAAGAACACGAAGTCGACGATCGTCAGCAAGGGAATCAGCGCCGGCCAGGGAAACAACTCCTACCGCGGCCTGGTGAAGGTGCTGCCGAAGGCCGAGAACGCCCGCAATTACACGCAGTGCGACTCGATGCTGGTGGGCAACCGGTGCGGCGCACACACCTTCCCCTACATCGAAGTCGCCA
The DNA here is from genome assembly GCA_031359795.1 of Gemmatimonadaceae bacterium. Taxonomy (GTDB): domain Bacteria; phylum Gemmatimonadota; class Gemmatimonadetes; order Gemmatimonadales; family Gemmatimonadaceae; genus JABFXC01. Next base: position 7,316 of record JANMAM010000047.1, read on the forward strand.
ACAACACCGCGACGATCGAGCACGAGGCTTCAACGTCGAAGATCGGCGAAGACCAGATCTTCTACCTGAAGCAGCGCGGCATGACCGCCGAGATGGCGGTGTCGATGATCGTGAGCGGCTTCTGCAAGGAAGTGTTCAAGGAACTGCCGATGGAATTCGCACTCGAAGCGCAGCAGCTGCTGGGGATTACGCTGGAAGGATCGGTCGGGTAAGAGGGGCCAGGGGCCGGGGGCCAGCAACGACCCGAACTGCCGCCGTGCCTAACGCCTGGCCCCCGGCCCCCTTTTTCTAATACATGGGAATTGGAATGCTAGAAATAAAAGACTTGCGCGCGACGGTCAGTGACAAAGAGATCCTCCGCGGTATAACGCTGACCGTCAAGGCGGGCGAAGTACACGCCGTCATGGGCCCTAACGGCTCTGGCAAGAGCACGCTCGCGCAGGTGCTCGCCGGGCATCCCGCCTACACCGTCACCGGTGGGTCGGTGACGTACAATGGACAGAATCTGCTCGAGATGGCGCCCGAGGTCCGCGCGCAGCAGGGGGTGTTTCTCGCCTTCCAGTATCCGGTGGAGATTCCCGGTGTCTCGAACGCGTACTTCCTGCGGACGGCGTACAACGAGATCCGGAAGGCGCGCGGCGAGGAGGAGGTCGATCCGATGGATTTCCTCGACATCATGGAGCAGAAGCTGAAGCTCGTGGACATGACCGACGCGATGCTCAACCGCTCGGTCAACACCGGGTTCTCGGGCGGCGAGAAGAAGCGCAACGAGATCCTCCAGATGGCGGTGCTCGAACCGAAGCTGGCGATCCTCGACGAGACCGACTCGGGGCTCGACATCGACGCGCTCCGCGTCGTCGCAAACGGCGTGAACATGCTGCGGCGGCCCGATCGCGCGACGATCGTCGTCACGCACTACCAGCGGCTGCTCAACTACATCGTCCCCGATTTCGTGCACGTCCTCGCGGCCGGGCGCATCGTCAAGAGCGGGGGGAAGGAGCTCGCGCTCGAGCTCGAGGCGAAGGGCTACGACTGGGTCACCGGCGCAACCGGAGCGGCTGCGTGACAACGTCGGCGTACCTCGAGGACGTCAAGGCGGCGACTGAACGGAACGGCGAGCCCCGCTGGCTGCGCGACCTGCGCGCCCGCGGCGCGGCGCATTTCGCGAAAGTCGGCTTCCCGACCACTCGCGACGAGGACTGGCGGTACACGAGCGCGGCGCCGATCGCCGAGCTCGACGTCCGCGCACTGCAGGAGCCGGGCGGCGAAGTCACCGCCGAACAGCTCGCGCCCTACACCTTCGGTGAGAACGGCTGGACGACGCTCGTCTTCGTCAACGGCCGTTATGATGGCGATCTCTCGAGCGGCGCTGAACTGAGCGCCGGGGTCCGCGTCCTCCCGCTCGCGGAAGCGCGCGAGGAGATGAACGAAGTCGTCGAGGGTGCGCTCGGGTCGATCTGCACCGTCGAGCAGAGCGCGTTCGTCGCACTGAACGCGGCGCTTCACAGCGACGGCGCGGTCATCCACCTCTCGCCCAACGCAGAAGCGACTGCGCCGATCCACCTGCTCTTCGTCTCCGACGCACTCTCGGCAAAGGGCGCATCGCATCCGCGCATCCTCATCGTCGCCGAGCCGAATTCAAAAGCGACGGTGATCGAGAGCTACGTTGCACTTGGGCAGGCGACCTACCTGACCAACTCGGTGACGGAGATCTCGATCGGCCAGGGCGCGACGATTGCGCACTACAAGATCCAGCGCGAGAGCCCGCGCTCGTACCACGTTGCGACGATCGACGCGCGTCAGGCGCGCGACTCTCACTTCGTCTCGTTCTCGTTCGCGATCGGCGCCGCGCTCTCCCGGACCAACGTCTGGACGGTGCTCGGCGGCGAGGGCTGCGGCGCGACGCTGAACGGCCTGTACATGGCGGACGGCGATCAGCACGTCGATCACCAGACGCGCATCGAGCACCAGAAGGAGAATTGCTACAGCCGCGAGGTTTATCGCGGCGTGCTCGACGACACGGCGCACGGCGTCTTCAACGGGAAGGTCTATGTCCATCCCGAGGCGCAGAAGACCGATGGCAAGCAGGAGAACCACACGCTGCTCCTCTCGCCGCGGGCGGTGATCGACACCAAGCCGCAGCTCGAGATTTTCGCCGACGACGTCAAGTGCACGCATGGCGCGACCGTCGGCCGCATCGACCAGACCTCGCTCTTCTACATGAAGAGCCGAGGTATCGGCGCGGTGCGGGCGCGGCAGCTTCTCACGTACGCGTTCGCGGCCGACGTGCTCGAGCAGATCGAGCTCGAGCCACTGCGGAACAGTCTCGAAGCCCTGACGCTCGCCCGCTTCACGCGCGACGACCGTTAGGGGGCGCTCGCCGTCAGGCAGCGCCGGGAAGTAACAAGACATGGACAGCACCGAGCTGTATCAGAGCCTGATCCTCGACCACAACCGTTCGCCGCGAAACTACGGTGAGCCGGCGGTGGTCGATCGTGTTGCCGATGGACGGAATCCGATGTGCGGCGACCAGCTCCGCGTCTGGGTGACGCTCACCGGCGACCGCGTCGCCGAGGTGCGGTTTGCGGGCAAGGGGTGCGCGATCTCGCAGGCGTCCGCGTCGCTGATGACCGTCGCCGTGAAGGGAAAGACGCGCGACGAGGCGGAGAAGATGTTCGAGCACTTTCACGAGATGGTGACCGGGAAACCGGTGGACTCGGATTCGAGGGCGGCACTTGGCAAGCTGGTCGCGTTCGGTGGGGTATCTCGTTTCCCCGCGCGCGTGAAGTGCGCGAGCCTCGGCTGGCATGCGATGCGCGCGGCGCTGCACGGGCCAAAGGCGCCGATCGCGGCTGCGTCCGCCGTGAGCACCGAGTGACGACCCCGTGAGCGCCGCGTTGAATCATGTCGGCGACGGGTTCGCGCGCGTCGCGAGCCTGCGCGAGCTGCCGAGCGGTGGGCTGCTCGGCGTCGTGACGCCAGGCGGCGAACGTGTCTGCCTGATCAACGACGGTGGCGCGGTGCGAGCCGTTGGCGACGAGTGCCCGCATCAGGGGTTCGCCCTCTCGTCGGGAGAGCTGATCGGCGATGGGACGATCGAGTGCGTATGGCATGGCGCGCGCTTCGATTGCCGCTCCGGCGCCGTGTTGCGCGGGCCAGCGGAGGACACGCTTCCCATCTACGAATCGCGCGTCGTCGGTGACGACGTGTTCGTCGGACCGCGGACGAGGTCGCGCGCATGACCGGACCAATCATCGCCGAGATCGTTCCCGTTGCCGGCAACCGCCCTCGCCCGCGCGGGCGGCGCGACGACTTCCCGCTGCTCGCGGGCAGCCCGGATCTGCACTATCTCGACTCGGCGGCAACCTCGCAGAAGCCGGTGGTCGTGCTCGATGCGATGCGGCACTACTACGAGCACGACAACGCCAACCCGCATCGTGGGGCGTACGCGCTGAGCGTGCGCGCGACCGATCGCTACCACGCCGCCCGTCGGACGATCGCCCGCTTCGTTGGCCTTGCCGACACCGACTGCCTGATCTTCACCCGCGGCACGACCGAGTCGCTCAATCTCGTCGCGACGGCCTGGGGGCGCGCCAACGTCAGGGCCGGCGACGAGGTCGTCGTCACCGCGATGGAGCACCATGCCAATTTTGTCCCCTGGCAACAGCTCGCGCGGGCGACCGGTGCGACGTTCAGGATCGCGCCGCTGACGACCAGCGGCCAGATCGACATCGGCGCGTTAGGCACCCCGCTCGGCGAGCGGACGAGGGTCGTCGCCTTCCCGCACGTGTCGAACGCACTCGGGACGGTGAATCCCGTCCGCGACATCGTCAAGCTGGTGCGCGAACGCGCGCGCAATGCGGTCATCGTCTGCGACGGGGCCCAGGGGGTCCCGCACCTCCCGGTCGCGTTCGACTCGTTAGGCATCGACTTCTACGCGTTCAGCGGCCACAAGATGTGCGGTCCGATGGGGATCGGCGTGCTGCTCGGCAAGCGCGCGCTCCTCGAGGCGATGCCGCCCTACCAGATGGGCGGCGACATGATCGATGTCGTCGGCGACGAGGAGACCACCTGGAACGCCCTGCCCCACAAGTTCGAAGCGGGGACGCCTAACGTCGCCGATGCAGTCGGGCTGGCCGCGGCGGTCGAGTACCTCGAGCGGATCGGGATGGACCGAGTGTTCAAGCACGAACGGCAGCTGACCGCGCTCGCCGACGAGCTGCTCCGCGCACTGCCGGGTGTGACGATCCATGGCCCGCGTCCGAGCGACCGGAGCGGAGTCGTCAGCTTCACGGTGCACGGGATCCACCCGCACGACCTGGCGACCATCCTCGACGAGCGTGGGGTCTGCATCCGCGCCGGCCACCACTGCGCGCAGCCGCTGATGCGGCGGCTCGACGTCGCGGCGACGGCGCGGGCGTCGTTCTACCTCTACAACGACGAATCCGACGTGGACGCGCTGGTCGATGGCGTGCGCGAGGCGCAACGCGTCTTCGGGACGGCGTAGCATGGCGAACGTGCCGGAGCGCGACCCCGGGGCGCCGGCGGGCCAGGGCGCGAACGTCGAGGCGCTTTACCAGGAGATCATCCTCGCGCACTACCGCGCACCCCGCAACAGGGGCGAGCTGCCCGGCGCGACCGGCTCGGCACACCTGTCCAACCCGACCTGCGGTGACGACGTGACGGTCGCGACGATCGTCGATGCGGGAGTGATCCGCGAGGCGCGCTTCACCGGCGACGCCTGTTCGATCGCCCAGGCATCGGCGTCGATGATGACCGAGCTGGCGCGCGGGGCGACCATCGGCGCAGTCCGGCGAACGCGGGCCGCGCTCGAGCGCATGCTCAACCGCGAGCCGGTGACGCGCGACGCGTTAGGCGAGCTGATCGCGTTCGAGGGAGTCGCCCGCTATCCGGCGAGGATCAATTGCGTATTGATGCCCTGGCGCGCGCTCGAGGGCGCGATGGGCGACGCATGATCACTCCCACGGCACCAATCTCGGCCCTCTTCGCCTGGCGCGACATCGAGACCTCCCGCTGGCGCGAGTTCTTCGAGCTGACCCCAAACGCGCTCGAGTTCGCGGCCGGTGACGGAGCGATGGCGACCGTTCGCGGCCTCGTCCGCCACATCTTCATCGTCGAGATGCGCTATGCGCAGCGCCTGCTCGGTGAGCCGGCCACCGATTGGGCGGACTTTCACCAGCAC
>JANMAM010000058.1:0-6851 GCA_031359795.1 Gemmatimonadaceae bacterium
CCTCATCATCGACATCCCCGGATTGGACACCGTCCGCCGCCGCGTGCTCTTCGGCTCGCCCGTCACGATCACGGCGACCGGCACCGATGACCTGTCGCTGCTGAAGATGGATGTGTTCGCGACACGCGACACCGGATCGACGGTCCCGAAAGCGCAGGTGATGGTTTCCGGCGTGAACAAGACGTTCACGTCGAACACGCCCACGTTCAGCACGACGTTCAACATGCCGCTCGATGCGGCACGGTCGGGCGATACGATCAAGGTGTTCGGCTCCGTCACCGACGGAAACGGACAGACGATCACGCGGAATCTCAGCTTCATCCTCTTCGACTCGGTCCCGCCGACGGTCCGCCTCGTCGCGCCGCTGCGCAACGCGACGATGAAGTCGGGTGAGGTCACTGATTCGGTTCGCCTCACGGCATCCGACTCGTCGGGGCTGACCACGGTCGGCTACGACGTGATGTCGATTGTCGCTGGAGCGCTCGCCGTTCGCTACACGGTTTCGCACGTGGTCGACAATCGGAAGACCCAGGTCACCGATGCATTCCTCGCCGACTTCGATACGCTCGCACCGGGATCGTACCTGATCCGCGCACGGGCTACCGACGCAACCGGAATATCGTCGCTGACGGATACCGTCCGCTTCAACATCGCCGACGCGATTCCGCCGGTGTTCAGCTTTGTGAGCCCCGCGCAGCGCAATCCGCTGCTCATCGGGGACAGCATCGACGTCACCCTGCGCGTGACCGACAACGTCGCGCTGAAGAAGTTCACGCTGAAGGGCTTCTCGGTCCGCGGCGATCCGCGGCTCGGGGCCACGGACACGGTCGTCTTCTATGACTCCGTGCTGTTCAACTTCACGAGCCTCGTCACCGACACCACGATGGGGCGCCGGCTTCGCTACAACCGGAATCCAACCAACGCGCAGGACAGTGTCGTGTACTTCCGCGGCATCGTCACCGACGCGTCGCTCAACGCCGACACGGCGATCCTGACCCAGGTCCTCGTCTCTGGTCCGAAGGTCATCGTCGTCGCCGACAGCTCGGCCTGGCCCAGCAAGGAAATCACCGTCTCGATGACGGTCATGGATTCGACTCCGTCGATCTCGCGCTACGGCTACACGGCGACGATGAGCAACGGAGTGGTCGTGAAGGACACCACCGTGTTCGTGACCGGCCCGCAGTTCCTGACCTCGCAGACGACGTTCATCGTGCCGGCCAATGCACCAATTGGCGGCAGGATCACGATCGTCCCGCGTGCGACCGACGCCGGGGGCAACACGGGCTCGGGGAACACCGTCATCATCCCGATCATCGCCGAGCCGCGCGATAACGTGGCACCGCTGGTCTACCAGCGGATGCCGGCTCGCTTCGAGCAGGGCGCGACAGTCCTCGTCGATGCCCACGATCCAAGCCAGATCCGGGCAATCGGCTACGAAATCCGCACGCTTCCCGACAGCACGCTGATCTCGAGCGGCAACGTCGCTCGCCCGGTCGGCAGCCGTCGCACCAACGACACGGGGAGCTTCGTCATCAACTACGACCGCCAGTATCGCGGCAAGTCGGCCTACCTGGTCAGCTGGGCGGAAGACAGCCTTGGCAACCGCGGCCACTCGCTGTCGACTGGATTCAACACGGCGCAGACCGATCCGCGGCTGGCCAAGCGCGACACCGTCCTGCTCGTGTTCGGAGTGACCTACCCGCTGCCAGCAGGCAGCCTCGGCGCCGACATCGCCGTCGACACGAACCCGACGCGCAAGCGCGTCTTCATCACCGACGTTCGCCAGGGTGGCGTGTTCGTGTGGGAAGACTCATCCGCGACGCGCACTGCACCCGGCTTCCGCCCGACCAAGATCTCGGTCGGCGCCTTCCCCTGGGGCATGGCGCTCGATACGAGCGGCAACAAGCTCTTCGTCGCCAACTCCGGTGGTACCAACATCGACGTCGTCGACCTGAACACGCTCACTGACCTCCGTGGCCAGCGCGTCCAGACGCCGAGCGCCTCGGTGTACGACGTCACATGGTCGGTGAACCCGACGAGCGGCCAGCTCAAGTACAGCGGCTTCCAGATCCTCAACTATTCCGACCGCCCGCAATACATCGCGCAGTCGGCGAACGGCAACCTGTACTTCTCGACCCGGCCGACTTCGGCCGCGCCGGCCGGGACGCTGCGGCGCATCGACGATCCGCTCGGCAGGCCGCGGATGCGTCAGATCTGGCAGTACGCGTCGGCGATGAACAACAAGTACACGATCTTCAACGCGGATGTGGTCAACATCTATACGACCACCGTGCCTAACGCGAGCGACGGGATCAGGATCTGCGACAGCGACGTGAACACCAACGTCCAGTATTGCAGCGTGATCCACGTGACCGCGGAACAGGCGATGGCGGATACCGCGCTGACCAACCACGCGGTGGACGTCGAGCACGTGAACGACATCGACGTCGCGTCGCTCGCGCTCCCCGACACGAACTTCGTGACCGCCGGAACCGACGGCCGCCGGATCGCCTTCGGTGAAGGCGCGACCAGCGGACGCCCGGGACGGGTCGTCACGGTGCTCGACTCGCTCGGCATGGGGTACAACCAGGCGCTCTATTCGCGGCCGCTCCAGATCCGCGATCTCGTCAACAACGCGTCGGACAAGATCTTCGGTATCGCCTTCAACAAGAAGAGCAACTACCTGGCGATCCATGGCGGCGAGACGTTCTTCGCCGACACCGCGCTTCGCCTGCAAGGCAAGGTGTCCACCGCGGCCAGCGGTGCGGGCGTCGCCTTCAATCCGGGCAACGACTCGAAGAACTCGGCCGACGCCGTCAGCCAGGCATTCGTCGCCTCGTCGGACATGACGCTCGAGGTGACCGACTCCTACTACTTCCGCCTGCGGCAGAAGCTGCCGCTGCGGACGAACCTCTACGGCGCGCTCCGCGTCTGGTATAGCTTCAACCCGGCCACGGGTGTACCACTCAAGGTCTACGGATTGACATCCGAGGGTCTGGTGGTCATTGATATCCGTCCGGAAGATCTGCTGCAGAAATAGCGACGTCGCTCACAGCCGAGTACGTCCCGCGAGCCCGACCTCTGTGTCGGGCTCGCGTCTTTGACCGACACATGATCCGCTTCACCACCGCGGGAGAGTCGCACGGCCAGGCGCTCGTCTGCATCCTCGAAGGGATGCCGGCGGGCGTTCCGCTGTCCGCCAGTAACATCGACGAACAGCTGGCGCGGCGGCAGCAGGGCTACGGCCGCGGGCGGCGGATGCAGATCGAGCGGGACCAGGTCGAACTGCTCGCCGGCATCCGCGCCGGCGAGACGTTAGGCAGCCCGATCGCGATGCTGGTTCGAAATCGCGACTGGAAGAACTGGGCTGAGATCATGGACCCGGCGCCGCGCGCGGGCGACCCGGACCCTCGCCGGCGAGCAGTGACGCGCGTCCGCCCCGGCCACGCCGACCTGACGGGACTGCTCAAGTACGATCGGTCGGATGCCCGCGACATTCTCGAGCGCGCCTCGGCCCGCGAGACCACCGTCCGCGTCGCCGCCGGCGCGGTCTGCCGGCGATTCCTCGCCGAGTTCGGGGTTCGCATCGGCAGCCACCTGTCGCACCTCGGCGGCATCGACGCGGCCCGGCCCGATCCGATGCCCGCCGACATCAATGCCGCGGCTGACGAGTCCCCCCTCCGCACGCTCGACCCTGCCGCCGAGCGGGCCATGATCGAGCGCATCGACACCGTGAAGCGGGAGGGCAACACGTTAGGCGGGATCTGCGAGGTCGTCGCCGATGGGCTCCCGGTGGGACTTGGATCACACGTATCGTGGGATCGGAAGCTGGACGGGCGCATTGGTGCGGCGATGCTGTCGATTCCCGCCGTGAAAGGCGTCGAGATCGGGATCGGTTTCGAGGCCGCGCGACGAACCGGTGCCGAGGTTCACGACGAGATCGAACGAGCCGCCGGCCGTCCGCTCGCCGGCAACGTCAGGCGTCGTACCAACCGCGCCGGTGGCCTCGAGGGCGGAATGACGACGGGTGAGCCACTCGTCGTGCGGGTGGCGATGAAGCCGATCAGCACACTGATGCGGCCCCTCCAGACCGTCGACGTCGCCACCGGCTCCGCGGCCGAGGCAACCGCGGAGCGGAGTGACGTGACCGCGGCCCCGGCGATGGGGGTGATCGCGGAAGCGATGCTCGCGATCGTGCTTGCCGACGCGTTCATGGAAAAGTTCGGCGGCGACTCACTCGTTGAAGCGAGGCGGAACTACGATGGCTACGTTTCGCACATCGCAGCCCGTATCGCCGATTGACGCCGGGCGGCCTCACGTCGTGCTCGTCGGGCTTCCAGGCTCGGGGAAGACGACGGTGGGCCAGGGCGTCGCTACCGCTCTCGGGCGGCCCTTTCTCGACCTCGACCATGAGATCGAGCGACGGGAAGGGGTGGCCGTGTCCCAGATCTTCGCCGAACGCGGCGAGTATGCATTCCGGCAGCTCGAGCGCGCACTCACCGAGGAGTTGAAGGACGTGGGCGGCATGATCCTCTCCCCAGGTGGGGGATGGATTGCTTCGCCAGAAAATATTTTGCTTTTGCGTCCGCCCGCGCGCTTCATCTACCTTCGAGTCAGGGTCGAGACCGCCATCAAGCGTCTCGGGCCGGAGCGGGCAACCCGGCCCCTCCTCGTTCGACCGGACCCTTTGGGGGAGCTGCGGCGTTTATTCGAGATGCGCAAGGCGGCATACGAGGGAGCGGATCAGACGGTCGATACGGAACGTCTGACCGTTCAGCAGGTCATAGATACGGTAGCGGAACTCGTTCGGCGCCAGGGCGCCGCATAGGTGTATGAATGGATGATCGGATCGGCGATGGCGCGGACGACGCGCTCACGGCCCCGCAGCAGCTGAATGAGCGCGACGGGCGGACTTTCCGGATACCCGGACCGCACGAGCGCGGGCGCTTCACTCGTGACGCGTGGGGGCACCTCCTCCGCCTGTCGGGAGAGACGCTGAACCCCGCGGAGCTGGAGCACGTGATCGAGCGCGCATTGACGCAGCTCGACGGCAGCATCGCGCTTGACGACCTGAAGGCGCTCCTCGAGGCATCGGGGATCGACGAGCCGGGCACCCCCGGCTCACGGAGGACGGTACACTAGATGGCCATCAAGAAGACCGGCGGAGCAAAGTCCGCCGCGAAGAAGACAACGACGCGCCGCGCGTCGCCCGTGGCCAAGGCTGCGGCGAAACGCGGCGCTGCTGCCGCCGTTCGTGGGAACGGCGCGAAGGCGGCTGTCGGCAAGCGTGGGCGAAAGGCTGCCGTAACGGATTACGGCGACCTCGGCGCGCCGTCGGGTTCAACGTCGCTTGTCATCGTCGAATCACCGGCGAAGGCGAAGACGATCGGGAAGTATCTCGGGCGCGGCTATCGGGTGAAGGCGACCGTCGGACACATCATGGATCTCCCCGAGAAGAAGCTCGGCATCGACGTCGAGAACGGCTTCGAGCCGGATCTCGTACCGATCCCCGGGAAGGAAAAGACGATCGCCGACCTGAAGGAAGCGGCCAAGGATAGCCGCGAGATCTTCATCGCGACCGACCCTGATCGCGAGGGCGAGGCGATCGCGCAGCATGTCGCCAGCCAGGTCACGCGCAAGAATGGCGCGCCGGTCAGGCGCGTGCTCTTTCACGAGATCACCAAGGAAGCGGTGCAGCTGGCGATCGCCAATGCCGGCGTCATCGACGAGAAAAAAGTCGCGGCGCAGCAGGCGCGCCGCGTCCTCGACCGGCTGGTCGGCTACAAGGCGAGCCCGATCCTCTGGAAGACCGTCAAGAAGGGACTGAGCGCCGGCCGCGTGCAGACCGTCGCGCTGCGGCTGATCGTCGAGCGGGAACGGGAGATCCGCAAATTCAACGCGGTCGAATACTGGACCATCGAAGCGCTGCTCGAGAAGAAGGGGCAGCGCTTCACCGCAAAGCTGCACCACGTCGACGGCAGGAAAGCGGAGATCGGCAGCGAGACGGCCGCGCAGCGGATCCTCGCCGAGGTCTCGGCGCGCAAGGAATTCCCGGTCACCGACGTCAAGCGCCGCGAGCGCCGGAAGAATCCAGCCGCGCCATTCACGACCAGTACGCTCCAGCAGGAAGCCGCGAAGAAGCTCGGCTTCGGCAGCAAGCGGACCATGCGCGTCGCTCAGGACCTCTACGAGGGCATCGAGATCGGGCCCGAGGGCGCGGTCGGTCTGATCACGTACATGCGCACTGACTCGACCCGCGTGTCCGAGACATCGGCGAGGCAGGCGCAGGACTACCTCCGCACCCTCTTCGGCAAGGAGTTCGTTGCCGCTGGCCTGCAGCTGTACGGCAAGGCCAACAGCGCGAACGCGCAGGACGCGCACGAAGGCGTTCGCCCGACGGATCCGACGCGCCGCCCCGATGCCGTCAAGCGCTACCTCAAGGACGACCAGTTCAAGCTTTATGAGCTGATCTGGAAGCGCTTCATGGCGTCGCAGATGACGCCGGCCGTCTTCGACACGACGACGCTCGACTACGAGCTGACGCCGGAGAACGCGCCTAACGGGATGAAGGCGGTCACCGCCGTCTACCTGTTCCGCTCGACCGGCAGCGTGATCAAGTTCCAGGGGTTTCTCGCGCTCTACAAGGAGGCGCGCGAGGAGGGCGACAGCAAGGCACTCGAGGATGAGCAGGCGTTGCCGGTCGTCGAGCTGGGCGAGCGCGTGCCGGTGGTCTCGATCACACCGTCGCAGCATTTCACCGAGCCGCCGCCACGGTTCTCCGAGGCGAGTCTGGTCAAGGAGCTCGAGCGGTTAGGCATCGGTCGCCCGTCCACCTACGCCTCGATCATCTC
>JANMAM010000082.1:0-3467 GCA_031359795.1 Gemmatimonadaceae bacterium
ACTTCCGGAGGATCGAAGTCGCAACTGTTCAAGGCGCGAGCAAAGCTTCGCCGCTTACTCGCCCACGTGATCGATGGACCAACACGACCGGACGCACGCCATGCTACACGTATCAGCTGAACGACTCGCGGCACTCGCCGACGACGAGCCGACGACGACGGAGGGGGAGCACCTCGCCCGCTGCGCGCCCTGCGCGCGCGAGCGTCAGGCGCACCGCTCTCTTCGCTCGCTCGCGGCCAGCAGCCGCTCCGCCGGGGGCACCACTGTCGCCGCTCCACTCACGAGTTGGGACGCCCTGCTTCCGGCGCTCCGGGCGGAGGGGCTGGTCGCCGACACGAACAGCGCTGGCCTGCCTGACGGCAGGTCGGTGGTGCTGCCCTTCCGCAGGCGCTGGGCGTCATCGGGCCTGATGCGCGCCGCCGCGGCGGTGCTGCTGGTGGCGACCGGATTGATCGCCGGACGCTGGTCGGCAGGCGCCGCACCGGTTCCGGGGCTCGCCGCTGGCACCGACACGTTGACCGCGCTCATCGCCGACACGACGCTCGCCTTCAGGAGCGCGTCCGAGGCACTCGCCGCGCTCACGCGCTACGAGCACGGCTATCAGGCGGCCGCATCGTTCCTCGCCGCCCACGACACCGCGTCGCGCGTCGATGGCCGAGAGGCATACCAGGCGCGTCTCGCGACACTCGACCAGGTCGCGGCGGCGACGCGGCAGGGATTGCAGGAGCGCCCCTACGATCCGGTCATCAACCGCTACTACCTGTCGGCGCTCAGCGCCCGGCAGGCAACGCTGCAGCTGCTCGGCACCTCGCTGCCGCCTAACGTTCAGGTCGGGGGCTATTGATGGAGCGGGACATTGTGCGCGTGGCAGCGATGCGCGCCGCATTGATCGGTGGTGCACTCGCCTGCACCAGCATCGGGGCCGGAGCGCAGGCCGCGCCGACGCCCGAGCCGGCTCCGCGTTCGCGACCGGGGAGCGCCTACGTGCAGGGCGAGGCGCCGCCGCCACCGGAGCGCGGCGCGACGCCCGACGGCTGGCTCGGCATCCACTACGTCTGCGAGATCGAGACGTGGACGAAGAACCGCGAACTGTTCGTCAGGCATTTCGGTTACCCGCTCGTGGCGTCCGTCGAGCCGGGCTCCCCGGCCGACCGCGCCGGCATCGAGGCGGGTGATACGATCATCGCCTACAACAATGAAGACGTGAACGGGCGCGTGCTCTCGCTCACGAAGCTGCTCAAGCCCGGTTCGAAGCTGAACATGCGCGTCCGCCGCACCAGAAAGACGCTCGACTTCCCGATCGTCGTCGCCCGTCGCTCACTCTACTCGCCCGACATCGGCGCGATCGCGCCTAACGTCCTGGTCGAAGTCGACTCGGTGACCGGCCTCGCGCGGCGGGTGACGATCCGGCGCGCCACCACCACCCGTCCGCTCCCGCAGTACGTCGTCGTCGACCCGGCAACGCCGAGTCCCGCGGTCGCACCGCTGCCTGCATTGCCGCCGATGGCGGTCACCTGGAGCACCACCACCGCCCTCGCCGGCGCCGAGGTGGCCCGCGTCTCCCCGGACCTCGGCGAGTCATTCGGGGTCGAGCACGGGGTACTGGTGCTCTCCATCGGCGCCAACACCCCAGCGGCGCGCGCAGGATTGCGCGGCGGGGACGTGATCACGAAGGTCGACGGACGGGACGTGACCACGCCGAGCCAGTTCAAACGCGCGCTCCAGGCGGCGGACGGGGAGGTCAAGCTCACCGTCGTCCGGAAACGGAAGGAGATCGGAGTACAGCTCCGCTGGTGACTGCCTCGTGTCTCGTGATTGAGCCTCGTGACTGCCTGCTGACTGCCTGCCTGCTGACTGCCGCATGAGGCAGGAACCCGCCCTGCCACGAGGCAAAACGACACAGGATACCTGCCGTACCAGGAGGCGTGCTGCAGGGGCACGAGAGCAGGCGGCACGAGGCAGGGTAGGGGCCACGCGTCACCACAACGCCACTCCCAACACCGTCGCGACTGCGTTGTTCTGAGCCCCTGGCCGATCCCCTGCCTGGTGCATCATGCCGCGTGACCCTGCAGCACGCCTCCTGGCCGGGCAGGTTCCTGTGTCGTTCTGACCTCGTGGCGGGGCGGGTTCCTGCCTCATGCAGCAGTCAGCAGGCAGGCAGTCAGCAGGCAGTCACGAGGCACTCACCAGGCAGTCACGAGGCTCAGCGACGAGGGAGGCTCAGTCAGTGCGTGGCTGTCGCCACGCCATTCTTGCGTTCCAGTTTTCTCTCGTCTGGTACGAGAGACTTGTGGATCGCCAGCGCTGCAATCGCTCCGTCACTCGCTGCGCAGATTGCGAGCTGCGGTCCCGGAACGATGTCACCGGCGGCGAACACGTTTCGGACGGACGTGTGATAGTGCTCGTCGACGATGACGTGCCCTTCGTCATCGCGTTCGCAGCCGAGCTCGACGCCGAGGTCGTCGCTCGGGTACTGGCCGATGCTGAAGAAGATCTTCTCGCAGCCTAACGGTTCGCGGCCGTCGGTGAAGACGAGGGAGCGGAGCTCGCCGTCGCGGAAGTGGATGCGCTCGATCGGCTCTTCGATCACCGGGATATCGAGAGCGGTCAGCTTGGTGCAGTACTCGTCGGTGAGATCGGGGTCGGCGCCGTTGGTGCAGACGGTGATGTCGCGGGTCCACGTCGTCAGGTTGAGCGCCATTCCCACGGCGCGCCGGCCCTTCCCGATCACCACGGTCTTTTTTCCGGCGGCCTCGTAGCCGTCGCAGTCGGGGCAGACGTGGGCCCGGTCGCCGTAGATGTGCTCGAGGCCGGGGATCTCGGGCCAGTAGTCCTTGATGCCGATCGCCAGTAGCAGCCTGCGCCCGGCGACCCGTGATCCGCCCTCGAGCTGCAACTCGAAATCTTCGTCTCCGCGGTGATTCACGCGGAGGAGCACGCCGTCGATCAGCGCTGCGCCGTACTTCCGGCACTCCTCGCGCGCGCGGCCGCGAAGCTCGACGGGTCGGATTTTCGGGAGTCCGAGAAAGCCGTTGATGCCGCGCGTCTCCCAGTTGCGCGGATCGCCCGAGTCGACGACGACGACGCTGTGCAGGTAGCGCGACAACCAGAGCGCGGCGGAAAGTCCGGCGGTCCCGCCGCCGACGATGGCGACGTCGTAGACCGCCGTACCACTGTCATCGCGCGTCGGCGCGGGTGCGGTGACCGGGGCCGGGGGCGGGGGCGGGGGCGTTGCGGGCGAGGGCTCTGACGAGGGGTGCGCCATGTCGCACCGAGCGGTGGCAAAAACGAGTCCGCGACGGGATTGCCGTCAGCGCACCGAACCAGGCGGAAGCGCGTAGAGCAGGCGCAGGGTGGCGAGATCGGCGCGCGACAGCTCGAGTGAATGGGCTTCAGTCGCCATGATGTCGCCCGGGCTCGACGAGTGATTGAGGCCGAAGAGGTGGCCGATCTCGTGGAGCGCGCAG
>JANMAM010000095.1:0-38599 GCA_031359795.1 Gemmatimonadaceae bacterium
GGATGCCGCTCGAGTCCGCGCAGCGCGACCTTGAGGGCGAAGTCGGTTTGCCCCTGCCGGCGAAGTGCCTCGCCTAACGGGAGAAATACCAGACTCGCCGGCTCGCGGGCCAGCTCGTCGCTGAGACGCCGGATCTCGTCAGACACCCGTGTGCGCCTCGATCAGGTTGTAGAGCCGCATCGCCGATTCGACGGCCGAGCGGACGCGGTCCGCGCCCTTGGCTCCGGGCCGGAGCTTGAGGTACTGGTCCCACGCAGCAACGGCGGTGGTGAACTCGCCGCGCCGGGCCATCGCGTAGCCCAGCTCGAGCTGCAGGTCGGCGTTCAACGGATCGGACTCGCTTCCGCGGCGGAGCTCTTCCGCCGAGTCGGCCACCCGCCCGAGGCGGGCCAGCGCGCGCGCGGCGAGCAGGCGCCCCTCGGAGTTGGCCGGGTCGGCGGCCAACGCGCGGCGCGCCTCATCGAGCGCATCGTCGATCTTGCCGCTCGCCAGCGCGTTCGCGCCCCGCTGCAGGAAGGGCGTCGGATCCTGGACGCGACTTGGCCCGCTCGGCCGGTCGCCTGGGCGCAGCGCGACAACCCCGGTCGAGACGAGCCCGTACATGATTTTCGCGACGTCGAACTCGCTCTGCCCGAGCGCGCCGGCGATCTGCCGCAGGTCGCTGTTCGCGTCGATCAGCGCCAGCACCGACCACTCGTTAGGCAGCAGGTCGAGCAGCGTCGCATGGTTGTCGTCGAGCGGCGCAAGCACCGGGATGACGCCGAGATTCGGGACCTTGTCGGCAATCCGCGACCACTCGTCGATGCGCCGCGCACCTTCCATCAGCAGCGACTCGGTGCTGATCCTGATCGACGCCTCCGCCGGCGCGTCGCCGACCCCCCGCTCCTCGAACGAGAAGAAGCCCTCGCGCCACGACATCAGCTCGAAGACGACGTGCTCGATCTGCTGGCGGATCTGGCGCTCGAGCTCGCGCGATGTGATCGCGCCGATCTCGACCAGCACTTCACCGAGGCGGGGCGCGTCCATCCGCTCGTGCTGAACGGCGCGGGCGTGCTCGAGGTCTTCCTCGCTGATCTTGCCACCCTTCACCAGCATCTGGCCTAACGGCTGGGCCGAACTGCGAATGCTGGCATGGATGACCTTCCCGGCATCGAAGAACACCGTGCCCTCGTTGTCGCGGAGCTCGGAGGTGACGCGCAGCGTCCCGGTTTTCCGGCTGAGATCGAGCAGCTGGAAGACATCGTGAATGCCGAGCTCGCGAAGCGGGCCTTCGATCGCCATTACGCGGGCCCTCCCGGCGTGAAGATGTGCTGCAGGTCGGCGGCGGTGCGCGCGTCGCGACGTGCCCGACGCGCGAACTCGCCCCCCGGATCGACATCGATCACCTTGTGCCACTTCTCGATCGCGTCGCGGTAGCGATGCTGCTCGGCGAGCAGGACGCCCTCGTAGTAGAGCGCGCCGACGTGCTCCGGGTCGAACCGGCGGACGCGGCGGAACGCGGTTGCTGCATCCGGCTTCCGCCCGAGCTCGAACAGCGTCTCACCGAGCGCGAGCAGCGCGTCGAAGTGATACGGGTCGCGCTGGAGCAGGTCGATCAGGAGCTCGAGCGCTTCGCCCGGTGCACCGGTGCGCCGACGAATCCGCGCCAGCTCGAGTGTCGCTTCCGCGTACGTCGGAACGGCGTCGAGCGCCGCGAGCAGCTCCTGCTCGGCTTCGCGGGTCTGCCCTTTCCCGGCAAGCAGCCGCGCGAGCTCGTACCGCACGACCGCGAAATCGGGATCGAGCTGCAGCGCGTGGCGATAAGCGCCGATGGCCCCGTCATCCTGTCCGAGCGAGCGCAGAATGTCGCCGATCTTCTTGTGAACGTCTGACCGGGCCGGGGCAATCTTGCGCGCGTGCTCGAGCGCTTCGAGCGCGGCCGCCGGATCACCCGCCTCGGCGCGGGCGCTGCCGACCAGCATCACGATGTCGACGTCGTCCGGCGCACCGGCGAACAGCTCTTCGGCGACGGGCCTCGCCTCGAGTCCCCGGCCTAACGCGAGCAGGGTGCGCGCCTCGCCGACCATCGCCCGGTGGAACGACGGCGACTCCCGCCGCGCCTCGCGGTACCGCTCGAGCCCTTCGCCGTGCAGCCCCTGCCTCGCGAAGGTATCGCCGAGCAGCGCGAGCCCCTCCGGCTTCGGCCCGCCTCGCTGCAGCGCACGCCCGGCTTCCGCCGCGGCGCGCTCGTACAGTCCCTTCGTCAGGTAGTCCGCCGCCATCGCGTATGGGTCCGCTTCCGACGGAGCGGTACCGTTAGGCGTCGGCGCCGGCGTCAGCTCGGTGAACAGCGAATCGAGCAATCGTGGATCGAACGCGAAGTCCTCGACGTGCTCGGTGGTGCGCTCGATGCCGCCAAGATCCGGCGCGATCGACAGCTCGGGATCTTCGTACTCGAGATCGATGGCCAGCTCGAACTTCTGCGGGACGTAGTACGGGTCGAGCTCGAGTGCGCGCTTCGTCTCGCGCACCGAGCCGTCGAAATCGCCGAGATTCGAGAGCGTGAAGCTCAGGTTGTAGTGTGCTTCCGGGTATTCCGGCTTCGCCTGGATCGCGCGCGCGAACGCGTTGCGCGCGTCCTCGAACTTCTTCAGCTCCGCGAGGACGAGTCCGACGCCGTTCCAGGCGACCGGCTGTTCGGGCTCGACGTTCAACACCTGGCGAAATGCCTCGAGCGAGAGCTGCAGCCGCTTGAGCTTGAAGAGCAGCAGCGCGAGGTTCAGCCGCGCCTTCGCAAACGATGGCTGCGCATCGAGTGCGCGCCGGAACGCCTCGATCGCGTATTCGGTATCGTGGGCATGGTACGCGGCGACCCCGAGATTGTTGTACGCGAGCGCGTAGGCCGGATCGGCGGTGATCGCGTTGCGGTAGCTCTCGGCCGCTTCCGTGAAGTGTCCGTCCTGGTGGAGCGCGATCCCGCGCTCGTTCCAGAGTTTGGGGCTCGTCGGGTTGCGTTCGAGCAGCGTGCCATAGAGCTCGATCGCCGACCTGACGTCCTTGCGGAGCAGGTGCACTTCGGCCATCGCCTGCAGCACCAGGTCGCGCTCTTCGCCGCGCTCGAGCGCCAGCCCGTATTCGCGCAGCGCCTCGACGTAATAGCCCTTCTGCCTGAATGCGAGACCGAGATTGTAGTGGGCAAGCTGTCCTTCACCGCTCACTTCCATCTGCTGCCCGGCGGCCAGGTTCGCCGCCATCAGCCGGATCGGCGTCAGGCGGCCCGCGCGCGCCTCTTCCGGCGCGCGACCGGCATGGTCGAGCGACAGGTTCGCCTGCGCGCGCGAGAGCGTCGGGTTGAGCTGGATCGCGCGCTTCGTCGCGACGCGCGCTTCCTCGTGCCGCCCCATGTCGCCGAGTACGAAGCCCATCAGGTAGTGCGCGTCCGGATTGTCGGGGTTCAGCTCGATCGCGCGCTTCAATGACGCGAGAGCTTCGTCGTTCAGGCCGCGGTTGTAGACGACCTCGCCGATGTAGAAATGCACGACTGAGCTCTGGGGCTCGATCGCGAGCGCGCGCTCGAACCATTTCTGCGCCTGGTCGAGATCTCCGCCGGCCTTCTCGGCCAGGCCGAGCTGCACGATGGTGCCGAGGTCGTTCGGATGGTGCCGCAGCAGCTCGCCGAACTCCGCGACCGCCTGCGGCAGGTGCCCGATCAGCGCGTACGCGCGACCGAGCTCCCAACGTGCATCGCGGTCGGCTGGCGCGGCGCGCAGCTTCTCCTTGAGCTCACTGACACGCCGGTCGTAGTACCCCGTCGTGAAGTACGCGATCTCGAGGTTGCGCTGGGCAACCTGCATTTTGGCGTCGAGCTCCAGCGCGCGCATGAACGCGCTGACGGCCTCCTCGTACAATCCCTTGTTGTAGTACAGGACCCCGAGGTTGTTGTGCGCTCCCGCGTCGCCCGGGTCGATGCGCCGGGCGAACGACCGTAGGACGTCGCGGTCGCGCTCGGACGTGAGGGCGGGCGCCATCTCGACCCGTTAGGCGACGCGGACTGCTTTGAGAATCGCCTGCAGCGACGGGTAGTCAGGCAGGAGCAGGAAGAATCCGCGCAGGCGCTCGCCGATGTCCTGCAGATAGAACTCGCTCTCGACGCAGAACACGTAGTCCCGATCGCTGCCGAACTGCAGGTAGGCAGTCGTCAGCACCGCGTCCGACATGTCGACCGCGAGGCTCGGCGGCGACGGCAGGAGCATCAGCCCCATGAAATCGCTGAGCGCATTCATGTACGCGCCGCTGAGGATGTTGCCCGCCTCCTTGATCGCCGACTGTTCGAGCTCGCCGAGATCCCTCGACGACCCCTGCGGCCGGCGCAGCATCAGCTCCGACAGGCGGATCGCCGTCGGCTTCGGGAACACGAGCAGCGTCCGGCCGGTGAGGTCGCCGAGCATGTGCATGAGCACCGCCGCGACCGGCTCCTCCGGCCCCGAGACCTGCGGCGGGACATCTTCGAGCCGCGCGATGTTGATCGTCGGCACGCTGATCATGATCGTGCACCCAGTCATCTGCGAGAGCGCCGTGGCGGCGTGTCCCGCTCCGATGTTCGCCACCTCGCGCAGTGCGTCGAGCTGGTTTGGGTTCAAAGACCGAATGTCGTCCATTATTTCCTCAGAGCAGACTGCTGACGTCGACGATCAGCGCCGGAGCGCCGTCGCCGAGGATTGTTGCGCCGCTGAATAGTGCGAGACCGCCGCGTACGCCATCGAACTGCTTGACCACGATTTCCTGCTGGCCGGCCAGCTCGTCGACGATCAGGCCGGCCCGCTTCTCTCCCATCTCGATCACGATCACCTGCTGCGACTTCTGTTGCGTCGGCGGAAGCCCCATCAGCTCCCGCATCCGCAGCAGCGGGAGCACGTCGTCGCGCAATACCAGTACCTCCCTTCCCTTGACCCGGCGCAGCTGCGCCGTCTTCAACTCGACGGTCTCGTTCACGTGCGTCATCGGCAGCGCGTAGAGCTCCTCCCCCACCCCCGCCAGCAGTGCGCGCACGATCGCCAGCGTCAGCGGAAGGCGCACCGTGACCGTCGTTCCCTGCTTCGGCACCGACCGGATCTCGACAAGGCCGCCTAACGCGCGAACCCGTGTCTGCACGGCGTCGATCCCGACGCCGCGTCCGGAAATGTCCGTTATCCGCTCGGCGGTCGAGAAGCCGGGGCGGGATATCAGCCGTATCAGTTCGTC
Organism: Gemmatimonadaceae bacterium; assembly: GCA_031359795.1. GTDB lineage: Bacteria > Gemmatimonadota > Gemmatimonadetes > Gemmatimonadales > Gemmatimonadaceae > JABFXC01. Next base: position 5,221 of record JANMAM010000095.1, read on the forward strand.
GTCGGAAAGCTCGCCGCGGGAGACCTCGACCAGGCCGGCATCCTTCGCCTTCTTCAGTACCCGATCGCGGTCGATTCCCTTGCCGTCATCCGTCACACGAATGACGATTGCCGAGCGATCTCGCAAAGCTTCCAGCCGCAATCTTCCCTCGGCTGGCTTTCCCGCCGCCTTTCGCTCGTCGGGGCTCTCGATTCCGTGGTCGATGGCGTTCCGAAGGAGATGGACGACAGGGTCGCCGATCTCGTCGAGCAGCGATCGATCCAGCTCGATCTCCTTGCCGTGAATGGTGAATTCGATCTGCTTGCCGAGCGTGCGGGCGGCGTCGCGCACCAGGCGCGGAAAACGGTCGAAAACCTGCCAGACCGGCACCATCCGGCTGGTCATGATCTCGTCCTGCAGGTCGCTTATCAGCCGCGAGGCCTGGGCGACGGTCTCCTCGAGCGCGCTGTCGGCGAGCGCCGTGGACAGCTGCGTGAGCCGCCCGCGGGTGATCACCAGTTCGCCGATGAGGTTCATCAGGTTGTCGAGCCGGCGCAGGTCGATGCGCACGTTGCGCTGGGTGCGAACCCCGGAATCGGGCTCCCTCGCCGCGCCACCGGTGTCGCCCCCGGGTGCCTCGCGCCCAGGCGCCAGAGCCGGCGCGATCGCCGAGGGGAGGCCAGCGCCCACAGCGCCCTCCTCGACCAGCACGCCCGCCACGTCGCCGAGCGCCCCGACCACGGCGGTCACATGCCCGACCGTATGCGCCGTCGCCAACCGGACGGCGAAGTCCGCTCCGAACTTTTCCTCCTTCAGCTCGTCGAGGGGCGGCGCCATCGCCAGCACTTCGCCGAGTGCGCGCAACGCCTGCACGACCATGAACGCGCGCACGCCGCGGAGCGGTGCATCGGGCGCAATGCGGACCCGCACGAGCAGCCCGTCTCCCCCCGGTGCGGCCATCGTCCAGGCATCGGCACCGGCGAGGGCCGGCGCCGGGGACTTAGTAGCGATGTGTGCCTTATTCGTCGCCGCCTCGGGGACGCCGCCGTCGAGCGCGCGGAGTCGTTCGAGCGGGCCGGCCACGTCGATCTCTCCCTCGCGGCCCGCGACCGAGAGACCAACCGCGACTTCGAGCGCGTCGGACGCGGTAAAGAGCGCGTCGATCACCTCGCCGTTCACCGGACGCGAGCCGATGCGCAGCTGGTCGAGCAGTGTCTCGAGCTCGTGCGCGAGCTCGGCGACCTGCACGTACCCCATCGTCGCGCTCATCCCCTTGATCGTATGAACGGCGCGAAACAGCCCGTTCACCGGCTCGGCGGATTCTGGAGCGCGCTCGAGATCGAGCAGTGCGTGATTGATCGCCGAGAGATGCTCCTGACTCTCCGTCAGGAACAGGTCGGCGTAGCGGGAGGTGTCCACGTCCGTGGCGCTGGCGCGGGAGTGCGGCCCTGGGCCGCGACTACCCGAGCACGCGCTGAACCGCCTCGAGGACCCGGCTCGGCTGGAACGGCTTCACCACGAAGTCCTTCGCGCCTGCCTGGATCGCCTCGACGACCAACGCCTGCTGTCCCATCGCGCTGCACATCAGGACCTTGGCGTTCGGATCGAACTTGGTGATCTCGCGGACCGCATCGATGCCACCCATGTCCGGCATGACGATGTCCATCGTCACGAGATCGGGGCGCAGCTGCTTGTACTTCTCGACGGCCTGCAGGCCCGTCTCGGCCTCGCCGACGATCTCGAATCCGGCCTGGGTGAGAATGTCGCCCACCATCGTCCGCATGAAGATCGCGTCGTCGCAGATCAGCACCGTGTGACTCACTGTTGCCTCGCTATTAGAGCAGAACTTGCCTGGCCAGCGTGATTACGTCGAGCAGCACCACCATCCGCTCGTCGCCTAACCGTCCCATTCCCTGCACGACACCGCCCCGTGTCTCATCGGCGGTCGCCGCTTCGATCTCGTGCTCCGTCAGTGCGCGCACGTCCATCACGTCGTCGACGGCGATCCCCACCAGCTTCGTCCCCACTTCGATCATGATGTACGAGCCGTCGGCCTTCGCCCCCGCCGACCGCTCGAGGCGGCGCGCGAGGTCGAGCACCGTCACGATCGTTCCGCGAAGGTTGATCAGTCCGCAGACGAACGCGGGCGCGCCGGGCAACCGGGTTGGCCGGCGTTGTGGAATGATCTCCCGCACCGTCGCGATATCGCAGCCGTACACCTGCTCTCCGAGCGCAAACAGCAGAACGCGCATCGCCGGCGCCGCACCCGAAGCTGCCGCCTGCGCGGGCGTATTCGACGCGCCGGTGTACTGCGCCGGCGCGCGTTGTTCAGCCATCGTCCCGGTAGAAGCCAAAATACTCCAGCAGGTCTGGGTGAGCCGACAACATCCCGCTCCCGTCCACTGTCGTCAGCGACAGCGTCAGGTCCGCGGGCAATGGCGACTTGAGCTCGATCGCGGCGCCACTCACCGGATGCTGGAAGCGCAGCCACGCCGCATGCAGGAAATGCCGCCGCGGAGGAAGCGCCACGAGCCTCCGTCCACCTCCGCCCCCGTACGTGTCATCGCCGACCACGGGATGCCCGATCGAGGAGAGGTGAACCCGGATCTGGTGCGTCCGCCCCGAATGCAGGTGCGCGCGCAACAGGTCCACCGAGTCGAACCGTGCAAGCCGCACGAAGTCCGTCCGTGCTGCTCGCCCGGTATTGACGATTGCCATACGCGTTCGGTCTCGCGGGTCGCGCGCGACCGGCTTCTCGACCGTGATCCGGTCGCCGTCGAGGTGGCCCCAGACCAGCGCCGCGTACCGCCGGACGATCTTTCGTTCCTGGAGGGCGGCCCCGAGTACCCGGTGCGCCCGGTCGCTCTTCGCGACGAGCAACAGCCCCGACGTGTCCTTGTCGAGGCGGTGGACGATCCCCTCGCGGTCCTCGCCCCCGGCCTCGGCCAGCTCCCCGCCCCGCCCCTTCAACGCATTGACCAGGGTGCCCGTCCAGTTCCCAGGCGCGGGATGGACGACCATTCCAGCCGCCTTGTTGACGACGAGCAGGTCGTCATCCTCGAAGACGACGTCGAGGGGGATGTCCTCCCCGAGCACTTCGCGCCCCGGCGGCGGCGGGATCTCGACCGCGATCCGGTCGCCGTCGATCGGCCGGTAGCTGGATCGCTCGCGACGCCCGCTCACCTCGACATTCCCATTGGCGATCAATGTTGCCGCCTGGGTGCGTGAGATGTCGAGCTTCTTCGAGATGAAGGAGTCGAGCCGTGCCCCCGCATCGTCCGCTGTGGTGACTTCGAGAACGTGTCGCGCGGACTCGCGTGGGGGGGGGCCGTTGGTGGTCACTCGAGGATTGGCGTGTCGGGGCGCGCGGCGCCGCTGCGCCGCTCTTCGGCCCAGAGGACCAGCACGAGCAGCACGGCACCGACGCTCACCGCCGAGTCGGCGACGTTGAACACCCAGAAACGGTGCGCGCCGACGCCGACGTCGATGAAGTCGACCACGCCCTCCGACCACCGCAACCGGTCGATCAGGTTCCCGACCGCCCCGCCGCAGACCATGCCTAACGCGAGCAGCTTCCAGCGATCGGACGCCGGCGCCTGATGCGCCATCCGGATCAGGACGAAGAGAATGGCGATCGCGAGGGCGGTGAAGATCCATCGCGACGACTCACCGACCGACGTGCCGAACGCCGCGCCCTTGTTGAAGACGAGGGTGAAGCGCAGCCAGTTCCCGATCACGTCGCGTGAAATCCCGTAGTCGAGGTCCGCGATCGCCACGCGCTTCGTGTAGAAGTCAGCAAGGATCACGAGCAGCGCGGTGAGCCAGAAGACGGGGCGCCGGGTCGCGCTCAGGCGATCCCCCTGTGTTCGGCGGCAACAGCGATGTCGCCGTCAGCCGGCACCGTGTCCGGCGCCGCCGTCTCACCGCGCGCCGGGGGCGTTCCGGTGCGCGCGGCCGCCGCTTCGCGGGCGGCGGCGCGATCTTCCTGCCAGAGCACCGTCGCCAGCAGCGCGGCGCCGGTCGTCACGGCAATGTCGGCGATGTTGAAGGTCGGCCAGCGCCAACTCGCGGTACCGAGGTCGATGAAGTCGACGACGCCGCGGGACGAGCGGATTCTGTCGATAAGGTTCCCGATCGCGCCCGCGGAGACGAGGGCGAGCGCGACGACGCGCTTCCGGTCGGTCGGCTCGGTCGCACGGTAGAGGCGCCAGAGGATCGCCAGCGCGCCGATCGTGAGGACCGTGAAGATCGGCCGCGAGTACGGCCCGACATGGATCCCGAACGCCGCGCCCCGATTGTAGACGAGCGTCAGCCGCGCGAACTCGCCGATGACCGAGTGCGGAATGAGCGCCGGCGCGAGCGCGGCGACAGCAATCGCCTTCGTGATCACGTCGGCGAAGACGACGATGATCGCGATCGGCCAGAAGACGAAACCGTTAGGCAGCGGCGCCGCCGGCACGGTGGCGGGTTCGCGTCCGTCGCCGGCCGGTGCGTGTTCCCGGTCAGGCACTCTTCTTCCCTTCCTCTTCGCGGGTCTTGCAGCTGAAGCAGAGCCGAGCGTGCGGCAGCGCGTCGAGTCGCTCGAAGTCGATCTCCCCGCCGCAGCTGTGACACTTGCCGAACGTTTCGGGCGACCGGTAAATACGCCGCAGCGCCTCGTCGATGTGCCAGAGGAAGCGACCTTCCTGGCTCGCGAACAGGAACGCCTTCTCCCGCTCCATGGCGTCGGTGCCCTGATCCGCCATGTGGAAGGAATAGCTGCTCAGGTCCCCGTCCGAATCCTGTGCGGAGTCTTCGTGGTGCCCCAGCTCTTTCAGAACGCGCTTCCGCTCTTCGAGGAGTCGCTTCTCGAAGTGCTGGAGCTGCTTCTTCGGCATCGGCTTGGACTTGCCGCTCTTTTCGCCCGTTGGCGTGGCCATTGTCAGGAAACCCTGGTTAGGGCGATCCGCAGCTCGAGCCCATCGAGGTCGAGCACCTGCGTCGCCGGATACTCACGTCCCGCGTTCTCTCCGATCGTCACCTCGCGAGCGAGTGTCTCGCCCGCGACGTGCTCGCGATATTCCCGAATCGCGGTCACGATGTCCGCGCTTCCATCGATCGCGAGCCGAATCCTGTCGCTTACCGCGAGGCCCGCGTCCTTCCGCAGACGCTGCACCGCGCTGACCGTCTCCCGCGCGATCCCTTCGGCGCGCAGCGCCGGTGTGATCGTCGCGTCGATCGCGGCGAAATACCCGCCACGCTCACTCACCACGAGCTCGCCCGATGCGCGCCTGACGATCGTCAGGTCGTCCGCATCGAGAAAACGGACCTGGCCGTCGACGTTCAGGTCGAGTGGATCGCCACGCTCGAACGAGAGCAGCGCCTCCGAGCTGAGTGCCGCGACCTTTTGCGCCGCCAGTGGCGTCGATTTTCCGAACTTCTTTCCGAGTGTGCGAAAGTTTGGCTTCGCCTCGAGCGTGACCAGCGAATCGGCCGACGTCGCCAACTCGGCCCGCTTCACGTTCAATTCCGACTCGAGCAAAGGTAGCAGCTCGCGCACCTGTTCAACCTCGCTCGCCTTCACCACGCAAACTACTCGGGCGAGCGGCTGCCGCACCTTGCGGACGAGCACGTTGCCGGTCTTCTGCGCCGCCTCCTCGCGCGCCGCGCGGCCGAGCGTTGCGAGCGTCCGCACCGCGTTCATCGCGTCCTCGAGCCCGGGTGCCGCCACCGATGTCGGCGCGTCGACGAACGGCGCGAGGTGCACCGATGTTCCGGTGAGCTCGCGATGCAGCCAGTCGCTGACGAATGGCGCGAACGGCGCAAGCAGGCGGCAAGCCCCGACCAGCACGGTGTGCAGCGTAGCGAACGCGGCACGGTTGTCGTCCGAATCGACGTCATAAAAGCGCGCGCGGCTCTGCCGGACATACCACTTGGACACGTCTTCGTCGACGAACGACATCACGAGGCGCGCCGCTTCTGTCGATTCGTAGCGCAGCAGGTGCGCATCACACATCAACTGCACCGTCTCGAGCCGTGACAGGATCCACCGGTCGAGCACTGGTCGCGCCGCGGGCGCGGGATCGGCGCTCGATGGCTCCCAGCCGAAGTTGGCGTACTGCGCGAAGATGCCCGAGTAGATGTTGCGCAGCGTCAGCAGGAAGCTGCCCGCGGTGGCGCGGAGCTGCGATTCATCGAACATCCGCGGCGTCCAGATCTGGCTCGACGCGATCAGGAACAGGCGCACCGCGTCGGCACCGTGGCGTTCGATCACCTCGCCCGGCTTGACGATGTTGCCCCGTGACTTCGACATCTTGAGGCCGTTCGCGTCGAGCACCATGTCGTTCACGACGACCGCGCGGTAGGGTGCTGCCTCGGTGCTCGTCATCCGCGTTCCCGGTGCGATGCCGTTGTTCGGCAGCGCATCGCCCAGCCCCGTCGCGATCGCGAGCAGCGAGTAGAACCACCCGCGCGTCTGATCGATACCCTCGGCGATGAAATCGGCCGGGTAGTTCCGCTCGAACTCGTCGCGATTCTCGAAGGGGAAATGCCACTGCGCGAAGGGCATCGATCCCGAATCGAACCAGGTGTCGATCACTTCGGTCGCGCGTTTCATCGTCCCGCTGCAATCCGGCTTCGCGCAGGGCCAGCCGTATCCGTCGATGTGCGGCTTGTGAGGGTCGAAGTCGTCGGGAAGCGCATCACCGCTCCGCTGGGCAAGCGCCTCGTAGCTTCCGATCGCTTCGACGTGTGTCACGTCGGCGTCGCAGATCCATATCGGGAGCGGCGTCCCCCAGTACCGGTCGCGCGAGAGCGTCCAATCGATGTTGTTCGTGAGCCATTCACCAAACCGTCCGGTGCCGGTCTCGGGCGGATGCCAGTCGACGTGCGCATTCCGGGCGAGCATCGCGTCGCGGTACGACGTCGTCTTCACGAACCACGAGGTGCGCGCGTACTGGAGCAGTGGCGTGCTGCAGCGCCAGCAGTGCGGATACGAGTGTACCGCGTGTCCGGCCTTCCAGAGCACGTCGCGCCGCTTCAGCTCCTCGACGATGATCGGGTCGGCCTGCTTCACCCCGAGCCCGCCCACGAGCGGGATCTCCGAGGGAAACTCGCCGCGAAGGTTGACCGGCTGAACGAAGGCGAGCTCGTTGCGCTTGCCCGCGGCGTAGTCGTCGGCGCCGAACGCCGGCGACATGTGCACCACCCCCGTACCGTCGCCCGCCGTCACGAATGACTCGACGACGATCACCTCGTGCGCACCGTCAGGCGGATACGCCACCCAATCGAGTGGGCGCGCGTAGCGCCACCCGGCAAGTTCGGACCCGGCAAACGACGCGACCTCTTCCCATCGATCGGCGTGATCCTCGCCAAGCACCGCGCCGACACGCGACGCGGCGAGCAGCACGCTACGTTGATCGCCCTGGCGGCGGCGCAGCTCGACGTACTGCAGGTCCGGATTCACCGCGAGTGCGGTGTTCGAGACCAGCGTCCACGGAGTCGTCGTCCAGACGAGCACGCGGCGCGTGCTCCGGCCGTCGTCGCGGGTCGCAACCGGCCCGTTGGCCTCGACGATATCGAGCGCGATGTACAGGCTCGGATCGTCGACGTCCTTGTAGCCTTGCGCCACTTCGTGGTTGGCCAGCGCCGTGCCGCAGCGCGGGCAATACGGAAGCACGCGGTGCCCGCGGTAGAGCAGGCCCCGCTCATGCAGGGTCGCCAGCGCCCACCAGACGCTCTCGACGTAGTCGTGCGAGTAGGTGACGTACGGGTGTTCGTAGTCGAGCCAGTAGGCGATCCGGCGCGACAGCGTTTCCCAGTCGCCGCGGTAGCGCCAGACGCTCTCCCGCGAGAGCTCGTTGAACTTCGCGACGCCGATCTCCTCGATCTGCTGCTTGCCGCTGATGCCTAACGCCTTCTCGACTTCGATCTCGACCGGCAGCCCGTGCGTGTCCCATCCCGCCTTCCGCGCGACACGGAATCCCTTCATCGCCCGGTGGCGGCAGAAGAGGTCCTTCACCGTCCGCGCGAACACGTGGTGGATGCCCGGACGCCCGTTGGCGGTTGGAGGACCCTCGAAGAACACGAATGACGGTCCATCCTCGTTCGCGGCGAGCGTCGCCTCGAACAGCTTCTCCTCGTCCCAGGTTTCGAGCAGCTCGCGCTCGAGCTCGTCCGCCGGCTTGTCGGCGGGAAGCAGGCGGAAGCGGACGTCGGTGGGGGCGCCGGTCATAGACGCTCGACCACGCCGCGCACGACGGCGGTCAGTCGCGGCTCGGCGTCGTTCGCGACCCGTACGATTTTCTCGAAGCTCGCCGGCTCGAGCGCGTCAGGCAGGCACATGTCGGTGATGATGGACAGCCCGAGCACGCGCATTCCCCCGTGCACCGCCACGATCACCTCGGGCACCGTCGACATCCCGACCACATCGGCCCCCGAAGTTCGCAGCATCCGATATTCAGCGCGCGTCTCGAGGTTGGGGCCGGCCACCGCCGCGTAGATCCCTTCGCGCAGCGTGAACCCCGCGCCTAACGCGACCTCGCGGGCAAGCGAGCGCAACCCGGCGTCGTACGGCATCGACATGTCGGGGAACCGCGCCCCGAGCCGATCGTCGTTCGGCCCGATCAACGGATTGTCGCCAAGCAGGTTGAGGTGGTCGGCGATCAGCATCAGGTCACCGGCCGCCCAGAGCGGATTCATCCCGCCGCAGGCGTTGCTGACCACCAGCGTCGTCGCGCCGAGCGCCCGCAGCACCCGCACCGGGAAGGTCACCTGCTGGAGGGTATAGCCCTCGTATCGGTGGAACCGCCCCTGCATCGCGACGACCGGCTTCCCGCCTAACGTTCCGCAGAGGAGCCGCCCGGCATGGCTCTCGACCGTCGACAGCGGGAACCCGGGGATCTCGCGATAGTCGATGCCCACGTCCACGACGATCTCGCGCCCGAGCGCGCCGAGTCCGGTGCCGAGCACGAGCGCGGCTGCCGGAACTCTCGGGAACCGCGCGCGCACGACACTCGCCGCGGCCTCGATGGCCTCGACGGTGTGCGCGGCCGCGGCGGGGGCGTACGGCGAGCTGGCTGAAATAGTCGTCATCGGTACGAATGAAGCGCTGGCTCTCGCCGGCGACTACTCCTTCATCAGCGAGTCGAGCCACGATGGAGTCGGCGCCGCGACGGTGCGCGACGAACCCTGCTCGTCGCCGTCGCCGTTCGCCGACGGACGCGGCGTCGCCGTCTCCGATGCCTGGATCTCGGCCAGCTGCCGCTCGACGAGGACCCGCAGCTGCGCGAGGTATGAACGCCGCGCGCGCTCGAGGTTGTTCAGCTCATCGCGAAGGTCGCGAAGCTCGGCCTTCATCGTCTCCTGCAGCCGTTCGGCTTCGGCCCGCGCTTCGCGAAGGATCAGCTGCGCTTCGCGTTCCGCCTGCTCGCGGATCTCCGCGCGCAGCTGCTGCGCCGAGATGAGGGCGTCGTTGAGCGCCTTGTCGCGCTCGCGAAAGGCGCGCAGCTGCTCGTTGAAGCCCTTCGACTTCGACTCGAGATCCTGGTTGATCCGCGTCAACCGCTCCAGCTCATCGGCAGCCTGGCTGCGGAACTCCTCGACTCGCGCCGGATCATAACCGCGCATCGACCGTCCGAACTCGAAGCGGCGGACGTCGAGCGGCGTAAGATGAAAGGTCTCGTCGATCATGTTCCCCTCGCTCCGAACAGGACGGTCCCAAGGCGGACAATCGTCGCGCCCTCTTCCACCGCGGTCTCGTAATCCCCGGACATTCCCATCGACAATTCGCGCGCGTGATCGTTCCCCGAACGACGAACGGTCTCGAGCGCCGCGCGCGCTCCACTGAACGTTGCCCGCAGCACCGCTTCGGGCGCCTCGAACGGCGCCATCGTCATCACGCCCTCGACCTGCAGTCCGTCGAGGCTCGCGATGTGTTCCGCAGCCGCTGCCAGCTCACCGGGCTCGAAGCCACCCTTCGTCGCCTCGCCCGACACGTTTACCTGAACCAATACCGGCACCGCGCGGCCACGTTCCATTCCGACCGCGGCCACGGCGTCCGCGAGCCTGGTGCTGTCGATCGAGTGCACCAGCGCGAACCGATCGACTGCGCGAGCCTTGTTGCGCTGCAGATGGCCGATGAGATGCCAGCGCACCGAAGCGCCCGCGTCGTCCATCTTGGGCAACGCTTCCTGCACGCGATTCTCACCGACATCAGCGACGCCGAGCCCGCTGATCGCCCGCACCGCATCAGCGCCGTGGGTCTTCGTGACCGCGACCAGGGTCACTTGCTGGCCATTTCCGCGCGCGGCCGCCGCGGCGATCTTCGCTCGTGCTTCAGCGAGCCGCTCAGCCAGGTCGGGAAATGGCATAACACGCCAAATTACCGCGTGTTACAGGCTCGGGCAAGTGAATCGGCGGCTGCGGAATCGGGGCGTGCCCGGGCAGCGAGGCCGGGACATTGGAGGCTGACCAGCATGCTGCGCACGGTGTTGTCAGTGAACCGGCCAACCGGATGGGTGCGAAGGAAGCGGTCGAGGGCCTCAGGGCCGGCGAAGCGGCAGGCCATTCCGCTCTCCGTCCACGCGACACCGCAGAGGCGCCACGACGTGCCCGCGGCCTCGCGAACGGTTGCCGGAACGGTGACCGCCATCGCGACCGGCCGACCAATGTCTCGCGCCGAGCCGACGGCCCGCATCACCATCGCACGTTCATTCGCGAGCGGCCCGGCATCGATCTGCCAGCGGCGACGCAGCTCGTCGCGGTACCAGGCTGCGCCGAGCAGCGGGCTGGTGACGACGAGGACGTCGCGCCGCATCGCCCGGGCACGCTGCGCCTCCCAGAGCGGGTACGTGTCGTTGTCGCCCCAGACCACCAGCACGCCGTTAGGCGGCGCGCTCGAGAGCAGCGCATCGGCGAACAGCGCGGCGGCAGATGCGTCGGGCTCGCGCCGCCGGTTCATGACCGGCCAGTTGAGGATGGCCGGGAGCGCGGCGAGCGCGAGCCCCGCGGCGGCTCCCGCCCGCGTGTGCCGCGGCCCCGCGCGCCGCGCGGTGAACGTCATCGCCCCGTATCCCGCCCAGAGCCCCCACGTCCAGAACGCGAGCGAGAAGAAGTAGTCGCGGTCGCGCGCCTCGTGGGGCGTTGCGTCGGGGAGAATCCCCCACCCGATCGACGGCCCCGCCTTGAGGTTGAGGTACGCGATCACCCCCAGCGAGGCGCTGAGCAGGAGCACGAGCATCGCTCGAAACGTTCGCGGATCCCGCGCTCGATGCGCGCGCGCGCCGGCAACCCCGAACGCGACGAAGGCCAGCGACAGCGCAGCGCGCACCACGCTCGCCGTCGATTCCGGTGCGACGCCGAGCGCGACTTGCCAATCGGCGTACTGGAAAAAATTCGCCGCCTGGATCCACAGTGGGGCCTGGCGAGGATACAGCCCCGCCACCTCGTACTGGCGGCGCCCGACCACGTCAGCGAACGCGTGCCAGTCAGCGGGGTTTCCCTGGTTCACCGCCGGATCGTGCAGTCCGCGTCCGATCAGGATCAGCAGCGGCGTCGCGCCTAACGCGAACGCGACCACGGCGCGGCGCGCGCCGGTCCGCCGGTCGATGCACAGTGCTGCACACGCGATGAAGGCGAGGCCTGCCGCCACGAACCTGCCCGTGGCCAGCGCTCCGCCGGCGACGAGCGCGGCAGCCATCACCGCGGCTCGGCTCCACCTGAGCACTCGTGCATCGCCGCCACGTTCCGCGCTCGAGCCACCGGCGTCGCTCGCCAGCCACACCGCGGCCGGCCCGGCCACCAGCGCGCTCGCGTGGAGCGGAGCCGCAAGCGCGAACAGGTAGGCGAGCAGCCCGTTCCATTTCGCCGCGCTCAGCTCGGTACCCGACCGCTGCGCCCGCGCCGAGCGATCGGCCACGATCAGCATCGAGGCCGAGAGCAGCAGCGACGCGGAATAGACTTCGGCCTCGGTCGCGCTGAGCCAGACCGACGTCATGCACCCCGCGCAAAGGCCGGCCCCGATCGCCACCGGCACGGCGGCACCCGCCCGAACGAGCAACACTGCGCCTAACGCACACGCCGACGCGGTGCAGAGCGCCGACAGCGCGTTGGCCACCAGCGCCGTCGGGAGCCCGGGCACGAGCAGGTGCACCGCACGGCCTAACGTCACGTAGAGCGGCGTCCCGGGAGGATGGGGAACACCCCAGCTCTCCATCGCCGCGATGAACTCGCCCGCGTCCCAGAACGTGACGCGCGGGGCGAGCGAGGCCAGGTACAGCAGCAGCAGCGCCGCGAACACCGCCAATCCGGCGCGCACCGCGTCGCTTCCCCGAACGCGAGTCAGAGCACGCCCCGCGAACGGAACCCTCGACGCAGCGCGATCGGCCGGGGTCAAGCCGTCTCGATCGCTCGCATCTCGGTGCTCACCCGCGACGGGCGGCGCGTCAGCAGCTCCCGGACGCGTGCCTCGCTCAGCTCGCGCGTGAGCACGCCGCCGCTCGCCATCGAGATGATTCCGGTCTCCTCGGACACGACGAGGACGAGTGCGTCAGTTTCCTCGGTCAGCCCGAGTGCCGCGCGGTGCCGGGTCCCGAGCGAGCGGTCGTTGAGCGTCGCCTGCGACAGGGGAAGAATGCAGCCCGCGCCGATGATCGTGTCGCCACGAATGATCACGGCGCCGTCGTGCAGCGGCGAGTAGGGCGTGAAGATCGTTGCCAGCAGGTCGGCGGAGACCTTGGCCTCCATCGGGCTGCCGCTCTCGAGGAAGTCGCCGAGCGATACCTCGCGCTCGATCGCGATGATCGCGCCGGTGCTCGTCCGCTGCAGGCGCCCGAGCGCTTCGGCGATCGCGTCGGCGACCTCGCTGTCCTGCAGGTGATGGAACAGGCGCGCAACGGGCGCCTGGCCGAGCTGGGCGAGCGCCGCGCGGAGCTCTGGCTGGAAGATGACGACCGCCGCGAACGCGCCATACGTGAAGACGAGGCCCAGCAGGTAGGTGATCATCGTCAGCTTCAACGTGAGCGCCAGTGCGTAGGCGAGGACCAGCAGGATGATCCCGATGAGCATCTGCGCCGCACGCGTGCCGTGGAAGATCAGCATGACCCGGTACAGCGCGAACGCGACGACCGCGATCTCGACCGCGTCGCGCCAGTTCGGATGCAGCAGCCGCAGATGCTCGAAGATCCCCATCGTCCACCGTGAGCTGGTCCGCGGGAGCGCGGTCGCCCGCAATATCGCACCAAACGCCCGCGCGCGCGACGCCTAACGTCCGGCCGCCGCCTGCATCACCGCCCACGCCACGTCGACCGCCTGCCGCGTCGGGGCGACGTCGTGGACGCGGAAGATCCGCGCGCCAAGGAGCAGCCCGGCGACGTTCGCGCCGACCGTCCCGTATTGGCGGCCCGATGGCTCGCTCACCCCGGTCAGGTCCCCGATGAATCGCTTCCGCGATGCGCCAATCAGCACCGGCCTCCCGAGGGCAACGATCTGCGGGACAGCGGCAATCACCGCGAGCGAGTGCTCCGACCGCTTCGAGAAGCCGAGCCCGGGGTCGAGGGCGATCGCCTCCGCGTCGATTCCCGCGGCGAGCGCGACGTCCAGCGACGCGCGCAGCTCCCGGACCACCGCCGGTACCACGTCGTCGTAATCCGCCAGCGCGTACGTCGCCATCGTCGCGACGTCGCCGCGCGAGTGCATGAGGACGACCCCGCACCGCTCCCGGGCGCAGAGCGGCGCCATTCGGGCATCGAGGCGAAAGCCCGACACGTCGTTCACGATCAGCGCTCCCGCGCCTAACGCTGCCTCGGCGGTCTCCGCCTTGACCGTGTCGATCGACACGATCGTCCGCGGGAATCGTCGGACCAGCTCACGGATGACCGGGACGACCCGGCCGCGTTCATCGCCGGCGGTCACCGGCCTCGCGCCCTGCGGGCGCGTCGACTCACCGCCGACGTCGATGATGTCGGCGCCCTCGGCCACCATCACCGCCGCATGCTCGACCGCGCGGGCCGGATCGTCGAACTGCCCCCCATCGCTGAAGCTGTCGGGCGTGACGTTGAGGATTCCCATCACCAACGGTCGGCCGAGCACGATCTCCGACCCGCCGACACGCCAACGGCCCCCGAGTGGGGGCCGTTGGAGCGCAGCGTCGTGTCGCGAGACCTGCTCGCCGCCGGTCACGCCGGCGCGATCTCCGGGCCGCCAAGCAGCGGCGGCGTGCGGCGCGGCTCGGTGGCCGCCTTCGCGCTCGGCGCTGGCGGCAGTGGCGGCGGTTCGCTCGGGCCGCGCGGAGGCAGCGTCTCGCCGCGCGACAGCGCCGCGACGTCGGCGCCGGTGAGCGTCTCCCGTTCGAGCAGTTGGGCCGCGACCAGGTGCAGCAGGGCCATGTTCTCGGCCAGCACCACCTTCGCCCGCTGGAACGCCTCGTCGATTACGCGCTTCACCTCGGCGTCCACGGTCTGCGCCGTCTTCTCGCTGACCTCGCGACGGTGCTGAATGTCGCGGCCGAGGAAGAGATCCTGCTCGTTGTCGCCGACGAGGATCGGCCCGATCAGGTCGGACAGCCCCCACTGCGTGACATAGCGCCGGGCGAGGTTGGTCGCCTGCTTGATGTCGCTCGACGCACCGGTCGTGACGCGCTCGCGCCCGAACACCAGCTCTTCCGCAGCCCGCCCGCCGAAGGTCATCACCAGGTTCGCCTCGACCTGCTGGCGCGTGATGCTGACGCGGTCGTCCTCGGGGAGCGTGAACGCCAGGCCTAACGCCCGGCCGCGGGGAACGATCGTGACCTTGTGGAGCGGATCGTTGCCGAGCGTCTTCACCGCGCAGATCGCGTGGCCACCCTCGTGGTAGGCGGTCAGGCGGCGCTCCTCGTCCTTCATCACCATCGACTTGCGCTCGGTGCCGAGCATGACCTTGTCCTTCGCGTCCTCGAGGTCGGCCATGTAGACCTTGTCGCGGTTGCGACGGGCCGCCAGCAGCGCGCCCTCGTTCACCAGGTTCGCCAGGTCCGCGCCGGACATCCCCGGGGTGCCGCGGGCGAGCGTCGTCACGTTCACATCGTCGGCGACCGGGACCTTCCGCATGTGGACGCGAAGAATTCCCTCGCGCCCGCGGAGATCCGGTGCGTCGACCACGATCTGCCGGTCGAACCGACCCGGGCGCAGCAGCGCCGGGTCGAGCACGTCCGGACGATTCGTCGCCGCGATGAGGATCACGCCCTCGTTGCTCTCGAAGCCGTCCATCTCGACGAGCAGCTGGTTGAGCGTCTGCTCGCGCTCGTCGTGGCCCCCGCCAAGGCCTGCGCCACGGTGGCGGCCGACTGCGTCGATCTCGTCGATGAAGATGATGCACGGCGCCTGCGTCTTGCCCTGCTCGAACAGGTCGCGGACGCGGCTCGCACCCACGCCGACGAACATCTCGACGAAATCAGAGCCGGACATCGAGAAGAAGGGGCGCCCCGCCTCGCCGGCAACCGCCTTGGCGAGGAGCGTCTTTCCGGTTCCCGGAGGACCGACCAGCAGCGCGCCCTTCGGAAGGCGGCCGCCTAACCGCGTGAACTTCGCGGGGTCCTTGAGGAACTCGATGATCTCCTGGAGCTCGATCTTCGCCTCGTCGCATCCCGCGACGTCGGCAAAGGTCAGCTTCGGCGTGTCGCCGGAGAGCAGCTTCGCCTTGGACTTGCCGAACGAGAACGCCTTGGCCCCGCCCTGCTGCATCTGCTTGAGCAGGAAAACCCAGAGGCCGATCAGGAGCAGGTACGGCAGGACCGTTATGATCGACTCGAGAACCGACTTCTGCGCGCCCTCGGCCTCGACCTGCACACCCTTCGCGTTGAGCTGGTCCAGCACCGCCTGCGAGTTCTGGATCGGGAGCTGCACGCTGAATCGCTTGACGGGTTTCCCGTCCACCGTCACGCGCTGCTTCAGGTCGCCCACGACCTGACGCCCATCCTGGATGGTCACCTTCGAGACGTTTCCAGCCTCGAGCTGCGCGGCATATTGGGAATAGTTGATCTTCTGCGTCGACTCCCCAGAGCCCGTGCGCATCTGGACGACGAGGAGTACCACGAGGAAGCAGAGCACCCAGAACGAGGCCGCGCGAGCGCGGCGAGCCCAGGGTGATTCTTTCTTCGGTGAAGACGGAACGCGATCGGCCATTTGTCTACTGCAGGCTGACGATATAGGGCACGTGCCGGAAGTTTTCGGCGTGATCCAAACCGTACCCGACGACGAACTCGTTGGGACAATCGAAACCGGTGAACTTCACCGGGTACTTCAATTCGTTCGGAAGCTTCTTGTCGAGCAACGCACAGATTTCGAGCGAACGCGGTTTCCGTGCCGCCAACAGGCTCATGAGGCGGTTCATGGTGCGTCCGGTATCGATGATGTCCTCAACAAGGAGAATGTTCTTACCCTCCAGAGTTGTTTCCGGATCGTACACGAGCCGAACCGTGCCGCTCGAAACGGTACTCTCGCCGTAGCTCGCGGCTACCAGGAAGTCCACCTGGAGCGGACGCGCGACCTGGCGCACCAGGTCGCTCAGGAAGATGAAGCTTCCCTTCAACAGGCCGAGGACGAGCAGGTCACCCTCCGGGTAGGCGCGGGTGATCTCGCTACCCAATTCGGCGACGCGAACAGCAATCTGTTTCTCGTCGAACAGAATCCGCTTGACCGCACGCCCGTCGAGACGTGGGTCGGGCCTTGATTCAGCTTTGAGTGCGTTCACACACGTACACGGCTTCCGGCCTCCCGGACCGGACGGCTGCCGCGTAACTGCGGCGGACCCCTGGAATCCAGACCACTTCCCCGCCGCACACCACCACCGGCCAGCCACGTCGCTCGGGCCCAACGAGACCCGCATCCCGCAGGAACCGCTTTACTCGCCGGGGCGCCGCATCACCGGCGCCGTGCATCCGGTCTCCAGCGCGCCACGCCCTGACGATCGGCCGATTGCCATCAGGGATTGCCGCAGTCCACGCGTCACCCCTCGCTGGCACGGTCGGCAATGGCGTGTGCTGCGCTACGAACCTCCACACGCCCCATTGCAGTCCGTCCTCGAGCGTCGCATCGTCAGGCGCTGTGGCCAGCTCACGTCGCAGCACGATCGCATCGCGCCGCCGGACGACATCGACCGCTCCGGATAGCTGCATCCGGTCACCGATCGCGGCCTTTTTCGTAAACCGCGCGAGGCCCGCCGTTCCCCTTCGGTCGACCACGATTCCTCCCCACGCTGCGATCGCCGGCCAGAGCGCGCGGAGTGCTTCTGGATCATAGTCGCCGAGCGGAGCCGTAGCAACGATGAGCAGCCCGTCGTCAGCGCGCGGTGCGATGAGCTCGAACGCGATCCGTTCGAGCGTGGCGCGGATCCCCGCCGCCCGGCGACTGATGTCGAGTAGCTCGTCGGCCAGTGCGGGGCGGGTGGCGAGCAGTGCCGGCAGGATCTCATGCCGTACTCGGTTCCGCAGATGCGCGCGCGACTCGTTCGACGGATCCTCGATCCACTCGATCGACCGTTTCGCCGCCGTCGCTGCTACCGTCGCGCGCGATACGTCGAGCAACGGACGTGACACGTCGCTCATTGCATGCAGCGCCGCGAGTCCGCGCGCTCCGCTTCCGCGCAGCACGCGGATCAGAACCGTCTCGATGTTGTCGTCGCGCGTGTGTGCGGTCGCCACCGTCGCGTCCATGCGCGCGGCCGCGGCGCGGAGGAACGCCCATCGCGCCTGCCTCCACTCGGACTCGGTCGTTGCCGCTGCCGCTGCGACGCCACTCACACCGCGAATCCCGACCGTTGCACAACGGTCACGGACGAGACGCACCGCCTCGGCGGCATGGGGGCCCGTGCCGTGATCGAAGGTCGCGGCCGCCGCGACAGCCTCGGGTGCGATGCGGGCGAACGAGTCGAGAAGTACCATCGAATCACGTCCCCCCGATACCGCAAGCAGGAAGCGCCTCGTCGCCGGGGCTCGGCCGCTCCCGGTTCGCACGCGCGGCTCGCTGACCGCGGCGGCGACCGCCCGGTCAACGGCTTCCGAATCAAGGATCGCTTCAGCGCCGGCCATTGCTGAAATGTACCAATCCGTGGCGCTGGCGCGCCTCTGGCGTTGGGGAGTGAACACGGTGTATAATCCGCGTGTTCAAACCTCACGCGAGGACTTTCGCTTGGAAACGCACGGACCGCTGGGCACAATCTGGGTCGGCCTCGGCCTGATCGCGTTCTACATCGCGTTGACCTGGGTCAATCTCCTGCTCGGTCATTTCCTGACGCCCCTGTTCCTGATCCCGCTCACCTGGGTGATGGATGCAGTGCAGGCGCGGAAGGCCGGCAAGGCACCCGACAAGAAGACCGTCGGCGCCTGACGGGGCGCCTCCGTTTCCGGGCGCTCGTCGCCGCACTCGTCGCCGCTGCCCTGTTCGCGCCGCGTGCGGCGGTCGCTCAGTTCGTGTGGCGGCCCGATGCTGACTGGCAGACGCTGCGTACGCCGCATTTCACGGTCGTTTATCCACGCGAGTTCGACGAGTGGACGCGCGCGATGGCGGAGCAGCTCGAATCGGTGCGAGCCGCGGTCGGCGCCGAGGTCGGGAACCTGCCACGGAAACGCGTCACGGTGCTCGTCACCGACCCGTATTCCACGTCCAACGGGTCGGCATGGCCCTTTCTCGAAGCGCCCGCGATCGTGCTCTGGCCGACGCCGCCCGATCCGCGCAGCAGCATCGGCGACTCCCGAAGCTGGCCCGAGCTCCTCGCGGTCCACGAGTTCGCCCATGTCGCGCATCTCACGCGCCCGAGCCGGAACCCGCAGCAGCGGCTGCTGACGCGTCTCGCGCCGTTAGGGATCGGCCCACTCACGCGCAAATCGCCGCGGTGGGTGATCGAGGGCTACGCGACTTACATCGAGGGGCGCCTCACTGGTAGCGGCCGCCCGCACGGCGTTTGGCGTCCGGCCGTCCTTCGCGAGTGGGCGCTCGAGGGACGCCTTCCGACATACGCGCAGCTGAGCAGCTGGAGCGAATACCAGGGGGGCGCGTTTGCCTACCTCGGCGGATCCGCGTTCCTCGAGTGGCTCGCCGCGCGGCGCGGCGACAGCACCGTCACCCAGCTCTGGCGACGGATGTCGGCTCGGACCAACCGGTCGTTCGACCAGTCGTTCGTGGGCGTCTATGGGGAGTCGCCGCGCGCGCTCTACGGGCGATTCACGGTCGAAGTCACGGGCAAGGCGCTCGAGATCGAGAAGGCGCTCCGCGATTCGACGCTCGTCGAGGGAACGCTCGTTCAACGCCTCGCATGGACGACCGGTGACCCCGCCGTATCGCCCGACGGCGGGCGCGTCGCGGTGGTGCTGCGGAGCAAGGACCGGCCGAGCCGCGTGGTCGTCTGGAACACCGCCGACGAGCCGGCCGACACGGCAGCGGCTACCCGCCGCGCGAAGGCCGCGCGACGCGACCCGGAGGACGTGCCTGACGTGCAGTTCTGGCCGCGCCCGAAGAAGGCGGTCGCGACGCTCCGCGCCGCCAATGGGTTCGCCTACGATTCGCCGCGCTTCATGCCCGATGGGCGCCGAGTGCTCGTCAGCCGAAACACCGTCCGCGGCGACGGCACGGTGATCCCGGACCTGTTCGAGTGGGACACGAAGACGCAACACGTTAGGCGAGTGACCCGGTACGCCGGCATCGAGAACGCCGACCCCGCGCCGGACGGGCGGACCGCCGCGGCGACGCGTTGCTTCGCGGGCCGGTGCGACCTCGTGCGCGTCGCGCTCGCGACGGGCTCCATCGAGCTGCTCGCTGCCGGGTCGCCGACGCGGGCGTTCTACCGCCCGCGCTATTCGCCCGACGGGCGCACCATCGCGGCGTCCGTCTCCGACTCGGGACGTTGGCGCCTCGCCACCGTCGACGAAGCGGGCGGCCTGCGCATGCTTGGTCCAACCGACGGCGCGAATCGTTATGACGCCGAGTTCACTGCGGAGGGCAAGCTCCTTCACGTCTCGGAGGCGGGGGGAATCCCGAACATCGCAGTGCTCGATCCGGCCTCTGGAGCGACGCGCACGCTGACCCGGACACTGAGCGCCGCGGTCGCGCCCTCGATCGGCGGCGGGCGCAACGTGTATTTCCTGTCGCTTCATGCGAGCGGAATGGACGTGCGGCGCATCTCCATCGATTCGGTCACCGACATCCGCCCCGTCGCGATCGATGTTCGGCTCGCCCCCGTTGCCCAGCGTCCCGTGGTCGTGGCCGACACCTTCATCCGCGCGCCGTTAGGCACCGCCCGCGACTACGGGATCGGGCAACGCGAATTCCGGCTGCTCGGCGGCTACGCGCTCGCAGCCGACGGACAGGACGCGTTGCTGGGGATCTCGAGTACGGACAAGGTCGGACGGCTCGGCTGGATCGCGCAGGGCGCGGTGGGCCGTCCTTGGCGGCCGCAGGGCGGCTCGCTCTCGG
This sequence comes from Gemmatimonadaceae bacterium, assembly GCA_031359795.1. GTDB lineage: Bacteria > Gemmatimonadota > Gemmatimonadetes > Gemmatimonadales > Gemmatimonadaceae > JABFXC01. The sequence continues at coordinate 25,620 of JANMAM010000095.1, forward strand.
CGAGCTGGCGCGGCTGGCCTGTCGAGATCGGCGGCGAGCTGTTCACAATGACCCGCAGGGCAGCCCGCCAGAAGCCCGCTGGATTCACGACGGCCCTCGACAACGTCGACCTGCGTTCGGCGACGCTCGGCCTCGAAAAAGCGCGCGAGTCGTCGACCGCGCGGCTTCACGCGCGCGTTGGCGCTTCGTTGCAGACGTTGCGGGTCGACGGCGACGAGCACGCACGCAGCGTTGGATCCGCTTCAGTTGCCGGCACGCTCGCCCGCCGCGGCGAGTCGCGGTTCGCGGCTGCATCGGCCCGGCTCAGCGGGTCGCGCGGCGGGATTGGCGACGCGTCGCAGGCCGCCGGTTCTTTTTCACGAGGAATCGCGAGCGCCTCGCTCACGCTGGGGTCGATCGAGACCGCACTTCGCGCCGAAGCCACCTACGGAATCGTGAACGACGCCGCACCGTTCGAGCACTTCGTCGTCGGCGGGTCCGCGCCCTCGTTCATCGACACGACGGCGGTCGAGCAATGGATCCCGATGCCGGTTCTGCCCTTCGGCGCACTGCGCGGCCGGCGGTACGCGTCGTACAGGCTCTCGCTGCGGGGGGACACGTTCTCACCGTATCTCTGGGCGGGGGCAGCTGGTGATTCCCTCAGCCGCTGGATGCGCGTCATCGGCATCGACGGAAGCGTCGCGGTGCCGCCGCTTCCATTTTTTCGCACACCCGGCGCGACCGCGGTGGCAGGTGTCGGCTACTCCATCGACGACCCCTGGCGAAAGAAGACGCGCGCGTATCTCGCGCTCCGCTTCCGCCCCTGACGAAGTCGCGCCGGAAGCAATTGCTCCCGGCGCGACACGACCAGCGTCTTTATTGCTGGGCCAACGCTCGGCCACCCTGAACGCTGCCGCTGGAGCCGCCTGTCAGCTCGCGTGGCGCTTGCCGTGGTTGCCACGCTCGCGACGCTCGCCACGCATCTTGTCGCCCTTCGCCTTCGCCTGCGCGATGTTGGCGTCGAACGTCTGCTGCTGCGCCGGCGTCAGGATCGCGCGAATCTCGGCGGCTTCCTGGGTGCGGAGCGTCAGCGCCTGCTGCCGGCTGGCCTCGGTCTTCGCGATCGCGGCCCGCGCTGCCGCCGTGTCACCACGCTGACGCGCGGCCTTCGCCTCGTCCATCGCCGGTTTCATCGACGTATGAAGCGACTGAAACTGCGCCTGGTACTTCGCGTGGATGGACTTGATCTGCGCCTTCTGCGCGTCCGTCGGATTGACACCGCGGAGGGCACTTCGGCCCGGACCCATCTTCTCACCCTTGCGCTGCCCACGACGCTCGCCCTTCCACTTGCTGGAATCGGACTTCGAGCGCTCGATGCGCTGGCCATCGGTGGCCGCGCTGGACTGTGCACCGGCGGGCGCGGCAACGGAGGCCGAAGCAGCGACGACAAGTGCAAATAGAGCAGAGTTGATCTTGGTCATACTATCTCCTGTGGGATCAGGCGCGAGCGTCATCGCCGCGCTCACCAGAGGAGACGCCGGACCGCGGCGGATGTTAAGGGCGCGAGTCCAGAACTTCTGCTGCACGCTCAGCCGGGCTCGCTCGAACGGGCGAGAAAGCTCCCGATCGTGCGCCGCATCACGCCCGCGCTTCTATTTGTGCCGGTAGATGATGCGGCCACGGCTCAGGTCATACGGCGAGACCTCGATCTTCACCTGGTCTCCCGCAAGCACGCGAATGCGAAACTGCCGCATCTTCCCACCCAGCGTCGTCAACACTTCGTGCCCGCCATTCACCGCCACACGAAACGTCGCATTCGGCAACACTTCCGTCACCGTTCCTTCCAGCTCGATCGAGTCCTGCTTGGCCATTCAACTCCCACCGCGAGGGGTTAAACTGCCGCCAGCCGGCGACAGCCAGCGTAATGTAGGCCTTCCCTCCCGTCTCTGCCAACTCCGGATGAGGAACGAGGGTCCTGCGCGGCCGTTATTCGGCGGCAACAACCGCGGGACTGCTTCCACATCCCGCCTTACGGCGATGCGCGACCAGGGGCGAATGCCACCGCGCTCACCTCGACCAGGATCCCTCGGAGACTCGCCCCGACAACCGCCCTCGCCGGGTACGGTGCGTCGAAGAACGTCTTGTAGACCGAGTTGAACTCCCCCCAATCGTTCTCATCGACGAGGTACACCGTCACCGACACCACCTCGTTCATCGTCGCTCCCGCCGCCGCCAGTACCCGCCGCACGTTCGCCAGCGTCGCGTGGGACTGCTCCTGGATGGTGGTGCCGAGCAGCCCCCCGGTTTGCGGATCGCGCGGGACCTGGCCCGACACGTAGACGAAGTCGCCGGCGCGAACCGCGGGCGAGTACGGGCCGGCCGGTGGCGGCACCTCGGCACCGAGAGTGACTGCGGTCCAGGAACGGTCTGCCATCGTCGTCAGGTTTGGCGTTAGGCGCGGCGCGTCAGGTGGCCGGCGTCGCGCGAATCGCCCGCGACAGGGCTGCAAATTGGGCGACAGTCAACGTCTCCGGTCGAGCCTCGGGCGCGATCGCTGCGGCCGCGAGCAGTTCCTCGGCACGCTCGACTGTGGCCGACGCGATCGTGCGCACCACGCGTCGCATCTGCTTGCGGCGGAAGCCGAACGCGCTCTGCACCACGCCACGAAAGTGAACTTCTTCGTCGGGACCGATTGCCGGATGCTCGAGAGGCGTCACGCGGAGCACGGCCGAATCGACCTTCGGCGCCGGGGTGAACGCACCCGCCGGAACCCGGAACACGATCTCCGGCTTCGCCAGCGCCTGTACGTTCACCGATAGCGCGCCGTACTCCTCCGAGCCTGCCGGCGCGATCACCCGCTCGGCGACTTCACGCTGGACGAGATACACCGCGCGCGAGGCGCGCGGCCGCTGCAGCGCGTGGAAAAGTATCGGAGTCGTGATGTAGTACGGTACGTTGCCCGCGAGGACGAACTCGTCGGCCCCGGCCGCGTGCGACAGCGACGTCTCGAGCACGTCACCCTCGACGATCGTGAGCGGCGCGTCGGCGAATCGCTCCTTCAGCTTCGGGACGAGATCGCGATCGATCTCGATCGCGACGACGCGTTTGGCCTTGCGGAGCAGGTACTCGGTGAGCGCTCCCCGCCCCGGCCCGATCTCGACGACCGTCTCGGTGCCGGTCAACAGGAGCGCCTCTGCGATCCGGGCGAGGATTCGCGGATCGGTGAGGAAGTGCTGGCCATAACGCTTTCGCGCCTGGGGGTATTCCGTCACTGGATGGACCGTCAGCTGCGCAGCAGGACGAGCGTCAGGTCGTCTCGCTTGGGCGTATCGCCCATGTGATGCCGCAGCACCTCGAAGACGCGCTCGACGATGGCACTCGGGCTCTCCGCGCGGTGCTTGACCACGATGTCGAGCACCGTCTGCTCGCCAAGGCGATCGCCAGCGCGGTCGCGCGCGTCGCTGATGCCGTCGGTGAAGAGCAGGAGGAGATCGGAGTCCTTTGCCCATGGGCGCTCGTGCGCCCGCGGCGCATCGACGACCATGCCGAGCGGCGGGTCGAGCGCCGGGAGCCGCTGCAGCGATCCGTCGGCACCGATCACGAAGGCGTGCGGGTGGCCGGTGTTCGCGTAGCGCAGCGTGCCCGCCGCGGGATCGACGACGCCATAGAACACCGAGACGTACATTTCGGTCGTCTCGAGTTCGTCGCTGATCGAATGCAGCAGCGCATCGAGTGTCTGCGCCGGATCGGCCGTGCGCTGCGCATGGATTGCGGTCGCGCTCATCGTCAGCGCCATGATCAGGGCGGCGCGATAGCCATGCCCCGACACGTCGCCGATCATCGCGCCGGTCCGGCCCTCACCGAGCCGGAAGAGATTGTAGAAGTCGCCGCCGACGCTCTCGGCCGGGATGACGCGCGCGTCGACCGTCGCCTCGGGCGCGACGCCGTCGGCGCGTGGCAGCAGCTTCATCTGCAGGTCGTGGGCGAGCTGCATCTCCTGGACGAGCTTCTGCTGATTGAGCGAGGCGCGGACGAGGCGTGCGTTCTGGATCGCGGTGCCGATCTGCGTCGCGATCGCCGCCATCAGCTTCTGGTCGCCAGCGGTGAACGGCTGGTCGCCGTGCCGCCCCGACAGATTCACCACCCCTAACGGTTCGCTGCCCCCGGCCGGCGACGTCCACATGATCGGCACGGACATCATCGCGCCCTTCCGATAGGGACGCTCGGCGTCGCAGAGCAGCTCGCCCTCCTCGACGATCCGGAGGTGCTGCTCGCGGAACACCAGCGCCGACACCGAGCAGCCGTCATCGACCGCGATCGGGGGCGCCTCGGCGGCCACCAGGCCTAACGCTGCGACCACCTGCAGCGTGTCGGTGACGCGGTCGTGGACGAGGATCGAGGCGCGCCGCGCCCCGACCGTCGCCGACACTTCCTCGAGAATGGTGACCGCCGTCTCCTCGAGGGTGACGGCGCGGCCGAGAATCTCGCTGATCGTGTAGAGGAGATTGATCTCCTCGTAGCGCTCCGCGAGCTCGGTCGCTGCATGCTCGACCTCGAGCGCCGACTGCAGGTACTGGGTGACCACCGGCAGCAGGAACCGCCGATACGCGTCGAGCTCGGGAGTGCCGCCTCCGCATGGACCGATGCCGAGCCACGCCGTCCGCGGTCCCGGAATCGCGACGACAAGCAGCTCGCCCCGCGCCGTGATCACGCGCCGTGGCCCTTCCGCGCTCGATGGCGGAAACGGCGGCGGCGAAGCGCCCGTCGAGGAGGTGGCGGTGGCGACGAGCCGGCCACTTGGCGACTCGAGCCAGACCGCTGCCTCGCAACCAGTCGCTTCCAGGAAGGCGGACAGGACGGTGTCCAGCTCCTTCATCGCGTCAGCCCGTGCCCCGCTGGGCGGACATCTCCGGATGCATCGTCAGGCGCGGTTCAACGTCAGACGGACGACGTTGCCATTGTCGTCGAAGCGCTCGACGAGATCCATCAGCTGCTGCATCAGGAACAGTCCGCGCCCGTCTTCGCGCTCGATGTTCTCGAGCGACGTCGGGTCGGATGTCTCGCGCGCGATGTCGAAACCTCCACCTTCGTCCGACACTTCGAGGACGAGACGGACGTCGTTCACGTCGGCGCGAATGCGGACGTGCTTCGCCGGATTCTCGCCGTTGCCGTAGAGAATCGCGTTGCTCAGCGCTTCGCTGAGCGCGACCGGCACGTTCAGCGCACAGTGTCGCGGCGCGAACAGCACCGCCGCGCACTGCGAACGAACGATTTCCACGACGCGCTCGATGTACCGCACGTCGCTGGGAATGTCGACCTGGAGAGCGATGCGCAGCTCGCCGAGGGGTGCGGCTGCGTCGCCGCCCGAGGGGAAGAATTGGCTCATGGATCCCGCTCACGGTTCGGGCGCAGCACGACGACTCCGCCGCACTGCGCCCGTCAATCGTGCATCCCACCGCCCAGTGACACGCTCGCTCGACCGGCCCGAGCTGACGGTTGGGTCAGAAGCTCTCGAGCGCTCGGTCTCGCGTATCCGCGATCTGGAACAGCGTATCCAGCTTCGTCAACTCGAACAGCGTCTTGAGATCGTCGTTCAGGTTCGCGAGCCGAAGCTCGCCACCCTGTTCGCGAATCTTCTTCGACAGCGACACGAGCACGCCCAGTCCGGAGCTGTCGATGTACCCGGTCTGACTGAAGTCGATGAGGAACTTCTTCTCGCCCTTTTCCAGCTCGTCGAGAACCTTCTGCTTCAGCTCCTGCCGATTACCGACGATGAGCTGGCCCTCTACGTCAACCACGACGATGTCTCCCTGCTTCTTGATCGAGAAGCTCATGGCCCCGTTCTCTCCGGCGGGGCGGTCCCCGCGTGGTCCTCTGGCCCGGCGGTGTGCCCGGCGTCTGTCACAACCTGTGTCACAACTTTTCCTTCGTCGGCGGATCGCGTCGTCGCCCCGCCTGTAGCGCCGTAATCGCCGCCACATTGATAATGTCATCCGGAACGGCGCCGCGCGAGAGATCGCTGCACGGTTTGGCCAGCCCCTGAATGATCGGTCCTACCGCACTCGCGTGCGCCAATCGCTGCACCAGCTTGTAGGCGATGTTACCAGCGTCGAGCGACGGGAAGACGAGGACGTTCGCTGTCCCCCCGACCGCACTGCCCGCCGCTTTGCGCTCGGCCACCTGCCGGATCAGCGCCGCGTCACCTTGCAAATCTCCGTCCACCGCAAGGTCACCGCGCCGCGCCCGAACAAGCGCCGTCGCCCGTTGCACCAGCTCGACCGACGGTCCACTGCCGCTGCCCCGAGTGCTGAAGGATAACATCGCGATCCGCGGCTCGTCGCCGACGATTGCGCGCCGATCGTCGGCCGCGGCGATTGCGATGTCCGCCAGTTGCTCCGCAGTCGGCGCCGGGACAACGGCACAGTCGGTGAACGTGAGCGTCTCCTCACCCGCTCCGCGGAATGGCGGCACGACCATGTAAAAGGCACTGGACACGGTCGACACCCCCGGCGCCGCGCCGATCAGCCAGAGCGCCGCGCGGAGAACGTCAGCGGTCGTCCGCTCGGCCCCGGCCACCGATCCGGCGGCGGCGCCTGACGCAACGATCGCCGCACCGGCGTAGAGCGTGTCTCGCGCGAACTGCGCCGCGACTTCGTCGGTCAACCCCTTGAGCCGCCGGCGCTCGAGCAGCCGATGCGCGGTCGCATCGGCGACGCTCGGGGCAGCGATGTCGATCGTCTCGACTCCGGTCGCCCGAGCGGCGGCGTGCGTCTCCGGCCGGCTCGGGTCGAGCAGCAGCACCGGCTCGAGAATGCGTTCGGCGGCGAGCACCTGCACCGCGGCGAGCGTGCGCGGATCGGCGCTCTCAGGGAAGACGATCCGCTGCCGGTTCGCAGCCGCGCGCTGCCTGACGTCGGCGACGAACTGCACGCTCCGCTACTCCGGCCGCGGACGCTCGGCGAGCTTCTTCCGGAGCGCCGTCGCGACGGTCGGATGCAGCAGGTCGTCCACCCGTCCGCCATAACGCGCGACTTCGCGAACGATGCTCGAGCTGATGTACGTCGTGTCGAGCGACGGCACCATGAAGACCGTCTCGATCGGCGCGAGGTGGCGGTTCATCAGCGCCATCTGGAACTCGTACTCGAAGTCACTCACAGCGCGCAGTCCGCGGATGAGGAGCGTCGCCCCGGCATCACGAGCGAAGTCGACGAGCAGCTGCCCGCGGAGCATCCGGACGTCGACGCGCGGATCATCGCCGACGACTTCCCGCACCATCGCGACGCGCTCGTCGCCGTTGAACAGCGGTGCCTTCGTCGAGTTCGACGCGACCGCAACCACGAGCCGGTCACAGAACGTCAACGACCGCGCGATCAGATCCTGATGACCGCGCGTGATCGGATCGAACGTCCCGGCATAAATGGCAACCTTGCTCATGGGACGGGAAGCTGGGGGAGAGACGAGAAGGGAGCAAGCTCCCTCGTCCCTTTGTCCGGCTTGTCTGGGGTGGACGTGGGACGAGGGAACGGTTTCGCCGTTGCTGCGCCGTTCTTCGTCCCTCGTTCCGTCATGGATGACTAGGGATGCGGCGAAGCGCGGCGGCCTAAGGCCGCCGGCGCGACGGGGGATGAGGAACGTGGAAAACTGCGATGCTGCAACGAGAGATCCGGAAAGTGGCGCCATTGACCGGAGTGGCGTACTGGCGGTACCAGGAACGAGGGAGGACATGGAACAAGGAACGACGAGGAACAAGGAACGACGAGGAACAAGGAACAACGAGGGACGAGGAACGACGAGGAACGAGGGAGGCCCCTCCCTCGTCCCTCGTTATTCCTCGTCACTGGTACAGCCAGTACGCCACGCGGATCAATGGCGCCACTCACGACCCCCTCGTCACAGCATCGCAGTTTTCCACGTTCCTCTTTCCCCGTCGCGCTCGTCGCCCGAGGCGACGACGCTTCCCCGCATCCCTAGTCATCCACGACGGAACGAGGGACGAGGAACGGCGCAGCAACAGCGGCACAACTCCCTCGTCCCAAGTCCCAGCATCACAAACTCCCTAGTCCGCCTCGTAGATCGTAATCCCCGTGCTTCCGTACTTCCTCGTCCTTCCCCCGTCTGGCATTTCCTCGCGTATCCCGTGCTCCACTCCCAGCACCCCCGCGAACGGCACGACCAGCCACCGCTCCGCCACCGCCGCCGCGAGCCCCTGCTGGTACGGCGGATCCGCAAACGCGACATCAAACGCCCGAGCGGAAAGCGCGGCCACGAACTTCACCGCATCCCCCCGATGAATGACGGCTCTCTCCCCCGCGCCAAGCGCATCCGCGTTCTCCCGCAGCGCCGCGAGACTCCGTGCGCTGATGTCGACGAACTCCGCCACTGCCGCCCCGCGCGACAATGACTCGAGGCCGAGCGCCCCGGACCCCGCGAACAGGTCGAGTACGCGCGCTTCGACGATCGCCGAGCCAATGATGCTCATCCACGCTTCGCGCACACGGTCGGCCGTCGGCCGCACCCGGTCGTCGTCGGGCGCCTTGATCCGGCGCCCGCGCCATTCACCAGCGACGATGCGCACTGCCTAACGTCGGATGTCGGAGAGTCGCGCCTGGAGCGTGTGCTCGCCGCGATAGTCGTCGCGCTCGAGCCGGTAGACCACGTCGACCACCGTTCCCTCGCTCAGGCCCGGCGCCTGCCAGGCCAGTCCCCAGCCGATCGCGTCGATGCGCGCGCCATCCTGCTCGAGCGTCACCTTGAGGCCGTCGCCCTTGAGCACCCGGGGACGGGACGCGATCCGCACACCGCGCGAGACCAGCAGCGGTGTCGCGTTGCCGATGCCGAACGGCTCGAAGTGCCGCAGCAGCGCTTCCAGCTCTTCGGTCGCCGCGCCTAACGGCATCTCGATGTCGATCCGGAGCTCGGGGACGAGATCGTCGGGGGTCAATCGTGCCCGGGCGATCTCGTTGAACGCGGCGGCGAACCCGGCGACCTGGGTCTGCTCGATCGTCACGCCAGCCGCCGAGCGGTGCCCGCCGTAGCGCACCAGATACCCGGAACAGGCGCCGAGCGCGGCGTGCAGGTCGAAGGCGGGAATCGACCGGCCGCTTCCCTTGCCGTGCCCGTCGGCGTCGAGCGCGACCAGCACCGCGGGCCGCCCCGTGTCCTCGACGATGCGCGAGGCCACGATGCCGATGACGCCCGGATGCCAGCCCTCGCCAGCGAGGACGAGACCGTAGGTCGCGTCGAGGTCGATGAGCGAGACCTGCGCCCGCGCCTCGGTCAACGTCGCTCGATCGATCTCCTGGCGCTCCCGGTTCAGCTCCTCGAGCTCGCGGGCGATCTCATTCGCCTGCGACTCGGTCGTCGCCATCAGGAGCTCGACGCCCCGAAGCGCGTGCCCCAGCCGCCCGACGGCATTCAGTCGCGGCGCGAGAATGAAGCCGACCCGCCCCGCGTTCAGCGTCTTGCCGTCGAGCCCCGCGGCCCGGATCAGTGCGCGGAGCCCGATGTTCCGCGTCTCGGCCAGCATCTTGAGGCCGTAGCGGACCATCACCCGGTTCTCGCCGCGAAGCGGCGCGATGTCGGCAATAGTAGCGAGTGCTACCAAATCGAGCATTGCCATCACCGGCGCCTCGTTCCCGCCCGACGCCCGTGTCACGGCGAGGGCCAGCTTGAACGCGATCCCAACCGCCGCCAGGTTCTTGTCCGGATAGTCGCAGCCGTCGCGCTTCGGGTTCAGCACCGCCAGGCAATCCGGGAGTGCGCTGCCCGGGAGATGGTGGTCGCTGACGATCACGTCGATTCCGGCACGGCAGAGCGCCCCCACCGCCTCGCGCGCACTCGTCCCGCAGTCGCACGTCACCACGACCTTCGCTCCGGCGTCGACCGCTGCTCGAACCCCGGCCATCGACAGGTCGTAGCCGTCGGTCACGCGGTGCGGGATGAACGGGATCGCCGTCCCGCCGAGCTCGCGGAGTGCGCGCACCATGACGGTCGTCGAGCAGATCCCGTCCACGTCATAGTCGCCGTGGACCATGATCGTCTCGCCGCTGCGCACCGCGCGAACGAGGCGCTCCACCGCGCGGTCGAGGTCGAGCATCGACGACGCCTCATGCAGCTGGTCGAGCCGTGGGCGGAGATATCGCTTCGCCTCGTCGGGAGTGACATAGCCGCGCGCGACGAGGAGACGGCAGATCACCGGCGGAAGCTTGAGCGCGTCAACCAGCGCGGCGACCGCACTCTCGTCGACTGCCGGCGGGGTGAGCCACCGGGGCCGGGGACGAGCGCCGGGCCTGGGAAGGGCCGCTGGAGCGGCGGATGCGATCACTCGGAAAAGCTACCGGCCACGCCGGGTGGCTACAAGCATCGCTCCGCCGCTACCGCAATCAGACTTCGGACGCTGCTTCCTTCGGCGCCGACTTCTTCGCGGATGCCTTCTTCGCGGGTGCTCTCTTTTTTGGCGCCGGCTTCTCTTCCACGGGCGGCTTCTCCATGATCGCCTCCGGGAGCGCGTAGATCATCACCCCGCACGCCTCGCACATCTCGATGGTGCCGGTTCGCGCCATCTCGTGCCGCCGCTGCACCGGAAGTGTCGTGTCGCAGCTGCCACACGCTCCGCTGACGAGGGCGAACACCGACTGGCCGCGGCGGCGGCGGCGAACCTTTTCGTAGCGCCCGAGCAGCGGCTGGCTGACGCGTTTCGCCGATCCTTCACGCTTCATGCGCGCATGGCGCAGGTCGGCCTCGATGGTGTGGCGCTCACCGGCGATCGCGGATCGCTCGCTCTCCTGGGAGGCTTCGATCTCGGCCATCGCCTCCTCGGCCTGCGCAAAACGGGTCTTCGCTTCCTCGACGCGTGCATTGATCCGCGCCGCTTCGCTGTCCGCATCTCCCGCCATCTTGCGTGACTGGTCGAGCTGTGCGCTCGCCGCGGTTGCTTCACGCACATTCGTTACCGCATCCAGCTGCTTCTGATTCCGATCCTGCAGGGTGTGGCTCTGGGCAGTGCGAGCCTTCGAGTCGCGGAGCTTCTCCTGCTCCGACGTCAGTGTGTTCTTCGCGCGCACCAGTGCGGTTGACGCGACCTCGCGTGTCCGCTCCAGCTCCTGCAAACGTGGCTCGAGCGCGCGCAGCCGCGACTCCAGAGCTTCGACCGCCGAATCTTCGCCTTCCAACGCCACCAGCGCCGTTACATCCGGATGCACACGCCCTCCTCGTAATCTGTCATTGCGTTCGAGCCACTCCCGCCGTCAGGCCCGCCGTTTTCGGAATCCCTGTGTCCTGAAACTCTTTCCGCCGAGCGCGCGCATTTCGTCGCGCAGCTTCTTCGCGCTCGCGTTCAATGCGTCCTTCTCCTCGTCGCTGGCGATCGGGCGCTGTCGCTCGATCGCCTCCATTTCCTCGTTGATCTCGCGGATGCGCAGGTTGTTCAACGCCTGCGCGATCGTGGCGGTCGGATCGCCAATCGACTCGGGGTCCACGAGCAGCTCATTCTGCAGCACTCGGACCGTTTCTTCGTCGAGTGTGGCGGCGAGCGTCTCGATCGACGCGTCTTCACCCGCCTGCATCAGTGCATGGAAGATGCGTCCGTACGCCGGAACACGAAAGCCGTCGGCGCTAATCCGCTCGGCAACCGCGTCAGCGCTGCCTCGCTGAACGAGCAGGGCGCGCAACAGCTCGCGCTCGGTCAGCGCGCCAGGCTCGGACGTCCGCCCCCATCCGCGAATCGATGGGCGCTCTTCGGGGACGTTCTTCCACCCGCGCCGCTTGTCGCCGCCGCGCGGGTTGAACGGACGCCGCTGAAACTGTTCCTGGAATCCGGGCTCGTCGGGCGGGGGCGCGCCGTTCATGTCAGGCGGGGGACCGGCCTGCTCGGTGGACCGCCCACCGTCGCGCGGCCTGCTTCCGCCCTGCTCCGCCCGCGTCCGCGATACCGCACCAGTTCGGCTTGGCGAACGCCTCGCTTCTTCCGCAAGCAGCTCGCGCCCGACCCCCGATGCCTCGCTCGCTCGCGCGATGTAGATGTCCCGCATCAGTGGGTCCGCCGTGGCGCGGATCGTCGGCAACAGCCGATCAAGCGCGCGCCGCTTCCCCGCGAGATCGCCGAACCACCCCGCACGCTCGAGGATCTGCACCTTCCGCTCGAACAGATCCGCTGCTTCTCCCAGTCGCGCGCGCAGTCCGTCGGCCCCGTGGGTGGCGACGTAGGTGTCCGGATCCTCGCCCTCCGGGAGCGAGACGACGTGCACCGCTGCGCCCTGACGCAGCAGCTCGTCACCGGAACGGAACGCTGCCTTCTGCCCCGGTGCATCGGCGTCGTAGAGCAGGTAGACCTTCTGCGCGTACCGCGTCACGAGCTGCGCCTGCGCCTCCGTCAGCGCCGTCCCCAGCGGCGCGACCACCTCCTCGATGCCCGCCGCCATCAAGCGCACGACATCGAAGTATCCCTCGACGATCAGCATCCGTTCCTCACGCCGCGCCGCCAGCTTCGCGACGTTCAACCCGTAGAGCATCTTCCCCTTCGTGAAGACCGGCGTCTCGGGGGAATTCAGGTACTTCGGCTCGCCTTCCCCGATGACCCTCCCCCCGAAGCCGACGTGCCTGCCTAACGCGTCGAGGATCGGGAACATCAGGCGGCGCCGGAACCGCGGCCGCGGCTCACTCGCCTCTTCCGGCTTCACCATCAGCCCGCCCTCGAGCAGCGCCGGATCTTCGTAGCCGAGCGCATTGAGCGCCGCGCGCATCAGGCCGATCTCGCGCGGCGCGAACCCGAGCCCGAAGCGCTCCGCCACCGGGCGAGTGATCCCGCGCTGCGCGAGATAGTCGCGCGCCGGCTCCGCCGCCGATTCTTCCCAGAGCGTCCGCGTGAAATATTCAGCGGCCGCGGCGTTCATCTCCCAGAAGCGCTCGCGCGGATCGGGACCCTCGCGTCGCGAGCGTTCGACCTCGCGCACCTCGATCCCCGATTTTTCCGCGACGAGCCGCACCGACGCCGGCCAGTCGAG
>JANMAM010000103.1:0-1750 GCA_031359795.1 Gemmatimonadaceae bacterium
GCCGGCGAGAACGGCAGCCATGCCGGCCAGAGCGCGGGCTTCGGTCCGAACAGCGCGTGCGGCGAGTCACCGAACAGCTCGGGTGAGTAGAACGGCGACAGATACGGCCCGTACGTGTAGTGCGCGTTCTGGAACGCCGCCCACGTCGCGTAGCCGAGGAATGCCGAGAGGATCGTGAAGACGACGAGCGGCTGCACCCACCACGCGTCCCGGCGCATCGTCTCGCCGAAGCCACGGTGAATCGGAAGAGGGGCGTGCGCCATGTACTCGGAACTCCGGGTCGGTGGTCGGGTGAATTGGCAGCGAGGCCCGAGCGGCGTCAATGCCACTGGCAGAGCGGGTGCTTTTCACCGAGCTTTCGGCTGAGAAGCGTCACCACGCCGACCTGGCAGGAGTCCATGCGGACGAAGCACATCTGGCTTTGCGTCATCGCCGTCGCGCTGACCGTCGCCTGCAGCAAGAAGGAGTCGGCTCGACCGCCTGCTCACAAGCGGCCGGGCGAGCTGCACGTCTACGTCGACACGACCGGCGTGGTCGAGCTCGAGGGCCGCGTGATGTCGCTCGATTCGGTGAAGCTGCTGCTCGCCTCACAGAAGGCAATGGGCAAGGTCGTCCTCTACACCCGCGAGCGCCCGGGGAGTCCGCCAACTCCGTCGCAGTGGGTCGCGTTCGCCAACATCAGGGAGATCGGACTCCCGATTCGCTTTGAAGGCGACAGCCTCGCGTACGTGCTGACCGACAGTCAGTAGCGCCACCGCCGCTGGCGATCGCCGGGCTGGCGTTCGCAACCTGGCACGCGCGATTCTTGCGCCGAGCATCGCGCATGATTTCATCGCATTCGATGTTGCGGACGACGTTCCTCGCAATCGCGGCAGTCGCGACGTCCGCCTGCGGCGCGGCCGCTCGGCTCCCCCTCGCGGCGGGCACCGGGCCGGACCCCGTGCTACCAGCCCCCAGCACGTCGCTCATTCCACTGGTGAAGATTGCCGGGGCGAGAGGCTGGCCCGCCGGCGCGAAGCCGGTGCCAGCCGCGGGCCTCACCGTAGCCGCGTTCGCCCGCGGCCTCGACCATCCGCGCTGGCTGTACGTCCTGCCTAACGGCGACGTCCTCGTCGCCGAGACCAACGGGCCGCCCCGCCCGAAGAACAACCGGGGAATCAAGGGATGGTTCACCGACCGCTTCCAGAAGAAGGCCGGGTCGGCCGTGAAGAGCGCCAATCGCATCACGTTGCTTCGCGACGGCGACGGCGACGGCGTCGCCGAGGTGCACTCGACCTTCCTGACCGGAATGAACTCGCCGTTCGGCATGGTCCTCGTCGGCGGGACGCTCTACGTCGCGAACACCGACGCCATCGTCCGTTTTCCCTATCTCGCGGGGGACACGCTCATCACCGCCCCCGCCACCACTGTCGCCGCGCTACCCGCAGGTCCGATCAACCACCACTGGTCGAAGAACGTCGTCGCCAGTGTGGACGGTTCGCGGCTTTACGCGGCGGTGGGGTCGAACAGCAACGTCGGCGAGAATGGCATCGACGCCGAACGGGAACGCGCTGCCGTCTGGGAGATCGACGTGGCGACGGGCAACCATCGCATCTACGCGTCCGGGCTCCGCAATCCGGTCGGCATGGCCTGGGTTCCCGAGACCGGTGCGCTCTGGGTGGCAGTCAACGAGCGTGATGAGCTCGGAAGCGACCTCGTTCCCGACTACATGACAGCCATCCGCGACGGCGCGTTTTACGGATGGCCGTAC
>JANMAM010000055.1:0-28950 GCA_031359795.1 Gemmatimonadaceae bacterium
ACCTAACCGGCGGGGGGGCGGGCCGGCCGCCCGGCCCTCACCCTACCCGTCTCCGCCCGGGGCACCCCCCCCCCCGCCCCCACAAAGGTAAAACGACGAACGTCAGGCGGTGAACGTCAGGCGCTGACGAGTTCGCGCTGGGCGCTTGGCAGGACCGCGATGTCCGCGGCAAGACGCGCCTGCATCCACGACCACGTCCGCTCGAGTCCCTCGCGCAATCCAACCTGCGGCTCATACCCGATCAACCGCGTGGTCCGCTCGAGGCTCGCCAGTGAATCGCGCACATCACCGGCGCGCGGCGCACGATACTCCGCCGGGATGTTCACTCCGGTCACGTCGCGCGCGACCTGCAGCATCTCATTCAGCGACGTGCGCTGCCCCGCACCGCAGTTCATCGGCCAGCCGGATGCGATTTCGGCCGGCGCGTTGGCCGCCTTCAGATTCGCCTGAACGACGTTGTCGATGTAGGTAAAGTCGCGAGTCTGTTCGCCGTCGCCGAACACGGTCACCGACGTCCCCTTGGCGGCTGCCTGCAGGAAGAGCGGGATGACCGCGGCGTACGCCGAGAATGGGCTCTGGCGTGGTCCGAACACGTTGAAGTAGCGGAGCGCGACGCCTTCGACGAGTCCACCGCGAGCGTATGCGAGCACGTACTGTTCGCTCGACAGCTTCGACGCCGCGTACGGAGATCGGGGCAGCGGTTCCATCGTTTCGATCTTCGGGAGCGTCGGCGTGTCGCCGTAAACAGAGCTCGAGCTCGAGAAGACGCAGCGCCGAACACGGGCCGTCTTCGCCGCCTGGAGGAGTCGCACCGTCGCGTTGACATTCGCGTCGTGCGAACCCCAGGGATCCATGAGTGAGCGTGGAACGCTCGGCAGCGCTGCGAGGTGGAAGATCACCTCGACATCTGCGACGGATTTCGCGCTGACGTCAGGATCGCATAGATCGCCCTGAATGAAGTCGATGCGGTCGGCGATCGGCGCGATGTTGGCGAGATCGCCCGTTGACAGATTGTCGACGACGCGGACGGCATGCCCAAGTTCGACGAGGGAATGGGCGAGATGCGAGCCGATAAAGCCCGCACCGCCGGTTACAAGACACGAGAATCGATTTGACACTACGCCTCCGCGCCCTGTGAACCAGGGCTCACCCGGGACTGAGCTCGCGTCGAATACGCCGCTACGCTCACCTGCGACGAGAGACTCTTTCTCCCGCGCGGAGGACCCCCCATTCAACTTTCATACGCCATGGCGAGCGGCGAAGCACCGACGCAATCGCGTGGCGGAACCCGCATTACCCCAACGACTTGGGTTGCGCTATTCAAGTGATGGGCGAGCACCCGCTCGACCGTGGTCAACCCGCGACTGAGGCAGTGACGCAACAAACGTTGTCGACGCGCGCGGACGATGCCGCGCGGGGGTCAGGCGACGATCACGGCGCGATCGCGGGTCAACGCGGGAGCGCCAGACCGGCCGCGTTTAGCGCACCGGGTGGCGCGCTGACGCCGGAGTGCGCGCTCCGCAGCGCGTCGAGATCGTACTTCCCGCTCGGCAGGCGCGGCAGCGCGGGAACAACTTCGATGCGGGCCGGCTGCATGTGCCGCGGAAGCTCGGCGCGGGAGAATTGCTGGAGACGCGGCAGGCTACCTTCAGCCGACAGCACCACGTAGGCGATGATGCGCTCGCCGCGGACGGGGTCGGGCTCTGTCGCGATCGCGGCTTCGCGAATCTCGCTCGATGCATAGAGGACATCGACAATCTCGTCAGGTCCGATCCGGAAGCCGAGCGACTTGATGAGCCGATCGCGGCGCGACACGTAGTAGAGCCGTCCCTCCGCGTCATACCTGACGAGATCTCCCGAATACACGACGCGCCCGGCCGCGCCGTCGAACGGATGCGCGCGAAAGGTCGCCGCTGTCTGCTCCGGAGCGTCCCAGTACCCGTCCGCAACGGTCGGACCCGAGAAAACGAGCTCGCCCACCTCCCCCGGCCCGCATCGCGCGCCATCATCGCCGAGTACCATGATCGCGGCGTCAGGCACGGCGCGACCCATCGAATCCGGGTGCGCGTCGACCTCCGACGGATCGAGGAAGGTGCTGCGAAAGGTCTCGGTCATTCCATATTGAAGAAAGAGCTGTGCGTCAGGCTGAGCGACACGCAGCTGGCGAACGGCCTCGACGGGCAGGTGTCCTCCGGCGTTCTGAAGGATGCGAAGGTATGGGAGCGGTGTCGCGCGAAACACAGGCGTGGCGAGCAGCTGCAGCCAGAGCGGAGGGACAGCGGCAAGCACTGTCGCTTCGTGATTGCGAGCCTCCATCAGGATCTGATGCGGCACCGGCGTCAGTGACACGATCAGAGTCGCCGCACACCGGGTCGCGCAGAGCAGCTGGTTCAACCCATACACTGAGCTGAACGGCAAGAGGCTCATGAGACGATCGTCCGAGGCCAGACCGAGGTAACCCGCGACCATGTCGACGGCGGCGGTCATCGCTCCATGCGAAAACACCACGCCTTTCGGAAGTCCGCTCGATCCGGACGTGAAGATGATCTGCGCATGATCGGCCGGCGCGCGCAGTACAGGCGCCCACCCGCTGCGCGCGCCGATCGACGCCAGCTCGATGATCTCGGCGTCGGATTCGAGATCGCGCTGATGCTGCGCCAGCATCGTTCTCGTCGTCAGCAGCACCCGCGCGCCGGCCCGGCCGAGTACGTATTCAACCTGCCGTGGGCGGAGTCGCTCATTGATGACGATGACGGTCGCCCCGCTCGCGAGAGCTCCGAAGTATGCGGCAGCCGCCTCCGCGCCCCGCTCTGCCAGCACCGCGACGCGATCCCCGGGACGCACCCCCCGCTCGGCGAGCGTGTGCGCTACCGCTGATGCGCGATCTCGCAGCGACCCCCACGTCGTGCTCCCTTCCGGGTCGATGACCGCAGCGCGCGCTGCCGATGTTTCGGCCGCGCGCCAGAGCATGTGGGCGAGATTGTGATCGTGCGGTGCTGGATGATCCATGGTTACGAGCGTCGTTATGGACGATGACCTTCGCGTTGCGCGAGTGGGCACGCACGTGAGGTGCCATCCATTGAAGCGGCCGCCGCGGCCCTGGTCTCGCGGGGTGTCGCCGCACTGCCACACCACCGACCGGCATGTTGCTCCGGAGCCACAACTGGCGATGACGGCTCCGGAGAACTCGACGCTAACTGGCGCGGCGACAGCCTGTTACGGGGGTCAAACGGTTTTTCGCTGAGGGCGCCGCGCTTGCATTAGCGAGCGACGATCATCGAACCGTCGTCCTCTCACCTGCCCCTTCATGAGCATCTCGGCCCCCCCACGCTCCAGCCAGCGCGACACCCTCGCGATGTCCCCCAGTGATGTCGAGTCGAGCATCGCCGAGATCGCTGAGGCGCTTCGCGACCAGCTCGACACGCGCCTGCGTCGCCGAGGGTTCGTCGTCGCGATGAGCGGTGGGATCGACAGCTCCGTTTGCGCGGCACTCGCGGTCCGTGCCGTTGGGCCCGACCGGGTATTCGGGTTGTTTCTCCCCGAGCGCGACTCCGAGCCGGACAGCCTGATGCTCGCGAGCACACTCGCGCGACAGCTCGGCATCAAGTCGACGATCGAGGACATTGCGCCGATTCTCGAGGGGGCGGGCTGCTATCGCCGCCGGGACGAAGCCGTTCGGAGCGTGCTGCCCGAGTTCGGCGCGGGATGGCGCTTCAAGATCGTGCTGCCCGGCGACAGGCTCAATTCCAACCGGCTCAATGTCTACTCGGTCGTCGCCGAGTCGCCGACAGGAGAGCGGCACGTCCGCCGCCTAACGGCGGATGCGTACCGGCAGGTCGTCGCCGCGACGAACTTCAAGCAGCGGACGCGGAAGATGATGGAATACTATCACGCCGACCGCCTGCATTATGCCGTCGTCGGCACGCCCAACCGCCTCGAGTACGACCAGGGGTTCTTCGTGAAGGGCGGCGACGGCCTCGCCGACGTCAAGCCGATCGCGCACCTCTACAAGACGCAGGTCTACGCCTTGGCCGATGCGCTCGGGGTGCCCCGCGGCATCACCTCCCGCACGCCGACGACCGATACCTACTCGCTGCCGCAGACGCAGGAAGAGTTCTACTTCTCGCTGCCGACCGCGACGATGGACGCGATGCTTCACGCTCACGATCGCGGTCTCGATCCCGCCACGGCAGCGTCCGAGCTCGGATTCTCGATGGAACAGGTCGAGCGCGCCTTCCGCGAGATCGAGCAGAAGCGCACCACCACGCGCTATCTCCACCTGACGCCCAAACTCATCGAGCCCGTGCCGGGCGTGACGGCTCACGACGAGGACGCGGGCTAGTGTGCGGCATCGGAGGAATCGCGCGAGGCGATCGCCGCGGCGTCGACGCGGGCACGCTGACGCGGATGACGGCCGCGCTGCAGCACCGCGGCCCTGACGGGTCGGGGATCTACACCGGCGCTACCGTCGGGCTCGCGCACACCCGGCTGAGCATCGTCGACGTCGCTGGTGGCGCGCAGCCACTGACGAATGAAGACGGGCGCGTCATCATCACGTACAACGGCGAGGTCTACAACCACGTCGAGCTGCGTGCGTCGCTCGAGGGAAAGGGCCACGTCTTCAAGACGCGCACGGACACCGAAGTCCTCGTGCACGCCTACGAGCAGTGGGGCGAGGCGATGCTCTCGCGCCTCAATGGTCAGTTCGCGTTCGCGATCTACGACCGGCGGCACGAGTCGCTGTTTCTCGCTCGTGATCGGTTCGGCGTGCGTCCGCTCTTTTACGCCGAGCGGGGCGGAGATCTCTTCTTCGCGTCCGAGATGAAGGCGATGTTCGCGACGGGAGAAGTGCCGGCGATTCCGGATCCGCGCGCGCTCGATGAGCTGTTCACATTCTGGGCGTGTCGGCCGCCGCGTACGCCCTTCCTCGGAATTCGAGCGCTCGAGCCCGGACACTGCGCGATGTGGCGCGGCGGACGCCTTCGCGTCAGCCAGTACTACAAGCTGCTCTACCAGGACGCCGAGATGGAGCCGGACGGCGCGCTCGATACGCTCGACGATCTGATGCGTTCGAGCGTCGCGCTGCGCATGCGCGCGGACGTGCCGGTCGGCGGCTACCTGAGCGGTGGACTCGACTCGAGCATAACGAGCGCGCTCGCCGCGGGAATTTCACCGCATGACCTGCGTACTTTTTCGGTCACGTTCGCCGACCCGACGTTTGACGAGAGCGAGTTCCAGGGACTCGTCGCGCGCAAGATCGGAAGCAGGCATGCGGTCCAGCATATCGGTCCGGGCGACATCGGGGCAGTCTTCCCCGATGTCGTGCGGCACGCCGAGACACCGCTCATTCGCACGGCGCCCGCCCCACTCTACCTGCTGTCGCGACTGACGAAGGAACACGGGATCAAGGTCGTGCTCACCGGCGAAGGCGCCGATGAGCTGTTCCTTGGCTACGACGTTTTCAAGGAGACGCTGGTTCGCCTGTTCTGCATGCGGCAGCCCGCGTCGACAATGCGCCCGCGACTGTTCGACAGGCTCTATCCATATCTGGCAACGGGTGGCAAGACAGGCGACTTCTGGCGTCGCTCTTTCCTCCAGGCTGGCTTGCCATCCGATCCGCTGTTCTCGCACATGCCGCGCTGGCTGCTCGCGTCACGGATCAAGGATTTCTACTCCGATGACATGCGTGTTGCGCTCGTCGGCGCGGATCCGATGGCGGAGCTGCGGCAATCATTGCCCGCGGAATTCGCGAGCTGGTCTCCCGTGCACCGGGCCGCGTATCTCGAGATGACGACGCTGCTCTCTCCTTACCTGCTCAGTTCCCAGGGCGATCGGATGGCGATGGCGCACGGTGTCGAAGGACGCTTTCCGTATCTCGATCATCGGCTCTTCGAGTTTGCCGCGTCGCTTCCCCATGGCACGAAGCTCAAGGGACTCAAGGAGAAGCACATCCTTCGCCGATGGGCGACGTCGATCGTACCGCCCGAGGTGCGCGAGCGGAGCAAGCAGCCGTACCGGGCACCCGATGCCGCCTCGTTCTTCGGGGCCGAGCAGCCGGAGTACGTGCGCGAGATGCTCGACCGAACGAGCATCGAGCGTACCGGATTCTTCGATCCCGACGCGGTTGCCGGCCTCGCACGCCGCTGCCAGGCGGGGCGTGTCGCCGGATTCGCCGAAAACCAGGCGCTCGTCGCTGTCCTGTCCACCCAGCTCTGGTACCACGAGTTCTGTGGCCAGACGGATGCTCCGCTCGAAACGTTGCCCGAGGCGAATAGCGTCTGGCTGCGCGAATCCGTCGAACTAGTTTCCTGACCCCATACCATCGAACAAATCCATGACTGCCGCACACGTAATCGATCGCACCCGCAGCTACATCACCGAGAACTTCCTCTACATGCGGCGCGACTTCCGGCTCAACGAGACCGATTCGCTTCTCGGGACAGGCATCATCGACTCGATGGGCGTCATGGAAGTGATCGCATTCATTGAATCGGAATTCGGGGTCGCGATCGATGACGACGATGTAACCGAGGAGAATCTCGGCTCCATCCGCGCCATCAGCCGCTACGTCGTCGCGCGGTCCGAGGCAGCAGCAAAGGTTGCCTGACGCGGGCCCACAATGAGCAAGGGCCCGACTGCGACGTGCAGTCGGGCCCTTCTTCATTCGGTGCGAACGATATGGGCGGGCGATCGAGACAGAACCGGTCAGGCCTTCGGCGCAGGGATCGCGGCGGGCGGCGTAACGAACCATGACGGTCGGGTGAATCGCGACCGCTGCGCGCGCCACAGCCGTGCCGCAACACCAATTGTCAGCATGGCACCAATGAACACGATCGGTGACAGCTCGAGACGAAGCGGGATCAGCCGCGGAACGAACTCGTAGAAGACGTAGAACTGGAGCACGAACACGAACGCGGAGGTTTCCCCGAGCACCGCGAGCCAGGCGATCAGCCTGGTGAAGATGCCTAACCGCTCGACGATGAACACGGCGGAGATCCCGAGCAGCGCCAGCCCGGTGAACACCATCAGATGTACCGGCGAGGGCGGAAATCGTTGCCACGGTGACGCGAGCTGGCGCGCGACCAATGCGTCGCGCGCGCCGGGTGTCATGATGTGCGAAACCAGCGACAGGCCAAGCGTGCGCAGTACCACCCCGGCCGCAACAAGTCCGAAGCCGAGCGACGCGAGCTGAGCCTCGAAGCGCAGGCGACCGCTGGTCGACGATGCCTCCGCCAACCTGGCGCCCAGCACCGTGCCCGCGGCGTGGACGGCAAGCCAGGGGAGCACGGGTACGTTGTACGACCAGAACCCCTCACCCTCGGGACCGATCATCGTATCCTTGAAGATGCGCAGCGCGAGGCCATGCGGATCCCAGAGATACACGAGGGCGCAGCTCGCGGTGTAGACCGCTGCCGCACCAATCAGCCGCTGACGTGCCGAGAAATGCAGCAGGCGGGGTGATACGAGGAGCGCGAGCGCAATCGTATCGGTCACGAAGAGCATCCGCGCCGAGCCGGTGAGATCGGCGCGCGTCCGCACGTGAGCAATCAGGATCAGCAGGTGGCCGACGGTAAGAAAGAACAGCGCACGTCGCGCGAGCGTGGCACGTACCCGGTCGAACGCGTCGGGGCGCGCGGCAAAGAGGTAGCCGACCATCGTCCCGCTGATGATGAAAAACATCGGCGAGGCGATGTGCGCGACGACTCGAAGCCACATCCATGGCCCCTCACCGCCCGCTGGCGCGATGTATTTCGCCGTGAAATGCGAGAGGCAGACGAGTACCATGGCGGTGCCGCGTGCGGCATCGATGGCGGGAAGCCGCCGCATCCGCCGCGAACCGGGCTGCGGATTGTCCGCCGACGCTGGTCGCGGGATGGCATTCAGTCGTTCGGCAATCGGGGCGAACAGCATGATTCCGACTTTCCTCGGGGGGCTTCGCAGCGACGTGCTCCGTGGCACGGCGTCGCACCACTGGCATGGCGAATCGCATAGGGAAGGCCAGCGAGAAGTGGGGCGATTTCACGGGTTGAGTGCGATTCGGCTCACCTAACGGCGTTGATCCTCGAGCTGACCACGGCGCCGTCGCGTCGATGCAACAGGGGGCGCGCGCCCGTCGTGAAACTGGTGCGTGGCCGCTGCACCGGCCGGCCTCGAGCTAGTAGTGCGAGAGTGTGCCGGTGCGGCGCGCATGGCGGAGCGCGACCGCAAGCGCCAACGAGCCGACGGCAAGGAGCACCGCGGTCTGGAGCGCGAGCATGGCGACGTCGCCCGAGACGCTGGCGAAGTGCTCGCCGCGGAGCGCCGTCCGGCGGAGGGCGCGCAGCCCGTACGTCAGCGGCAATACCTTCGAGATCTCCTGCAGCCACGACGGGATGACATGGGTCGGGTAGTAGACACCGCCGAGGAACGCCGACAGGGTCAGCACGCCGCTCAGGAGGGGCCCGGTCGTGCGGAAACAGAGCAGCAGGCTGCTGCCGACCAGGCCGACCCCACCGTACGCGAGCAACAGCAGCGCGACGATCAGGACGCTCGTGAGCGCGTTCGCCCACGCGATGTGGACGCCAAGCAGCACGCCGGCGAGGAGCAGCACCCCGCCGCGCAGCAGCGACCAGAGCACGGTGTAAGCGCCAAGCCCGGTGAACAGAATCGCCGGGTGGGTCGGGGTTGCGAGGAACGCCTCGAGTGTCCCCCGCCCGATCGCGGCCCCGATCGCGCCCGGCAGCGCGCCGGTGGTCGCCGAGACCAGTGCGAAGACGAGCGCGCCGACCAGCGTGAACGCAAAGAACTCCTGACTCTGTGTCGCGATCGACGATGCCATCAACGGCTGCAGCGCATTCGATACGAAGTAGAGCGGCACGACGACAAAGGCGAGCGACACCAGCGACAGCGCCATGTTGAGCCGATAGCTCCGCTCTGTCTGCCAGGCAGCGAGAAGCAGTGCGTAGCATTCACGCATCGCGCGCACCCGATGTGTCCGCGCCGATGATCCGCGTTATGAGGTCGGCCAGCGACGGCTCGACCCGCTCGAGCCGTGCGACGGCGACTCCGCGCTCCACGAGCATCCGGAGCAGGTCGGCCGATCGCGAAGGGTCGCCTGTGATCGTGCACTCGAGCATCGTCCAGCCTTCGTGCCCCTGCTCGATCGCGCTCAGTCGCTGCAGGTAGCCGCGCTGCTCGAGCGCGGCGAACGCGGGGTGCGAAGGGTCGCTGGTCAGCACGCGGTAGCGAGCCTCCCCGAACTGCGCCGCCAGCGCTCGAGTGGCGCCGGTCGCCAGCACGCGCCCCTGATTCAGAATCGCGACGCGGTCGCAGAACGAGAACGCCTCGTCGGTGTTGTGCGTCGCGAGGAGAATGGTACAGCCGTACCGTCCGACCAGCTCCTCGCGCAGGAACCTCCGCAGCTCACGCGCCGAGAGCGGATCGAGTGTCCGCGTCGGCTCGTCGAGCAGGAGGATCGCTGGACGGGTGAGCAGCGCGCGTGCGATGAGCAATCGCTGCCGCATGCCCGACGAGAACTCGGCGACCAGCTTCGTGCCGGTCTCGGCGAGGGCGACTGTCTGCAGCGCCCAGGTGACACGCGACTCGGTATCCGCACGCGGAATTCGCTGCAGCGCCGCGAAGAGGGCGAGATTCTGTCGCGCCGACAACCGCCAGTTGAGGCTTCGCTCGTCGGCGGGAACGCTGGCGAGCGTGCCGCGCACGGCGGCAGCCTGCCTGACGATGTCGAATCCTCCGACGGTCGCGGTTCCCGCGTCGGGCGCGATCATCGTCGACAGCATCTTGAAGATCGTCGTCTTGCCGGCACCGTTAGGCCCGAGCAGCCCGAAGATTTCCCCCGGGAAGACGTCGAGGCTCACGGTGTCGACGACGGCGATCGCGGGCGTGCGTGCCGCGAAGCGCGCGATGTCGCGCAGCCTCGCACGCGGAGCGAACTGCTTGGTGAGGCCGCGGACGCTGACGGTTGGAGTCGCCGTGCGCTGCACGCTGCTCTCGCGCCGGGCCGGCACGAATGTCAATTGGGGGACGGTGGCAGCTAACTCCACAGAAGGCCCGCGACGTATGCGGTGCAGCGCGCAACCCGGTCCATCCGCCGCAGTGGACCTTCAGCGGGTGCGGCCCGCTCCCGGCGCAGGCGTGCGACGGTCAGGTCGCGCGAGACCGTCCACGGCCGCGCGTCGCCGTGGCCCTGCCGCGCTGGCTGGATGGCCAGATTCCATAACGCGCGGTCTACCCGTATCGACAGGTGAGTCGGATCGCGCCTGACGAGCACATTCACGAAGTGCCGCTCGAGGCGGTCGAGGAGCGCACTGCTCATCCGCGGGGCGAGCAAGTCGAGCACGCCGTCGGGCACGGGCAGGCCCGTCATCCTCCGCGCGAGCGTCAGCGTCCAGTAGCAGCAGCTCGCCGCCCGCGCGCCAGTCGCGACTTCGACGAGCCGCGACCAATCGATCGCGCCGGCGCCTTCCAGTTCGCAGAGATCACGAAACGCATTCCAGGCGCCGGCGCGCATCACGTGCGACCAGGCGAAATGGATCGCGATGTGGACGGCATGGTGGTGTGGATCGAGCGCCCACGCGCGCGTCTCCCCGACGTCGACCGTGCCCATCGCGCTCCACGGCTCGACCATCGAAAGTTCGAACGGATGACCGTACGGAAGCAGCGAGCGGTGTATCTCGAGCCTGGATCGACTTCCGCGCACGTCGCGCAACGGTGCCAGGTGATGGTGCGTCGTGTACACGCTGTCCCCGGGCAGATCGCCATCTCGTTCCCACCCGATGCCGAGCATGAGCTGTTTTGCGCGCTCCGTCTCCGCCGGGCGGACCAGGATGTCGATGTCCTTCATCGGTCGCGCGCCGAACGACCCGTACACGGTCTTCGCGAGTGCAGCACCTTTCAGCAGCGCGACGTCGATCCCTGCCGTAGTCAGACGGGCGACCGACTCAGTGAGGCGCGCTTCGAGGATGCGCATGCGAAGTTCCCGATCGAGTACCATGCATGCGAGCCGGCGTTCGACGTCAACCGGGACGGTACCCGCCGGGAGCCGAGCGCAGTGATCGCGCAGGGCACTCACCGCGCCTTCGTCCCAGGCGAGCTGCATCAGCTGAACCCAGTTGGTCGCCGCGCCGAGCGGCTGGTCGCCGTGCGTCGTACCGGCGTGCCCGGCGAGTCGGAAGATGAGGTGCGCGTCCCGCTCGTCCTGACTCGCCCCGAGGCGCGCGGGGTACGGCCTGGCGAGCGCAATCGTTCGCGACCCCTGAGGCTCACGTGTTCGCCCCCCGGTCGCAAGTCGACCGAGGGGGCCTGGCCTGCTCCCCTCCGTGACAACCGCGTTCGTCGCAATGCGGATACTCATGCTGGCAGCGTCGACGCGATTGAAAGGGGGGCGGCCGTGTGAACTGGAGACGTCACCAGCATGGGCAGCAACGGTGCCGGTCGCTGTCTCCTCGGCGAGAACCGCCGTCCGCCGCCTGGCGAGCACCCAAAGCGTTATGAGCCAGTGGCTTGGACGCAGGCGGCCGTTCGTCGACGACCGTCACTCTGGCGGGAACGTGATGACCGTTGTTGCACGTTCGCGACAGCGGCGGGAGAGTATGTCGCACCGGCAACCGCGCGTGCCACCCGTTGCGCGTCCCGTCGATGGGGACGCGCGGCCTTCTGGCACTAGAGGCGCTGAACGAGGCCGAGCGCAAGCATGTTGGTCATGAACGTGACGACTTCCGCCGTGCACGTCTCATCCGAGACGTCGTCGTATTCGGCAAGCAGGCCGTCGCGAACGTCGTCGAGCGTCGTCGGCGATTGAATCAGCCGCCAGATGCTCGCGCCGACCGGATTGAGCCCGTAGTACTGGCCGTCCTCCACGCTGAGCAACACGATTTCGTCCGCGACGTCGCAGGAGATCTGCTGCTTCGACGCGACTACCGTGGTGGACATGGGAAGCGACAGGGTGGCGATCATGTGTGCGGGTTCACCCGGTTCGCGTTAGGCGGCGGCGCGGCTGAGGCAGGCGCTACCGGCACCGTCGGAGAGTCTCCGACGGTGCCAGTGAAGCTGGTCGAGCGACGAGCATCGGCAGTGATCAGGACGCGGCGACGCAGACGACGCCCTGGCCCTGGAACGTAAAACCGTCCGCGGACCCCAGCGTCTTGTCGCAGGCCTGTGTCGCCGCTTCGAACGTTCCGAAGCTTCGCACGTCGGGTGTTACCCATCGTCGTTTCAGAACTGTCATTCAGGATCCTCAGTGGGGGGTGGAAAGGTGACCGCGCCAGCTGCGGTCGACTCGAATCGGCGATGCCGGACGCAAGGGGGACACCAGGCCGAGCGGACGCGCGATCTTGGTGTCGCGGTTGCACTTGCAGCGTTTCACGCTACCGGCGATGTCGAGCTAGTGCGGCGGGTGCGCAACACTCGGGACTGCACTGAGGCGAGAGTCGCGATCTGGATGCGCTGCGCGCGGCGGTGGTGAACGACGTTGCGGATGTGATGTTGGACACAACGGACAATACGTATTACAATACCCGTCCCCACAGCGCGAGGATCGACGATGATCAAGCGGCTCAGCATCAACGGACAGGATGTCTCGGAATCATTGGCCGAGGGCGAAGTGATCAGCCAGACCGGTCGCGGCAAATGGCGCATCACATTGCAGCTCGAGCCTAACGATGGCGGAAGAGGCGCCTCGGGGATGCTCGCCGAGCAGATCGGGTCCACGGTCGACGTGGAAGTGCAGGAAACGCGGGGAACGGTGCTCAAGGGCGCGGCTGTCGTCAGCCGCTTCGATCCCCTGACCCGCTACAGCGAGCTGACTGGGGAAGGCCAGTACGTGCGCGAGCGAGTCGCCCGACTGCGCGAACCCGAATAGGGACTGGCGAGCCCCAACGGCTCCACCCCAGGATTCGCGGTTGACAACGGCGCTCGCCTGCGCAATGTTGCGGAAGCACCAGTTGACGCAGCACCACCGATGCCGACCATGACTTCACTCCGCGGTCTCAACCTTCGTCCGAGCCTTTACCCGATTTCCAACCGGAGATCTGGCTAGGCGCGCACGCAGTATGGTGATTGGAAAGCGCCTGCCAGATCAGATCTGGCAGGCGCTTTTTCGTATGTCGACTGTTGCCGTTCCCCGCTTGCAGTTCCCTGTCTCGAGGAGACACCGTGATCGCGCATTCAGCATGCTGACGCCCGGACGACAGGGACTCTACGATCCCGCCGACGAACACGATGCCTGCGGAATGGGGTTCGCCGCGCATCTGCACGGCGCGAAGTCGCGTGCAATCGTCGACGATGCGCTCCAGCTTCTCACGAATCTCGCGCACCGCGGCGCAGCGGGGGCCGATGCGCAGACCGGAGACGGCGCGGGAATTCTCATCCAGATTCCGCATGCATTCGTCCGGCATCAGTGCGCCGCGCTCGGGCTGGGACTTCCCGACGCCGGCGAGTACGGAATGGGGATGGTCTTCCTGCCGACTGACGCAACGCGGCGCGCGCACTGCGAAGCCGTCATCGCCGAGACCGTCAATGCCACCGGATGCCGCGTGCTCGGCTGGCGGGACGTGCCCACCGATCCACGCCATGCAGGTGAGCACGCGCGCCGCGCGCAGCCGGTCATCCGCCAGCTGTTCGTTGCGCGCACGACGCTGACGCTCGCGGCCGACGACGGTGCGTCGCTCGATCGGACGCTCTATCACGTGCGGAAGCGCATCGACCGCGCGATCCGTGAAGCGGGCGCGGCTGGCGACGAGACCTGCTACCTGTCCAGCCTTTCCTCACGCACGGTCGTGTACAAGGGAATGCTGCACGCCGAGCAGCTGGCGGGCTTCTATCCCGACCTTGGCGACTCGACGGTCGTGAGTGGACTCGCGCTCGTGCACGCGCGATTCTCGACGAACACTTTTCCTTCCTGGCCACTCGCGCACCCGTATCGCTTCCTCGCGCACAACGGGGAGATCAACACGGTCCGCGGAAACCGCACGTGGATGCGGATGCGCGAAGCGTTGCTCGCGTCGTCGAAGTTCGGCGACGATGTGAGCGACCTGCTTCCGATCATCACTGAAGGTGAGAGCGATTCGGCGTCGCTCGACAGTGTGCTCGAACTGCTCGTGCGCGGCGGGCGCCCGCTCGCGCACGCGGTCGCGATGCTCATCCCGGAGGCATGGGAGGGCGACGTGACGATGTCCGAAGAGCGCCGCGCCTTCTACGAGTACCACGCAACCTTGATGGAGCCATGGGACGGGCCGGCCGCGCTTGCATTCACCGACGGCCGGCAGATCGGCGCGATGACCGATCGCAACGGTCTACGCCCCGCGCGCTGGCTGGTAACGGACGACGACGTCGTCGTGCTCGCGTCCGAGGCCGGCGCAATGCCGATCGGCAGCGACCGGATCCGGACGAAGGGCCGGCTCGAGCCGGGGCGGATGTTGATCGTGAACACGACCCAGGGCCGGCTGTACGACGACGAAGATCTGAAAGCCGAAATGGTGTCGCTTCGTCCGTACCGCCGCTGGGTCACCGAGCACGTCCAGGCGCTGCCTGAGCACGCGTTCGTTGCGCCGACAGCTCGCACCGGCGCCGAGCTCGCGCGCGTGCAGCGTGCGTTCGGGTATTCGCGCGAAGAGTTGCGAATGATTCTCGCGCCGATGGCCGAGTCGGGCGCGGAAGCGGTCGGCTCAATGGGCAACGACACGCCGCTCGCGGTGCTCTCCGACCGTCCGCAACTGCTGTTCGCCTACTTCCGGCAGCTCTTTGCGCAGGTCACGAACCCCGCGATCGATCCGATTCGCGAACAGCTGGTGATGTCGCTCGCGACGCTGCTTGGGCCGCAGGGCAACCTGCTCGACGAGAAACCGGAGAACGTCAGGCAGCTCCGCCTCGACCAGCCGGTTCTCGACGAGACCTCGCTCGCGGCGCTGCGGGTCGTCAGCAGTGCGGCATTGCGGCCGGTCACGCTGCAGGCGGTGTTCCGCGCGAGCGACGGTCCGGCGGCGCTATCGCCGGCCGTCGATGCGCTTTGCCACGACGCCGAGCGGGCAGTGCGCGGCGGTTGCGGGGTGCTCATCCTCAGCGACCGCGATACCAGCAGCATCTGGGCGCCCGTTCCGGCATTGCTCGCGGTCGCGGCGGTGCACCACCACCTCGGGCGGCAGGGACTTCGCGCTCGCGTTGGCCTCGTTTCCGAGACCGCGGAAGCGCGCGACGTGGCGCAGATCGCCTTGCTGATCGCCTTTGGAGCGGGCGCAGTCTGTCCGTATCTCGCGCTCGAGACGATCGACGCGATGGTGCGTGAAGGATCGTTATCGGGCGTCCGCAATGAAAAGGACGCGCGCGATCACTACACCAAGGCCGTCGGCAAGGGGCTGTTGAAGGTGCTCTCGAAGATGGGCATCTCGACGCTGCAGAGTTACACCGGCGCGCAGATCTGTGAAGCGGTAGGCATCGATCGCGCGCTGATGGCGCGTCATTTCACCGGCACCACCTCGCGCATCGGTGGAATCGGACTCGATGTCATCGCCGAGGAGACGCTCCGCCGCCACGCCGCCGCTTTCGGTGCCGAGCGCGACGAGCAGTCGCTCGACCTCGGCGGCGATTATCACTATCGCGTGCAAGGCGAGCATCACAACTGGAACCCGCGCACGATCGCCGCGCTCCAGCACGCGACCCGCAGCGGAAGCGCGACGACCTATCGTGAGTTCAGCCGCCTCGCCGATGAAGAGTCGAGCCGATTCACGCTGCGCGGCCTTCTCGATTTTGTCGGCGCAGCGCCGATCCCGCTCGCCGAGACGGAGCCCGCCACCGACATCGTCAGGCGCTTCGTCACCGGCGCGATGTCATTCGGGTCGATCAGCCGCGAGGCGCACGAGACGCTCGCCACCGCGATGAACCGCCTTGGTGGTCGGAGCAACACGGGCGAAGGCGGCGAAGATCGCGCACGCTTTGGAACGGAGCGCATGAGCGCGATCAAGCAGGTCGCATCGGCGCGGTTCGGTGTCACGGCGGAGTACCTGGTGAATGCCGCCGAACTGCAGATCAAGATCGCGCAGGGCGCAAAGCCCGGCGAAGGTGGGCAGCTGCCCGGCGACAAGGTCGACGACGTCATCGCGGCGACTCGGTGCGCGACGCCCGGTGTCACGCTGATCTCCCCGCCGCCGCACCACGACATCTATTCGATCGAGGATCTGAAGCAGCTCATCCACGATCTCAAGAGTGTAAACCCCGCCGCGACCGTCTCGGTCAAGCTCGTCTCGGAGGGCGGCGTCGGCACGATCGCGGCTGGCGTAGTGAAAGCGAAGGCGGATCTCGTCTGCATCTCCGGCGATGGCGGGGGCACGGGTGCCGCGCCGCTTTCGTCGATCAAGCACGCCGGCATTCCGTGGGAACTCGGCCTCGCCGAGGTCCAGCAGACGCTGCTGCTCAACGACCTGCGCGGACGTGTCGTGCTGCAGACCGACGGTCAGCTCAAGACCGGGCGCGACGTGGTCATCGCGGCGCTGCTCGGCGCCGAAGAGTTCGGCTTCGCGACCGCGCCGCTCATCGTCGAAGGGTGCGTGATGATGCGCAAATGCCACCTCAACACCTGTCCGGTCGGGATCGCGACACAGGATCCATTGCTCCGGGAAAAGTTCAGCGGCCAGCCGGAACATCTCATCAACTATTTCTTCTTTGTCGCTGAAGAGGTCCGCGAGTACATGGCGCGGCTCGGCTGTCGGACGATGGATGATCTCATCGGCCGCACCGAGCTGTTGCAGCCGCGGGCGGACATTGCCTCCCACAAGGCGCGACAACTCGACCTCGCGGCGCTGCTCCACGTTCCCGAGGCGACCGGCCTGCAGGCGCCGGCCGCACGGCGCCGCGTGCGCGAGCAGGACCATGAGCTCGACGATGCGCTCGATCGGCGGCTGATCGTGCTGGCCGCTCCCGCGCTCGAGCGCGGCGAGAGTGTTGTTGCGACGGTGAATGTGCGCACCGCCGATCGCTCGATCGGTACCATGTTGTCCGGCGAAGTTGCACGTCGCTTCGGAACGACGGGGCTGCGCGACGGGGCCATCACGATCCGCTGCGTCGGATCGGCGGGCCAGAGCTTCGGGGCGTTCGCGGCCCGCGGTGTCGCGCTCGAACTCGAAGGCGAAGCGAACGACTACGTCGCAAAAGGTCTGTCGGGAGGACGCATCGTCGTGCGCGCGCCGCACGACGCACACTTCATCCCGACCGACACGGTCATCGTCGGGAACACGGTGCTGTACGGCGCGACGAGCGGTGAAGCGTACTTCGGGGGCCTTGCCGGCCAGCGTTTCGCGGTCCGGAACAGCGGTGCGACCGCGGTCGTCGAGGGAATCGGCGACCATGGATGCGAGTACATGACCGGCGGCGTAGTCGTCGTGCTCGGGAGAACCGGGCGCAACTTCGCCGCAGGGATGAGTGGCGGACTCGCCTTCGTGCTCGATGAGTCGGGACGCGGCGAGTTCACGCGGCGCTGCAACAAGTCGCTTGTGGTCCTCGGCGGCGTCGAGCGCGCCGAGGACCGCGCGCTGCTCCGCCGGCTGGTCGAGCAGCATGCCCGCTACACCGGGAGCGCGCGAGCGAAATCGCTGCTCGGCCGATGGGAGCAGGCACTGCGCGATTTCACGGTCGTCATCCCCACCGAGTACCGCGATGCGCTGGCCCGTCGCGCCAGGGCAGCCGGATCATCGTTGCACACCGCCTCGGAGGGCCAGCGCCGTGGGTGACCCGAAGGGATTCATCACGCTGCGGCGCGCGGCGCCCGTTAGGCAGTCGGCCGCGGAGCGGGTCTGGCACTGGGGGGAGTTCTACTCGCCGATGGCCGAGGCAGCGGCGCACGACGAAGGTGCGCGCTGCATGGATTGCGGCGTGCCCTTCTGCCAGGGCGACACTGGATGTCCGGTGCGCAACCTGATTCCCGAATGGAACGACCTGGTGTTCCGCGGCCGCTGGCGCGAAGCGAGCGACGCTCTTCACGCGACGAACAACTTTCCGGAGTTCACCGGCCGCCTCTGCCCTGCTCCATGCGAATCCGCGTGCGTGTTGGGGTTGATCGACCAACCTGTCGCGATCCGGAACATCGAGCAGGCCATTGCTGATCGCGCATTCGCCGAAGGATGGCTTGGCCCGCGCGCGCCGCGTCACGAGACCGGGTACCGCGTCGCCATCATCGGCTCGGGGCCGGCGGGTCTCGCTGCCGCGCAGCAGCTGCGGCGGCTCGGTCACGCGGTCACGGTATTCGAGAAGGCGGATCGAGTCGGGGGCCTGCTCCGCTATGGCATTCCGGAGTTCAAGCTCGAGAAAGCGGTGCTCGATCGCCGGATTGCGCAGCTCGCGGAGGAAGGCGTCGTCTTTCGCGTGAACGTGGAGGTCGGAGTCCACATCGACGCGCGGCTGCTGCGCCGCGACTTCGACGCGGTTCTTCTTGCGACCGGTGCGCAGCAGCCACGCGAGCTGCCCGTTCCGGGGCGAGACCTCAAGGGTGTGCACCTCGCGCTCGATTTCCTCACGCAGCAGAACCGGCGTCTTGCCGGTGACACGGTACCGAAATCCGCCGAGATCACGGCCAACAACAAGCACGTCGTGATCATCGGCGGGGGCGACACCGGGTCGGATTGCGCTGGCACCGCGCACCGGCATGGCGCGCTCAGCGTACAGCAGTTCGAGCTGCTCCCACAGCCGCCCGGGGAGCGGGCCGCGTCCACCCCGTGGCCACTCTGGCCGATGAAACTTCGTTCGTCGCATGCGCACGAGGAGGGCTGCGAGCGCGACTGGAATGTGGCAACGACCTCCTTCATCGGTGACCACGGTTCCGTGCGCGCGCTCAATGCCGTTCGTGTCGAGCCGAAACTGGGCGCGAATGGACGCACCGAGCTCGCGCCGATCCCGGGAACCGACTTCGTCGTCCGTGCCGACCTCGTACTGCTCGCGATGGGATTCACCGGCCCCGCCGAGAACAAGCTGTTCGGCGCGTTAGGCGTCGGCCGGGACACCCGCGGAATGGTGGCGGCGGACCAGTCGCATCGGACCAGCGTCGAGGGCGTCTTCGCTGCCGGTGACGCTCGTCGCGGCGCATCACTCATCGTCTGGGCGATCCGCGAAGGCCGCGACGCCGCCGCCGCCATCGACAGCCATCTCACGGCACGTTCCGGGGTTGGAGCCCGATTCTCCTTGACACTGAGCGCTTGCAACGTATAATCACCTTCATGTCGCGCTCGACGCTCCTCCTCCTTACCAACGCCCTCGGCCAGAGCATTACTGGTCGCGGGCTTTCGTGTCTGGGAGGACTTACCGAGTAGCGCGACTCTCGTGTCGCGAACGGCCCCTCCCCGAGTGATCGTGGGAGGGGCCGTTCCTTTTTTCAGGCCACCTCTCGGACAGTCGGGGAGACACGTCCGCGGCACGGTGCGCGGCTCGGAGAGTCTGCTCGTTCCCTCACCTCTCCCAATCCATGTCCGCTCCACAGTCCCATCGGGCGCCGCCCGATCACGTTCGAGTGTTCGACACCACGCTTCGCGATGGAGAGCAGTCGCCCGGGTGCACGATGTCGCTCGTCGAAAAGCTCGAGGTGGCGCGGCAGCTCGCGCGACTCGGCGTGGACGTCATCGAGGCGGGCTTTCCGGCAGCGTCGTCAGGGGATGCGGACGCCGTTCGCCGAGTCGCTGAAGAATTCAGCGCGGAGGGAAGTCCCGTGGTCTGCGGCCTCGCTCGAGCCACCGAGAGCGATATCGACACCTGTCTCGCGTCGATTGCGCCCGCCGCGCGCTCGAGGGTTCATGTCTTTCTCGCAACGTCGAACATTCACCTCGAGCACAAGCTGCGCTGCACCCGCGACGAGCTGATCGCCCGCGCCCGCATGGCGGTCGCGCGGGCGAAGACCGGGACACCTGATGTCGAGTTCTCCCCGGAAGACGCGACGCGTTCCGATACCGGCTTTCTGCTCGACGTGCTCGCCGCGGTCATGGAGGCGGGAGCGACCACGCTCAACATCCCGGACACCGTCGGCTACACCACCCCCGACGAGTACGCGGCGCTGATCGAGCGTGTCTGCGAGCTCGCGGCGCGGGGCGACGGCGTGGTCGTCTCGGCACATTGCCATGACGATCTTGGACTGGCTGTCGCGAACTCGCTCGCCGCGATCCGTGCCGGCGCGCGGCAGGTCGAGTGCACGATCAACGGCATCGGCGAGCGGGCCGGCAACGCATCGCTGGAAGAAGTCGTGATGGCACTGCACACGCGGGCGGACCAGTACGGCATCGGCACCCGCATCGATACACGCGAGCTGATGCGCGCGTCGCGCGTCGTGGCGTCGTGCACGGGATCGTACGTCTCGCCGAACAAGGCGATCGTAGGAGCGAACGCCTTCGCGCACGAAGCGGGAATCCACCAGGACGGGATGCTCAAGCACGCATCGACCTACCAGATCATCGAGCCCGACGTCGTCGGGGCCGATGGCAGCCAGCTCGTACTCGGCAAGCATTCCGGGCGCAACGCGCTGCGGAGCCGGCTCAAGGCGATGGGGCACGACCTCGATGACGCGCGCTTCCTCGAGGTGTTCGCCCGCTTCAAGCAGCTGGCCGACCGGAAGAAGATCGTCAATGCGCGGGATCTCTCGGTGCTCGCCACCGGAGCGCAGGAGCACGCGCCGGCGGAGTGGAGCCTGCAGCAGCTGCAGGTTGCCTGTGGAACGCACGTGATCCCGACCGCGACCGTGCAGCTGCGCGATCCTCACGGCACGACGCTCGTCGCGTCGTCCACCGGCAGCGGGCCAGTCGACGCGAGCTGCCGCGCGGTGAATGCACTGGTCGGGGACATCGCCGAGCTGCAGGGATTCACCGTCCGCAATGTCAGCGAAGGTGCGGAAGCGTTAGGCGAGGTCACCGTCCGGATCAGGGACTTTCACACGGCCCAGACGTACGTCGGCCATGGCGCACATACCGATGTCGTGACCGCGTCGGCGGAGGCGTACGTCGATGCGCTGAACAGCCTCGTCCACGCGCAACGTCAGGCAAAGGCAGAGACCGTGGCGACGACCGAGCACTACGAGCTGGCGTCGTCCTCGGCAAGCGCTGTCGGAGTGCCCGCATGACTGCTCCACGCCCGCGCACACTCTTCGAAAAATTGTGGGACCGGCATGTCGTGCGTTCCGAGACCCCGGCGACGCCCGCCGTGCTCTACATCGATCTGCATCTCGTCCACGAGGTGACTTCGGCGCAGGCGTTCACGGAACTGCGAGAGCGCGGACTTCGCGTTCGCGCCCCGCATCGGACGATCGCGACGATGGACCATTCCACACCGACGACGCGCGGCGGCTTTGCGGGGCTGCCGATTCGCGACGCCGGGACCGGCGCACGTGTCGCGCAGGTCGAGCGGCTCGCGCAGAATTGCGCAGAGTTCGGGATTCCCCTGCTCGCCCTCGGCGACCAGCGGCAGGGGATCGTTCATGTGATCGGGCCCGAGCTCGGGCTCACGCAACCCGGGATGACCGTCGTCTGTGGAGACAGCCACACCAGTACCCACGGTGCCTTTGGCGCGCTCGCCTTCGGCATCGGCACCTCGCAGGTCGCGCAGGTGCTCGCGTCGCAGTGCGTGCTCCAGACGAAGCCGAAGACGCTCGAGGTCTGCATCGACGGGACGCTGTCACCAGGAGTGACCGCGAAGGATGTCATTCTCGCGGTCTGCACCAGGCTCGGTGTTGGTGGCGCAACCGGGCACGCGATCGAGTATCGCGGCAGCGTCATCCGCGCGCTGTCGATGGAGCAGCGAATGACCGTCTGCAACATGTCCATCGAAGCCGGCGCGCGCGCCGGAATGATCGCGCCCGACGAGACGACGTTCGCGTATCTACGCGATCGCCCGCATGCCCCGCAGGGCGCGGCGTGGGAGAGCGCGGTCGCTGAATGGCGCAGCCTCGTGACGGACGAGGGCGCGGTGTTCGACCGCTCCGTAACGCTCGACGGGTCGACGCTCGCTCCGATGATCACCTACGGCACCAACCCGGGAATGGGAATGGCGATCACCGACGCGATTCCCCATCCCGATCGGCTCGCGGATCGCAGCGAGCGTGAGAACGCCGAGCGCGCGCTCCGCTACATGGGGCTGACAGCGGGCGGACTGCTCACCGGAACGCCGGTTGACGTCGTGTTCTTCGGCAGCTGCACGAACTCGCGCATATCGGATCTGCGGGATGCGGCCGGAATGCTGCGAGGCCGGCACGTCGCGAAGGGAGTACGCGCGCTCGTCGTTCCCGGTTCGCAGCAGGTCAAGCGTCAGGCAGAGCTCGAGGGGCTCGACCGGATCTTCATCGAGGCCGGCGCCGAGTGGCGGGAATCGGGATGCTCGATGTGCATCGCGATGAATGGCGACCAGCTCAGCCCGGGCCAGCTCTCCGTGTCGACCAGCAACCGCAACTTCGAGGGACGCCAGGGGAGCGGCGGACGCACTCTTCTCGCCAGCCCACTCACGGCCGCGGCGGCGGCGGTAACCGGGGTGATCACCGATCCGCGCACCCTTGTCGGCGGAGGTGTGTCATGAGCGCGGAGAAGTGGCGGTTCGACTCCACGTACATCACCCTTCCCCGCGAAAACGTCGACACCGACCAGATCATCCCCGCTCGATTTCTGACGACGACCAACCGTGCCGGCCTCGGGCCTCACGCGTTCAACGACTGGCGGTACCTGGCGGATGGCGCGCCGAATCCGCAGTTCGTGCTCAACAGCGAGGAGGCGCGAGGCGCCGGGATTCTCGTCGCCGGAAACAACTTCGGGTGCGGTTCGTCGCGCGAGCACGCGGTATGGGCGCTGTCGAGCGCGGGGTTCCGGGCGATCATCAGCAGCGAGTTCGCCGACATTTTTCGTGGCAACGCCCTCGGTAATGGGCTGTTGCCGATCGAGGTCAGCGCCGATGTCCTCGCGCAGCTCATGCGAACCCACGCGCCAAACGCGCGACTTCAGGTGGATCTCGAGGAGCAGATGCTGACGCTGCCAGACGGCACCGCGGTCCGATTCCCTGTGCCGGCATTCTCGCGATACTGCATGCTCAACGAGACCGACGAGATGTCGTTCCTGCTCGATGCACGACCCGACATCGATGCGTATGAACGCGCGCACCGCGCAACGATCGATACATTGACCCTGCGGGCGCCGGCATGAGCGTGATTCAGAAGAGAGACTTTACCGTCGCCCTCCTTGCCGGCGACGGGATCGGGCCGGAAGTCGTAGGCCAGGCGCGGCGCGTTCTGCAGAGGGCGATCGACACCGCCGGCGCCCGGGTCACGTTTCACGAGCGGCTGATCGGCGGCGCGGCAATCGATGCGACGGGAAGCGCGCTGCCTGACGATACCACCGAAACGTGCC
Organism: Gemmatimonadaceae bacterium; assembly: GCA_031359795.1. GTDB lineage: Bacteria > Gemmatimonadota > Gemmatimonadetes > Gemmatimonadales > Gemmatimonadaceae > JABFXC01. The sequence goes on from JANMAM010000055.1 coordinate 23,346, forward strand.
GCGCGGCCGACGCCGTCCTGCTCGGCGCGGTTGGCGGGCCGCGATGGGACAACCCGGCGGCGCGCGTCCGACCCGAGCAGGGTCTGCTCGCGATCCGGCGTGCGCTCGGACTATACGCCAACCTCCGGCCCGTTCTGCCTCATCCCGCGCTCGTCGACGCCTCACCGCTTCGCCCGGAGCGATTGGCCGGCGTCGATCTTCTGGTCGTGCGCGAGCTGACGGGCGGGATCTACTTCGGAGACAAGGGTCTCGCGCAGCTACCCGGCGGTGTCGAGCGCGCGCATGACCTGTGCAGCTACGACACCACCGAGATCGAGCGCATCGTGCGGATGGGCGCGGAGCTCGCGCGCACCCGCCGTGGCCGCCTCACGTCCGTGGACAAGGCGAACGTGCTCGAGACCTCGCGGCTCTGGCGTCGCGTCGCGACCCGGATCATCGCCGATGAGTATCCCGACGTCGCGCTCGACCACCTGCTCGTCGATTCCTGCGCGATGCAGCTCGTGACCAACCCGGCGCGATTCGACGTCATCGTCACCGAGAACATGTTCGGCGACATCCTCACCGACGAGGCGGCGGTGCTCACCGGCTCGATCGGCGTGCTGCCGTCTGCATCGTTAGGCGCGCCACAGGCTGGCACACGCACCGGCCTCTACGAGCCGGTTCACGGATCGGCACCGGACATCGCTGGTCGCGGAGTGGCGAACCCGATCGGCACCATTCTCAGCGTCGCGCTGCTGCTGCGATACTCGCTAGGTCTCGAGGAGCAAGCCTCCGGTGTGGAGCGCGCCGTGTGGCAGGCACTCACCGACGGTGCGCGCACTCCCGATCTCGGGGGAAACGCGACGACTACCGAGGTCACCGACGCCGTGCTGAGCGCGTTCGGGGCACTCGCTGATTCTCTCGCTTAGAAGGAACAGCATTTAACCACAGGGGGCACAGGGGGCACCGAGTAAAAACCTTGAACTCGGGCGTCCATTGCGGTCCGTAACTGATCTGGGGGCAACCGGGGCGAGACCATCTCACCGACTTGCCCCCAAGCTGTTCGGCCGCGGCGCGACGCGGCGGTTCTGGACTCGGTAACCCTGTGCCCCCTGTGGTTCAATAGCTTTTATTGAGCAGCAGCAATGAATCACGGCCACGCCGCAATCAGGTCAGACGTAGGTCAGCCACGCCCGATCGTCTTCGCGTTCGCCGCGCACCGTTGCAAAGAACGCGCGCTGCAGCACGCTCGTCACCGGTCCGCGACGGCCGTTGCCGATCACGAGGCCGTCCACCGCGCGCACTGGCGTCACTTCGGCCGCGGTGCCGGTGAAGAACACCTCGTCCGCGGCGTAGAGAGCCTCGCGCGGGACGCGTTCTTCGCGAACCGTGAACCCCGCCTCGCTCGCGAGCACGATCAGCGTGTCGCGGGTGATCCCGGGGAGGATCGACGATGATGCGGGCGGGGTGATGACCGTGCGATCGCGAACGAGAAAGATGTTTTCACCAGAGCCCTCGCTGACTGTTCCCGAGCTGTCGAGCGCGATTCCCTCGGCGTAGCCGAGACGCTCCGCCTCCATGGCGATGAGTTGGCTGGAGACATAGTTCCCACCGGCCTTTGCGCCGGTGGGAACGGTGTTTGGCGCAGGGCGCGTCCACGAGGAGATTCCAACATCGACTCCGCGCTCGAGCGCCTCTTCGCCGAGGTAGGTACCCCACGGCAGCGCGGCGACCATGACCTCGACCGGGTGACGGATCGGGCTGAGCGACAATCCACCCGCGCCGCGCCACGCGAGGGGGCGAAGGTACGCGTTCCGCATGCCGTTCTCGCGAACGGCCGCGCGGCAGGCCTCGAGGAGCCCCTCTTCGTCGAATGGAATTTCCATGCGGTAGAGGCGCGCCGACTCGCGGAGACGGCGCAGGTGCTCGCGCACCCGGAAAAGCGCCGGCCCACGCGGCGTATCATAGCAGCGGATGCCTTCGAACACCGATGAGCCATAGTGCAGCGCGTGCGTCATCACGTGCACCGTCGCCGAGGCCCAGGGTACGATCCTGCCGTTGAACCAGATCAGCGCCGGCGGCTTGCCTAACGGGACGCTGGCGGGGGACGCAGCGCTGTCCGGCGACAGTGCGTCCTCGGTGATCATGTCGACCGATGTTGCCGCACTCATCGCGACGCTCCGGCGGTGGCCATGGTGGAGCCGACAAGGCTCGGCGCATCCGCGGGTGCGGTAACGGCAATCTGTCCGGGCAGGACTTCCTTCGCATCGAGAAACGGCATCATCCGGCGCATCTGGCGTCCGACGCGCTCGATCTGATGGTCCGACTCCGCGGCGCGGCGATCGGCGAAGGTCGGGCGGCCGGTTTTGTTCTCGTTGATCCAGCTACGCGCGAACGACCCATCACGAATCTCATCGAGCAGCTTCTGCATCTCCCGCTTCGTCTCGGCCGTGACGATGCGGTCACCAGCGACGTAGTCGCCGTACTCGGCGGTGTCGGACACCGAGTGCCGCATGTAGTTCAACCCACCGCGATACATCAGGTCCACGATCAGCTTCAGCTCGTGCAGACATTCGAAGTATGCAACCTCGGGCTGATAGCCGTTCTTCACGAGCGTCTCGAAGCCCGCCTTCACCAGCGCCGACGCACCTCCGCAGAGCACCGCCTGCTCGCCGAACAGGTCGGTCTCTGTTTCTTCGGCGAATGTCGTCTGGAGCACCCCGGCGCGCGTGGAGCCGAGCGCCTTCGCATAGGCGAGTGCGTCGGCGAGGGCGTGTCCCGATGCGTCGTTATGAACGGCGACCAGTGACGGAACACCCGCCCCTTCCACGAACAGCTCGCGGACGCGATGTCCAGGCGCCTTGGGCGCGACGAGAATGACGTCGATGTTCGCGGCGGGCGCGATTTCCCCGAAGCGGATATTGAACCCGTGCGCAAACAGGAGCGTCTTCCCGGCCGTCAGGTGCGGCGCTACGGATTCGTCGTAGACCGCGCGTTGCGTGTGGTCGGGCGTGAGGATGACGATGAAATCCGCCTCGCGCGCCGCCTCCCCCGGGCTCACCACGCGGAGACCCGCTGCCTCGGCGGCCTTGCGGCTCTTCGAGCCTTCGGGGAGCCCGACGCGCACGTCGATGCGCGAGTCCTTGAGGTTGAGCGCATGCGCATGGCCCTGGCTTCCATAGCCGATGATCGCGACCCGGCGGCCGGCGAGTTGTGCGAGGTCAGCGTCGGCATCGTAATAAAGCTTTGTCATCAGACCAGTTCCTTGGGGGTGGTGGCGAGTGGAAGATCGAAGCGGCGCATGACGTCCGCGAAAAGCTCCATCAGATCCTCTTCGTACGGGATCTCAGCGACCGACAGCACGTCGATCAATCGCGAGAATTGCTGCACGATCTGGTGAAGGTCCGCCGCATCGACGACGATCACCATCTTGCTCGTCCCGCTGCCGTCGGTTGCGCCGACGACGAGGCTCGCGACGTTATAGTCGCGCCGCCGGATCAGGCCGACCGCGCGATACAGTGCGCCGGGGCGATCGTTGAGTCGCACGACGAGTGCGTGGCGTTTCACAGGCGTGGCTGTTGTCATCATGCCCGAGCCACCGCCGCCGGAACGTGGGTGTGTGCATCGACCATCATCTCGCCGATGCTTCGCCCCTGCGGAACGATCGGGAACACGTTCGCCTCGCGCTCGACACGGAAGTCGATGACCACCACACCCGGGTGCTCCCATGCTTCCTCGATCGCCCAATCGACGGTTGCAACAGAATCCACCGTGATCCCGCGGACGCCGTAGGCTTCGGCGAGCTTCGCGAAGTCCGGTCCGGAAAGGGGTGTGCCGCTGTAGCGTCGCCCCTCGAACAGCTGCTGCCACTGGCGAACCATGCCGAGGTAGCCGTTGTTGACGATCGCGATTTTCACGTTGGTGAGGCCTTCCTGCGCCATCGTCGCGATCTCCTGATTGGTCATCTGGAATCCGCCATCCCCGACCACCGCCCAGATGGTCTCGTCGGGCAACGCGATCGCCGCGCCTAACGCTGCCGGGACCGCGAAACCCATCGTGCCTGATCCGCCGCTGGTGATGTGACTGCGCGGCCGCTTCCAGTCGAGCAGCTGGGCGGTCCACATCTGGTGCTGCCCGACGTCGGTGACGATGCGACTCGGGCCGCGCGCGTGCCGCGCCGCATTGAGCGCCGCGCAGACGTCATGCGGCTGCAGATCGGCGGTGTCGGGCCGCCGCCGGTAGGCCTGACGCGGCTCGAACTTCGCCCGAAGCTCACCGACTTCTTCGATCCAGTCATCGAGGCGGTCGGAGCCCATCGACTCGGGCAGCTCGGAGAGCAATGCCGTAATGACCGTCCGCGCATCACCGACAATCCCGATCGTCACCGCGACGAGCTTGCCGATTTCAGAGGGATCGACATCGACGTGAATGATCGACGCGTTCGGCGCAAAGGTCGACGCCTTGCCGGTAACACGATCGTCGAAACGGCTGCCGATGTTGAGCAGCACGTCGCACCGCTGAATCGCCCGGTTCACATGCACCCAGCCGTGCATGCCGGGCATTCCCATGCTGAGCGGATGCTCCTGCGGGAACGCGCCAAGCCCGTGGAGCGTCGTGATGACCGGAATCCCGGTCAGCTCCGCCAAGGCAAGCAGCTCGACGGTCGCCCCCGATTGAATCACGCCATTTCCGGCGAGGATGAGCGGCCGCTTCGCCGACGCGAGCAGCTGCGCCGCGTTCGCGATGGCCGTCGGATCGGGTTCGACGCGGCGGTAGTCGACGTAGCCGGGGAGGTCGATCTCGACGTCCCAGTCGGGCACGACACTCGCCTGCTGTGCATCCTTGGTGACGTCGACGAGCACCGGCCCTGGCCGGCCGGTTGACGCAATGTGAAACGCCTCGGCGATAACCCGTGGCAGGTCGCGCGGATCGCGCACGAGGTAGCTGTGTTTCGTGATCGGCACCGTGATGCCGATGATGTCCGTCTCCTGGAACGCATCGGTGCCGAGCAGCGCGCTGCCGACCTGTCCGGTGATCGCGACCATCGGAGATGAATCCATCCACGCATCGGCGATGGGCGTGACGAGGTTCGTCGCGCCGGGTCCGCTCGTCGCCACGCACACGCCGACGCGCCCGCTCGCGCGCGCGTAGCCCTCCGCGGCATGGCCGGCACCCTGCTCGTGACGGCAGAGCACGTGACGCAGCTGGTCGCCGTACTCCGGCAGCGCGTGATAGAACGGCATGATCGCGCCGCCGGGAATCCCGAAGATCACGTCCACTCCCTGCCGGACGAGCGCCTCGCAAAGGATCTGTGCGCCGGTCCGCAGCCCGGTGTTCTCGACGGCCGTCATCGGACCGCTCCCTTGCGGAACGCGTTAGGCTTGGCGGCGGGCAGGGACCGCTCGGCGCCCACCGGTGCGGGGACCTGCGCCGTGACGCTTCGTTCAGGGACGGCGAGTACTGCGCCCGTGTGCGCGCTGGTGACCATCGCGGCGTACCGCGCCAGCCATCCCCGGGTGAATCGCGGTGGAAGCGCGCGCCACCTGCTCGCACGGAGGGTCAGTTCCGCGGCAGGAACCTCGAGCTCGAGTCGGCGCGCGGCCAAGTCGATCGCGATCGTGTCGCC
>JANMAM010000110.1:0-11019 GCA_031359795.1 Gemmatimonadaceae bacterium
TCTGCGTCCCTTCGCCGAACACCGTGAGCGCCTCTCCGTCCCGGATGCGCTTGCAGAAGATCGCGACGACGCCCGCCTCGCCATGCGGGTACTGTCGCGGGCCATAAACGTACGCAAACCGCAGCGCGACAGTGTCGAGGCCGTGCACGCGCGCGAAGTAGCCCATGTAGTATTCGACCGAGAGCTTCGCGATGCCGTACGGCGACTCCGGATCCTTGGGCATGCTCTCGAACGTCGGCAGCGGCACGAAGTCACCGTAGATCGCACCACCCGTGGACGAGAAGATGAAGCGCGTCTTGCGTCCGGAGGCGCGCACCGCTTCGAGGAGATTAAGTGAGCCGCCGATGTTCACGGCCGCGTCGTACGCCGGGTCGGCCACACTTTTCCGCACGTCGATCTGCGCGGCGAGGTGGCAGAGGGCGTCGAAACCCCCTTCGCGAACCAGGCGCGCCGCGTCCGGCGACGTGATGTCGAGCTCGTGAAACGTGGCCGCGGCCGGCAGGTTCCCCTTCCTGCCTGACGAGAGATTGTCGACGATCTCGACCGCGTAGCCGGCGTCGAGGAACCGTTCGGCGACGTGCGAGCCGATGAAGCCGGCCCCGCCGGTGATGAGGGCGCGCTTGCTCACGCTGCCCCCCGAACACGAGGATTCAGGTGGCAGATCCGGGCGATCACGGGCATGCGCAATGTGGGTCGATGCGGGCGAAGGACGCGCAGCAACGCGCAGCCCAGGGCCGCTACGTGTCCGCGCGCAGGAATCGCGCGCAATCTAACGGACCCTGCGCCTGCCGGCAGCACGAAAGGCGAGAGGCGGAGCCTCGATTTGGGCCCCGCCTCAGACGGCCGGCGATCAGGACGGCTCCACGCAGGAACCCTCGCAACCGCCGCCGACAGCGCCCACGTTGATCAGAACGGCAGGTCGTCGTCCGCGTCTTCGAGTGCGCGAGGGAAATCCTCGAACTCGTCGTTGCCACCCGCAGGCGCCGGGGCGCGACCCCGATCGGGCGCCGACGAGCGACGGCTCGCACCGCCTTCGTAGTCACCACCACCCCCGTCACCACGCGGGGAAAGGAGGATCAGCTCGCGCACGCGAATTTCCGTGGTGTAGCGCGTCTGGCCTTCCTTGTCCGTCCACTGGCGATACTCGATGCTGCCCTCGACGAAGAGCTTGTCGCCCTTCTTGACGTACTTGTCGACGATGTCGGCGAGGCCCATCCCCTGGCCATTGCGGCCGTTCCAGGCGATGCACTTGTGCCACTCGGTCTTCTCCTGCTTCCCTCCCGCTCCACCGGCATCGTTCCACGAGCGCGACGTCGCGAGGGAGAAGTCGGCGACGCGACCGCCACTGGACGTGGAGCGCACCTCGGGGTCTTTGCCGACGTTCCCGATCAAAGTCACCTTGTTCAAGCTTCTGGCCACGTTTCCTCCGTGCGAGTGTGATTGACTCGCTGGGCAGAGTATGCAGGCAGCGTCCGTGCGACGCCACCGAATTCCCGCAGGTTGAACCAAATCATCGCAGAGCCGTCGCTCGGCGCATCACAATAGCGTCTTCGACCGGCCGATCGTAGTACCGCCGGCGCAGTCCGACCTCGATGAAGCCGACCCGATCGTACAGGTGACGGGCCGCGGCGTTGGATTGCCGGACCTCCAGCCAGATTTCGACGGCCCCATCACCATGCACGGCCGCCAGCACGGCGTCGAGCAGGCGGCGTCCCACCCCGTGGCGATGCCGGGCCGGGACCACGGCGATGTTGGCGAGTTCCGCCTCGTCGGCTGCGAAGTACGCGACGGCGTACCCGGCGACGGCGTCGTCCACGGTGGCCACGAGGAAGTGGACGCCCGGGCGGTCGATCAGGTCGGCGAAGGACCGCCGCGACCAGGGATCCGTGAACAGCGCCTTCTCGGCGACGGCAATGGCATCGCAGTCGTTAGGCACGGCCGGGCGCACGACCATTGCTGCGGCGCCAGGCGCCCGGGCACTCATGGCGTGGGCGCCCCGCGCGTCGGCGGGTCGGGTAATCGGGTGGTCGGGTGGACACTCGGCTGGGCGTCGTCCGGTGCGAACAACGCGCGACCGTGCTCCGCCTCCCACTTCACCTGCGCTTCTGCGAGACGGCCGTAGTCGGGCTCCCACGTCGCGAGGTCAACGACGGTGGCGAGTCCTGCCGATATGAGGCGTCCGGCTCCACGCGCGTGCGGTACCCACGCGGCCGTCGCACCTGCGAAGGCAGCGTGCCCAGTGTCGTTGGCCTTCGGCGCGAACTGTCCCACGATGGTCGCCTCCAACTGCGCCGCATGCGCGGCGATGCTTGCGCCACCGAGCCGCACCAGCGGACCTACCGATACTATGCGCCCACCCTCCCCGACATCCACGATCGCGACGAACCACTCGCCGCGCATGGCATCCAGCGTCGCGAGGTAGCGCCCCGTCGCCACGCCATCCGTCCGGGCCACGAGCAGGCCAGGCGAAGGCACGGCGTTCAGCGCGACGCCAAGCGAGGTCGCGATTCCCTTCGCGATACCCGCTGCAATCCGCAGCGAGGTGAAGCTCCCCGGCCCAGCCCCCACGACCAGGGCCTCGATTCCGCCCCATCCCCCGTTCGCCGTGACGAGATCGACGATCGCCGGCATGAGCCGCTCCTCGGTCACGCCCTTCATCGCCACGGTGCGTTCCCCGACGAGGCGCTCGCCATCGAACAGGGCCGCGCTGCCGGTCATCGTGCTGGCGTCAATCGCGAGGTACATCGCCTCAGCGCACCACGACGCGCCGCACCTCGGCGTCGCCGGCGACATGTGAAAGGCGAACGTCCGTGCGCGTCGATGGCAACCGGTCGCCCGCTCGCTCGGGCCACTCGACGAGCAGCACCGCATCGGGCCCAAGCATGTCATCGAAGCCCAGGTTGGTGAGGTCGGCGGGTGACTCGAGCCGATACAGGTCGAGGTGCCGCACGACCGACCGTGGCGCCGCGTACTCGTGGACCAGCGCGTAGGTGGGCGAGGTGACCTCGTCGCTCACGCCGTAGCCGCGGCAGATCGCCTGGACGAGCGTCGTCTTCCCCGCCCCGAGGTCGCCATGGAGCGCCACGATCGCTCCTGGCGCGAGGCTCGCGCCGAACGCTTCGCCCCAGCGCCCGAGATCGGCGAGCGAGAGCCGGAGGTCGATCCCTTCCCCGGTGGCCGGCACGTGCCTAACGACTGGCCCGGATGTCGGCAAAGGCGTCGCGCTTCCGCGCCTGCGCCGCCCGGTCCCGCGCCGCCCGCAACTCGAACACCTCGTCGCGCAGCCGCGCGGCGTTCTCGAAATCGAGCTCCTCGGCGGCCCGCTTCATGTCCGTCTCGAGGGTCGCCAGTCGCTTGTCGAAATCCTCGGCACCCCACCTGGCGTCCGACTCGGCGACGCGCTTCGCCTTCGCCTCCCGTTCCTCGCGCGCATCGGCGACCCGCGTGATGAAGCGGATGTCGGAGACGCTCTTTATCACACCCTGCGGCACGATGCCATGCGCGGTGTTCCACTCGACCTGCGTCAGGCGGCGTCGCGTGGTCTCGTCGATGCAGCGCTGCATCGAGTCCGTGACCTTGTCGGCGTAGAAGATTGCCCGACCGTTCACATGGCGAGCGGCACGACCCACCGTCTGGATCAGGCTGCGGTCCGAGCGTAGAAATCCCTCCTGGTCGGCATCGAGGATTGCGACGAGCGAGACCTCCGGCAGGTCGAGCCCTTCGCGCAACAGGTTGATCCCGACCAGCACGTCGAACTCGCCGAGTCGCAGCCCGCGGATGATCTCCATGCGCTCGATCGCGTCGATGTCGGAGTGCATGTAGCGAACCCGCACGCCGGTTTGCGCGAGGTAGTCGGTGAGGTCCTCGGACATCCGCTTGGTGAGCGTGGTGACGAGCACGCGTTCCCCCTTGCGCTCCCGGAGGCGGATCTCGTTCAGCAGGTCGTCGACCTGCCCGCGCACGGGCCGGATCTCGATCTCCGGATCGATGAGCCCCGTGGGCCGGATGATCTGCTCGACGACGACACCCTCGGAGAGCTTGAGCTCGAGGTCGCCGGGCGTCGCGGAGATGTTGAGCGCGCGCGGCGTGAGCGAGAGGAACTCGTCGAACATCAACGGCCGGTTGTCGAGTGCGCTCGGCAGACGGAAGCCGTAGTCGACGAGGGTCAGCTTGCGCGCACGGTCGCCGTTGAACATCCCGCCGATCTGCGGAAGCGTCACGTGCGATTCGTCGACGACCACGAGATAATCTTCCGGGAAATAGTCGAGCAGACAGGCCGGTCGTTCGCCCAACGCGCGTCCAGAGAGATGCCGGGAGTAGTTTTCGATGCCGGCGCAGGTACCGATCTCCAGCATCATCTCGATGTCGAAGTTCGTCCGCGACTCCAGGCGTTGCGCCTCGAGCAGCTTCCCGGCGGTTTTCAGTACCGTTAGGCGCTCGGCGAGCTCGGTGCGGATCAGGCCAACGGCGCGCTCGAGCGTCGGGCGGGTCGTCACGAAATGCTTCGCCGGGTAGATCGCGGCGCGGTCGAGCGTCGCGATCGTCTCCCCGGTGAGCAGGTCGATCTTCGACACACGCTCGATTTCATCCCCCCACATCTCCACGCGTACGCCCTGCTCCTCGTAGGCCGGGAAGATCTCGACGGTGTCGCCCCGCACGCGGAACGATCCGCGGTCGAACGCGACATCGTTGCGTGTGTACTGGATGCGCACCAGCGCGCGAAGGATGTCGTCGCGCGCGATCCGCTGCCCCTGCGTGAGCGTGACCATCTGTTCGCGGTAGCTAACCGGGTCGCCGAGGCCATAGATGGCCGAGACGGTCGCGACGATAATGACGTCTTCGCGTTCCATCAGCGAGGAGGTCGCGCGCAGGCGGAGCCGGTCGATGTCCTCGTTGATCGACGCGTCCTTCTCGATGTAGGTGTCGCTCGACGGGACGTACGCTTCCGGCTGGTAGTAGTCGTAGTACGAGATGAAGTACTCGACCGCGTTGTGCGGGAAGAAGCTCTTGATCTCGCCGTACAGCTGCGCTGCGAGCGTCTTGTTGTGCGAGAGCACCAGCGTCGGCCGGCCGTGATTCACGATCACGTTCGCCACCGTCATCGTCTTGCCCGAACCGGTCACGCCGAGGAGCGTCTGGAACCGGTCGCCGCGGGCAAGCCCGGCCGACAGCTCAGCGATCGCGCGAGGCTGGTCGCCGGCGGGCGAAAATGGGGCGCGGAGGTCGAAGACGGCACGGGGCATAGTCATCCAATATAACGCGAATCGCCGGGCTTTGTTCGGTGAGGGATCGCAGCCGGGGATCGCCAGGTCGGCTCAGTCTTCCGCGCTCACGTTGTCGCGCCTCGCGATTTCGCTGATGCCTTTCACCTTCCGCACGGCGCGCATGATCTTCTCGAGGTGGCTGAGGTTCTCGACCTCGACCAGCATCGAGCCGATCGCCTTCGCGTCGATCGCCTTGAGCTCCATCGCGCGGATGTCGGTGCCCGTCGCGCTCACGGCTGCGGCAACGTCGGCGTAGAGGCCTCGGCGGTCGTTTCCCTCGAGCAGCAGCCTGACGGTGAACCGCTCACCTTCGCGCTCCTTCCACTCGATCTCGAGGCGGCGCTCCGGTTCGTGCTCGAGCAGCAGCAGGTTCGGGCAATCCGCTCGATGGATGCTCACTCCCCGACCACGCGTGACGTACCCCGTCACCGGGTCGCCTGGGACGGGCTGGCAGCATTGCGCATAGCGCACCATCAGCCCGTCCACGCCCTGAATCCGCACGCCGCGCGGCACCCCACGTACGCGGTCGACGATCTTCTCGATGACCCCCTGCTCGGGGGGAGCCTCGTGCGCCGCGGCGACGTCGGGATAGAGCAGCCGCAGTACGCGCGTCATGTCGACGTCGCCCTGCCCGACCGAGGCCATCAGGTGCTGCCCGTCCGTCAGCCCCAGTTCCTTCGCCGCGCGCACGAGCTCGAGATCGTCAGGCTTGGCAAGGCGGCGGCGCCTGATCTCGCGCTCGAGCATGTCGCGCCCGAGCTTCGTCGACGATGAATGCTCTTCGTGGCGGAGCCATTGGCGAATCTTGTGGCGCGCGCGTCCGGTGTGAACGTGCGCGAGCCAGTCGCGGCTCGCCTTCTTGATCGGGCTGCGGAGGATCTCGACGGTGTCGGAGTTTTTCAGCTCCCGCGAGAGCGGCGCGATCTTTCCGTTGATCTTCGCACCGGCCAGGTGCAGCCCGAGCTCGGTGTGCACCGCGAACGCGAAGTCGATCGACGTCGCGCCCTTCGGGAGCTGAATCACATCACCGGTCGGCGTGAATACGAAAATCTCGTCCTGATAGAGATCGAGCTTCAGGAACTCGAGGAATTCATCCGGCGTCTTCGCGTCGAGCTGAAGCTCGAGCACCTGGCGAAACCAGACGAGGTGCTTGTCCAGCTCCTCCGAGCTCTTGTCCGTCCCCTTGTAGAGCCAGTGCGCCGCGATTCCGTACTCCGCCGTCCGATGCATGCCACGCGTGCGTATCTGGATCTCGAACAGGTGGCGCCCGGGACCGAAGATGGTGGTGTGCAGCGACTGGTAGCCGTTCGATTTCGGCTGCGCGATGTAATCCTTGATGCGCTCCTGAACCGCCGTCCAGCCGTCGTGGATGACGCCTAACGCGTGGTAACAGTCGGGGACCGAGTCGACGAGCACGCGAATCGCCAGGAGATCGAAGATCTCCTCGTACGGCTTGTCGCGTTGCTTCATCTTCTTGTAGATCGACCAGAGGTGCTTTGGACGGCCGGTCACTTCGACGTTCTTGATACCGGCGCGCCGCAACTCGGTCTCGAGTGGCTCGCGCAGCCGCGCGATCAGGGTCTCGCGCTCGCCGCGTTTCTGGGCAACGAGCTTCGCGAGCTTCTTGTACTCGTCCGCTTCGATGTGCTTGAACGAGAGGTCTTCGAGCTCCCATCGAACGCGGGCCATTCCGAATCGGTGCGCGAGCGGCGCGTACAGGTCGCGCGTTTCGAGCGCAATGCGCACGCGCTTCTCCGGTGCGAGGTGCTCGAGCGTGCGCATGTTGTGCAGGCGATCGGCGAGCTTGATGAGGATGACGCGTGCATCCTTCGCGATCGAGAGCAGGAGCTTCCGGTAGTTCTCGACCTGCCGCTCCTGCGACGTGCCGAACGGCAGGCTTGCAATCTTGGTCAGCCCGTCGACGATCGCCGCGACTTCGCTGCCGAACTCCCGCTCGACATCGGCGACGGTCACCGTCGTATCCTCGACTACGTCGTGAATCAGGCCGCTTGCGACCGTCACGGTATCGAGCTGCAGCTCGGCAAGAATCTTCGCGACCTCGACGCAGTGTGAGACATAGGGTTCGCCCGATCGCCTGGTCTGCCCGCTGTGCGCCTTCTCGCTGAAACGATAGGCGCGCGCAAGCAGCTCCCGGTCGAGGCGGTCCGGCAGCTCCGCGGCCGGACCCCAACCGGGGATGCTCAGATCCTTGGCCGGTGCCGTCACAGCAGCCCCGCCTGCGCAAAGCTCGTGTATCGCCCGCGTCCGATGATCACGTGGTCGTGCACGGGAATATCGAGGAGCCTCCCGGCCGCCACGAGCTGCTCGGTGACCATGCGATCGTCGCTCGACGGCGTCGGATCGCCGCTCGGATGGTTATGCACGAGGATGATCGCCGCGGCACGCTCGGCGATCGCTTCCCGGAACACCTCGCGCGGATGAACCAGCGAAGAATTGAGAATCCCTCGCGTGATCGTCACATCACGCTCCATTCGGTGTTGTGCATCGAGCACGGCCACGTGAAACTCCTCCACCGGTAGATCTTCCAGTCGCGGCGAGAACACGGCATAGACGTCCGCGGGCGATCGGACCGGAGCGCCCTCGTCTCGAAGCTCACTCGCCATGCGACGGCCAAGCTCCAGCGCCGCATGCACCGCAACGGTCCGCGCGGCGCCGATCCCGCCATGCGTTGTGAGCGCAGCAACCGGCTGTGCGCTGATTCGGCGCAGCGACCCACCCGCCGTAGCGAGCACGTCCTGCGCCACCTGCAGCGCTGACTTTCCCCGTGCACCGCTTCCGAGTACGATCGCGAGCAGCTCCGCGGAGCTCAATGCCTGGGCACCGAGGTGCTTGAGACGCTCGCGGGGGCGGTCGAACTGCGGAAGCTCCCGGATTGATAACGATTCGGCCACGCGCGCTCAAGGAGAAGGGTCGCAGCGGCGGTCACAAATATGATACAGTGATCGCCGCGATTCGTCCCCGATGATGCCGCCGGTCGCCCTAACGCCCATCATCGAGGAAGCGCAAATGGGGTCGGATCAACAACGGCGACCGGTGCGATTACCCGTACGGAACGGCAAACCCCCACCCGGGACGCTCTGCCTGGATGGGGGGGTCTCGCCGGAAGTGCGATGGCGGATACGCGTTACACGCGCGCTCCATGACACTTCTTGAACTTTTTGCCGGAGCCGCACGGGCACGGGTCGTTGCGTCCGACCGACTCCCAATTGCCACCGGTCGCGGTCCCGTTCTCCGTGCCGTTCCCGCCGGTACCGCCGGTCATGCCCGTGCCCAACGAGCTGAGTGGACGCGTCCGGCCCGAGCCCGCGATCAACGGATCGGGGCGCGTGAGCACGCCAGACGCCGGCGGCTCGTTCGGCCCAACGTCGAGCGTCTCGTTGGTCCCCGATGGCTCGTCCGTGTCGTCCACATCGCGAAGCACCCCCATCGCGTCATAACGCTTCGTCGGCCTGGGAAGCTCGGGAGGCTGCGGAGGCACGGAATCCTGATAGACGATCTGCATCTTCAGGAAACGCTCGGTGAAAGTGTGGTAGATGTCCGCCATCAGGTCGACGAACATCGAATACGCCTCCTGCTTGTACTCCACCAGCGGATCCTTCTGCCCCCACGAACGGTAGCCGATCGCGTTGCGCAGCTGGTCGAGGTCGTGCAGGTGGTCCTTCCACTTCTCGTCGAGCACACTGAGCATGACGAAGCGGAGAAAATCGTCTCCGATCGCGGAGACGCTCTCGATTTTTTCCGCAAACGCCTTCCGGCCGGCGACGAGCACCGCCTCCACTGCGTCGGCCTTCTCGCTCGGCGCACGTTCGGCATCGGCGAACTCCGGGACCACGAGCATGTAGTGCATCAGGAGGTCCTGATTCAGCAACTCGACGTCCCAAACGCCATCCTCGCCAGCCAGTGCTACCGCTTCCCCCGCACGCTTCCGGAGCGCCTTTTCGAACATCGCGAGCGCTTCACCCTTCATCTCCTCGCCGCCCTCGAGCGCGAACGAGCGGAGCGAATAGATCACTTCGCGCTGCTGGTTCATCACGTCGTCGTACTCGAGCAGACGCTTCCGGCTCTGGAAGTTCTGGAGCTCGACGCGCTTCTGCGCCTGCTCGATCGAGCGCGTGATGAGCGGATGCGTCAGCACATCGCCGTCCTGCGCGCCCATCCGGTCCATCAGGCGCGCGATCCGCTCGGATCCGAACAGGCGCATCAGGTCATCCTCGAGAGAGAGGAAGAACTGTGAGGCACCCGGGTCGCCCTGACGCCCGGCACGACCCCGCAGCTGGCGATCGATGCGCCGCGATTCGTGCCGCTCCGAGCCGATGATGTGAAGGCCGCCCATCTCCTGGACCTCCACGTCCTTGCCTTCCGCATCCTTCACCACTGAAGGCGCTGACGCGCGAACGCCTTCGCCGAGTTTGATGTCGGTGCCGCGACCGGCCATGTTCGTCGCGATCGTGATGCCGCCCTTCTGCCCTGCTTCAGCGACGATCTCGGCCTCGCGTTGGTGATACTTCGCATTCAGCACGTTAGGCTTGAGGCCTTCGCGCTTGAACAGGCGATCGAGGGTCTCGGAGACTTCGACGCTGACCGTTCCGATCAGGACCGGAAACCCGAGCACGTTGAGGCGCTTCGCCTCCTCGATGATCGCGTTGTATTTCTCGCGACGCGTCTTGAAGACGAGGTCGTGGCGGTCATCGCGGATGATCGGCTTGTTCGTCGGGACGACCGCGACTTCCAGTCCATAAATCTGGAAGAACTCGGACTCTTCCGTCTCGGCGGTGCCGGTCATCCCGGCGAGCTTGTCGTACATGCGGAAGTAGTTCTGGATCGTGACGGTCGCGAGCGTCTGCGTCTCGCCCTTCACCTGAACGCCTTCCTTCGCCTCGACCGCCTGATGCAGCCCCTCCGACCAGCGACGGCCCGGCATGGTGCGGCCCGTGAACTCGTCGACAATCAGCACCTGCCCTTCCTGCACGACGTAGTTCACGTCCTTTTCATAGAGCGCGTGGGCGCGCAGCAGTTGATGGACGATATTGAGCGTCTCGCTCTTCGTCGCGTACTCGAGCTCGATCTCGCGCTTGCGCTGCAGCCGTTCCGCCGCGGAAAACGTCGTGTCGCGCTCGAGCCGGTGCACGGCGTCGGAAATGTCGGGCAGGATGAACGCATCCGGATCATCGGGGGACATGAAATCCGCGCCGCGGTCGGTCAGGTGCACGCTGTGACCCCGCTCATCGAGCACGAACAGCATGTCGTCTTCGAGGGCTCCGAATTCCTGCTTGCTCGCGGACATCTTCCTGTCGGCGATATGATCCAGCTCCATCTTCTGGATCAGTGACTTTACACCCGTCTCCTGCATGACCTTGAGGAGGCGCTTGTTCCGCGGCGCGCCAAGACGCGCTTGATAGAAAGCCATTGCGGCGGCGGACTGGTCGCCCTTCTCGAGCGAGCGCTCACCATCGGCGACGAGATTGTTGACGAGCTCCGTCTGCTTGCGTACGAGCCGCGATACCGCCGCGTTATGATCGCGGTACTGCATGTCGCTTTCGCCGCCGACCGGTCCCGAGATGATCAGCGGAGTGCGCGCTTCGTCGATGAGCACCGAGTCCACTTCGTCGACGATCGCGTAGTTGTGGCCACGCTGCACCCGCTGCTCGAGCGAGGGCACCATGTTGTCGCGGAGGTAGTCGAAGCCGAACTCGTTGTTCGTCCCGTACGTGATGTCGCTCGCGTATGCCGCGCG